>NZ_CP087263.1:1921071-2241250 GCF_020923435.1 Brevibacillus humidisoli | reverse complement strand
GCTTACCTTCCGGCTCTTGCCGGCTGAGTAGCGGACGGCGTTGGTGATTAACTGATTGAGCACGAAGCTCAGCCATTTCTCATCCGAAGCGACCAGCCACTGCGCGTCTACTCTCAGCTCGGGATATACCTCGTTGCGAATAAACAATCGCTTGTTTTCGGAGAGCACCTGCTGAACCAGCGAGCGCAGCGAGACCGGTTCAATCACAAAATCGCGGTCGAACCGGTCCAAACGGGATAAATAGAGGACTGTCTCCAACCCACGTTTTAGTCGGTCCAGCTCTTCACGGACACTGTCGGACTGGCTGTCGTCTTGGTCCTGCAGCAGCAGTTGGATGACGGAGAGAGGGGTTTTCATCTGATGCACCCACTGCTGGATAAAGGTATTGTGCTCTCGCTGCTTCTGCTCATAGCGATGCAGTTGTTCGCTGTAGAGGCGATAGTGTCGTTGATACGACTCATCCAAGGCTCTGGCTAACGGAGCATTCCCCAACGGCTGCATCACTTCTTCCAGAGCGTCAACGGGTGTACTCAACCGCTGATAGATGAGGCGATGAGTGAGATAGCGGATGAGCAGGTAGACAGCAGCGAAAAACAGACAGAGGAATCCCGCGTAGGCGACAACCCATGGGTTCCAATACCCGTCCAACCAGAAGATCAGCAGCAGAAGAGTGAGCTGGAACACGAACAGCAGCAGAAACCACAACTGGTCACGAATGAAGAGGCGCATCATCGTCCCCCCATGTCACCTTCAGCCGATAACCGGCACCGCGCACCGTCTCGATCACACCGTCCAGGTTTAATTCCTTCAGCTTTGCTCGCATGCGCGTAATGTAGACATTTAACGTGTTTTCATCGACAAACTGCTCGTCCCACAGCTTTTCCAACAGCCGTTCCCGACTGACTACACGAGGAGATTGGGAAAGCAGCAGTTCCAGCAGCAGCGCTTCTTTTTTGCTCAACTCCACCTTTTGCTCTTGATAGCCCAGTTCCAACCGCTCCGGATAAAGTGCCAAACCGGCCACTTCGATTTTCCGCTCTTTATTCGGGGATGCGTACATCCCGTAGGCCCGCCGAAGCTGACTGCCAATCTTAGCCAATACAACATCGTAGTCAAATGGTTTCGTGATGTAATCATCTGCACCGTTCTCCAAGGCCATCACCTGATCCATTTTGCTGTCCCGTGCAGAGATAAACAAGATCGGACAGGTGGAGACGGAACGGATCTGCCGACACCAGTAAAAGCCATCGTACTTGGGCAGATTGACATCAAGCAGCACCAGGTCCGGATTTCTCTCCGTAAAATCTTCTAAAACGCGGTCAAACTGCGTTACTTCAGCTGCATCATATCCGTACTTCTCTAACTGGGCTTTCAGCAGTTGGACGATTTTGGGATCGTCCTCTACAATCATAATGGTCGACATCGCCAGAAACTCCTCCTTACTCGCGACCGCTACGTCGAAATGCTTCCATGCAGGAGCGAGAACGTGTGCCCTTTGGGTGCTCCTTACTCGCGACCGCTACGTCACGATTTGATTCTTACTCTTACTATACCAAAAAGGGATGGCATTAGGTCTCCATCCCATATTGCTGACGTCGAAAGGCCAGCCGTCTTTGCAATTGTTTTAATGCCCGATAGTGACTCACTTTAATGGAGTTGACGCTTTTTCCGAGGATGGCTGCGATCTCGCGGGTTTTGAGACCGCGCTGATACTTGAGCGAAAGAAGCTTCGCCTGGTCGGTGGTCAAACAATATACCTGTTCCCATAGCTGGCTTCGCGATTCTTTGATTAGAAGCTGCTGCTCGGGCAGCAGGGCTTCATCCATTTCTGTCGTATCAAAACCATCTGTCCCGATGGGCTGTTCCCGTTTTTTTTCGCAAAAAATCAATCAAGGTGTTGTGGGCGATGCGATAGATCCAGGCACCAAAGGGATACCGGCCATCGTATTGCGCTCGTTTGGAATACACCTTGAGGAAAACGGTGGAGGTCAGGTCTTCCGCATCCCAATCGTTTGGTACCCGGCATCGAAAGTAGCGATATATTTTATTGGAATACTCCATGTACATTTGCTGGTATTCTCGTGCGGTCTCCATCACTGTAATCTCCCCTGGTCTCATGTCCTTGTATGTCTATTGTAGAGAAGAGGAGGCGAGGGAAGCCATTTCGTTTCATTTCAGTTTCCTTACACTTTTGTAAGGTAAGCAGTTCGGATCGATAGGCCAAATGGTTCATTCTTCCTATTAACCAGCTATCAGCGGTTGGATACAATGAGGTCGATCTATCCAATTGTTTGCGATTATGGGAGGATGTAACACAATGAGCCAGAATGGCTCTAGCCCCAACAGAAAGAGATCATATAGAGAGGTGGGGTTTCATGAGAAAAACGGCTGCCAGCTTGCTGTTTGTTGTAAGTTGCTTTGTATTGGTTTTACAGGTTGCCTTTGTTCTATCTCCCGCCGAATCGGTAGAGATGGTAGAAAATCCGATTCCTGTTTCATCCATAGATGAGGCGGAACAGAGATTGCAAGATGGTGGGATCGTCATGTTTGAGCCGCAAGTGGGAAAGATATCTGAGCTGGAAGAGGCAGGGTATTTGGGACTGAGCATCATTCAGCATGACGTGCAAATGGAATGGTTGGCTTTGGCAATGTTCACCGATCAAACCGGGTATGTACCCATTTATGTATACGCCAAGAAGGATGCTGATGTATCGCGACAAACTATTCAATCAGCTATCGCAAAAGGTGTGATTAATTCCAAACAAAAGGGGAAGAAATCCAGCGAAGCGACAAAAAGAATGGCGGACAACCAATGGGGTAGAATTCTGCGGAACGGCTTCGATGATCAGCCACAAGCCAAAGTATTGGCATTATGGGTCATGCCGGATGAAAAGGCAGCGTTTTGGCAGACAGAATATCGTGTATATAAACAGGACGAGAGTTCATCTAAGATCGATTATTATCAGTTGCGTGCTGATCATACCTTTGAACCGGAGCATGCTGCCTATCCTAACCGCATTCTATTTGGCCTCAAGGCGCAATGGTGGAAGCAGGATGCCAATCTCGATTTACTCGATCCAGAGCCTTCCGATGCGGCAGCCAGCAAAGTAAGCCTTTCGTTTGGTATCATGGAAGATGCCCGGGAGCAGGCAGATTATCCTCCTGTGCAGATTGATCTTGATTTCGAGCTTGACGATGACCATGTTGTCTGGAACTTACAGAATGACTGTCTCCTGTGCGATGTAAACCTTCCTCTCCACGTCGGGGAGTTCTTCTTTTCGCATGGCGTCTATATCGAGTCAGAACCGCAGAACGACGGATTCGAGATGAATGTCTGGTACGAAGGATGGTCATACCCCAATTTTCACTTTGATGAAGATCCTAGTTGGCGGATCGATCACAGTGTGCGATACGTAGATGATGACCCTGATCTTCAGGGTGGCGCTCAGTAGTCTGCATCTCCCGCGACAATGGGAACGGCTTTCTATACCGCGCCAATGCCTTTTGCACGTCCAGTGTCGCTTGCATTCGTCCCCTTACATACGGGCACAGTGGCAGTTGTGTCGGCAGTGATCAATGGCACGGGCCGGGGGATGTCCGCCGGCCCGCTGTCAACTGCGAATCATCGCAGCGTCAATCACGTTTGTTTACAACTGGTATATCGCTTTGTACTTGCTTTGCAGGTAGTCTACCAGATAATCGGCGTTTACCGATTCGCCAGTTACATCTTGAACCAACTGGCTTGGGCTTTTCAGTTTGCCGTACTGGTGGATGTTCTTTTTCAACCAACTGCGAATCGGCTCGAACTGGCCGTTTGCAATCAATTGTTCGTATCCGCTGATCTGCTGCTTCATTGTATGGGCGAACTGAGCCGCGTACACGTTGCCCAGCGAATAGGTAGGGAAGTAGCCAAAGCTGCCGCCTGACCAGTGTACATCCTGCAGTACACCATCGCTGTCATTTTGCGGAACGATGTCCAGGTATTCTTTCATCTTGGCGTTCCAGATCTGGGGCAGTTCGCCTACTTCGATCGTCTGATTGATCAAGCCTTTTTCAATCTCATAGCGGATCATGATGTGCAGGTTATAGGTTAGTTCATCTGCTTCTACGCGAATCATCGACGGGGTCACTTCGTTGATGGCACCATAGAACTGCTCGATGCTAACGCCTGAAAACTGTGCAGGAAACGCCTTCAGCAGGTCGGGATAGAAGTGATCCCAGAAGCCGCGGCTTCTTCCTACCATGTTCTCCCAGAAACGGGATTGAGACTCATGAATGCCCATGGAGGCACCGTCACACAGCGGTGTTCCAAACAAATCCATCGAGATGTTCTGCTCATAGATGGCGTGACCCGCCTCATGGATGCAGCTAAACAGTGCTACATTGAAGTGATTCTGGTCGTAGCGGGTGGTAATCCGCACATCCGTCGGAGCGAAGCCGGTGGCAAACGGGTGGACACTGCGATCTATGCGTCCTGCTTGGAAATCGTAACCGATCTGTTCTAGTATGTAACGGCTGAAAGCTTCTTGCTCAGCGAGAGCGAACGATTGTGTCAGGCAGCTGCTATCCGGCTTATGTGGCGATGCGGCAATGGCAGAGACAAGCGGAACAGTTTTTTCCCGCAGCGCAGCAAACATCTGGTCAAGCTGGTCAACGGTCATGCCAGGCTCGTAGATGTCAAGCAGCGTGTTGTACTTGTTGCCCTCGTAGCCCCAGTAATCGACGAATTGAATGGACATCTGTACGATTTTTTCCAGATAGGGGCGGAACAACGAGAAATCGCTCTTCTCCCGTGCTTCTTCCCAGATCGTTTCCGCCTGGTTGGTCAGCAGAACGAACTCCTTGTACAGGTGCGGTGGAAGCTTGCGGCTGCGTTCGTAATCTTTTTTGCACTCCCGAACCGTTCCCTGCAGAATCGGGTCCAGTGTATTGTAAATGGCCGGATCACTGAGCGCCTCCAGGTACTCCCCGAATTGAGGGGCAGTGGACAGGGAAAAATGTTCGCCCGCCAGCACACTGATCAATTGGGCGCGCGCTTCCATTCCTTTGCGTGGTGCCTGTGTGCGCATATCCCAATGCAAAATGGAAATGGCTTGCGTATAGCTCACCATTTTTTTCACGTATTCCTGAAAATCTCGGACCAGTTTCTCCTGATTGCCAGATGACATATGTATCCTCCTCGGTTAGTTGTTCAAAAATATTTTACCACTATTATAACGAAAGCGGTTAAAAAAACCAGTTCAGATCTCTCGGCAGTTTTTGTGTCGCTGCAGCGGAGGCAATATGACGTGATCACCTCGTGTCGATTGCAAATCCTGACGCTTTTACAGGAGCGAAAATCCCTGTATAATCGTATGCATATTACGATAAGTAGAATCGATCACATAGGAGAATGAGGATGAGTACTGAACAGGCGAAGTGGAAAGAAGAAATCGCCAAACGGCGTACATTTGCAATTATTTCCCACCCCGATGCAGGTAAAACGACCATGACCGAAAAGCTGCTCTACTACGGTGGAGCGATTCGTGAGGCGGGGATGGTGAAGGCGCGCAAGAACAGCAAGTTCGCTACCTCGGACTGGATGGAAATCGAGAAAAAACGGGGTATATCTGTCACCTCCAGTGCGATGGAGTTTTCTTACAAAGGACATCACATCAATATCCTGGATACACCGGGCCACGAGGATTTCAGTGAGGATACTTATCGGACTCTGACAGCAGCCGATGCGGCCGTGATGATTATCGATGCGGCCAAAGGGGTAGAGGCTCAGACGATCAAGCTGTTTAAGGTGTGCCGGATGCGTGGCATCCCGATCTTTACTTTTATCAACAAATTGGACCGGCACGGCAAAGATCCGTTTGAACTGCTGGAGGAGCTGGAGAGGGTGCTTGGCATCCGATCCTATCCGATGAACTGGCCGATTGGCATGGGCAGTCATCTCTGTGGCGTGTACGACCGCCAGAAATCCCGGGTCGAATTGTACGAGGAAGGAAGCGACCATCGAGAGATCTCGTTCGTTGAGGTGAGTGGTCCGGATGATCCGCGGATAGGGGAGCGTGTGGGAAGCTCACTGTGCGAGCAACTGCAGGAGGAGGTCGGACTGCTTGACGTCGCTGGAGATGCTTATGATGCTGAGCTGATAGACAAGGGAGAACTCACCCCAGTTTTCTTCGGCAGTGCGATTAACAACTTCGGCGTGCAAACCTTTCTCGACAATTTTCTCTCGATGGCTCCGGCACCTTCTGCCAAGAGGAGTTCGATTGGCCCGATCGATCCGTATACGCGGCCGTTTTCCGGGTTTATCTTTAAGATTCAGGCTAATATGAACCCGGCGCACCGCGACCGTGTCGCTTTTCTACGCATTTGTTCCGGCCGTTTTGAACGGGGCATGGCGGTTCGACATGTCCGACTGGGACGGGAGATCAAACTGTCTCAACCGCTGCAGTTTATGGCGCAGGATCGGGCGATTGTGGAGGAGTCGTATGCGGGCGATGTGATTGGCCTGTTTGATCCGGGGATCTTTCAAATCGGAGACACGCTTTGTATCGGGGAATCGTTTGAATACGAGGAGATGCCCCACTTCTCGCCGGAATTCTTCGCCAAGGTGACGGTGAAAGATGCGATGAAGCACAAGCAGTTCCAAAAAGGGATCGCGCAGTTGACGGAGGAAGGGACGGTTCAACTCTTCCGGACGTACCCGATGGAAGAATTGATCGTCGGCGTGGTTGGCGTACTGCAGTTTGAGGTGCTGGAACACCGCCTGCGGGCAGAGTATGGAGTGGAGATTCTGATGCAGCGCCTCTCCTATCAGATCGCACGCTGGCTCGACGGTGACAAGGCAACGATCGACAAGCTGCTCAACCGCAGCCAGACCATGCGCGATCGCTACAATCGTCCGGTGATGCTGTTTGAGAGTGAGTACCAGCTTCGCATGGCGCAAGAGAAGTATCCCGATCTCGCGTTCCATGAGAGTTCGCTGGGTTTGAAAGCGGCTCCGGTATAACGGTGCAAAGAGTCAGAGCTGAACGCTCCAAACGAATCTATTCAAGCTTCCCTGTTTCGCAATAATGGGGACCAGTGTGACAAGCATCTCCGCACGGATGGCGGCAGATGCTTTTGTTTTGTGCTGAGTCACAGCAGTTGAGTTGATACAGATGCTGAAAAAAAGAGAGCGTCTGAAGCGGCAGCGGGAGCGGTACGCATGCTACCGCTCTATTTTTTGAACCGGATTATACTGCTTTTTTTGCCCTCCGCCACATATACTTGGGACG
Source organism: Brevibacillus humidisoli (assembly GCF_020923435.1). Taxonomy (NCBI): domain Bacteria; kingdom Bacillati; phylum Bacillota; class Bacilli; order Caryophanales; family Paenibacillaceae; genus Brevibacillus; species Brevibacillus humidisoli. The sequence continues at coordinate 2,233,979 of NZ_CP087263.1, read as the reverse complement.
AAAGCGACATAGACAAGGGGTGGAAGAAATCGTGCAGAACCGCGTCTGGCTGCTGTTTGCCATTTTGTTTCTCGCGTCGTTCGACATGCATGCTCAACTGCCGTTTCTCTCTCCGTATATTGCCTCGATGGGAGCGACATCCGTGATGATCGGCATCCTCCTGGGAGCCTACTCTATGAGTAATTTGGCGGGTAATCTCGTAGCCGGGCCGCTGTTGGACCGGTACAGCAAGAAACGATGGATTAGTGCAGGTCTGATCGCCGCTGGATGCTTGCTGGCTGGCCATGCCTATGCGACAACGCCACAGGCATTGTTTGTGCTTCGTCTTCTGCTCGGGTTTACGATGGCGTTTGTTACTCCCGCTTGTTACGCCCTGCTGGGTGCGATCGGAAAGACGGAGGAGGAGAAAGGGAGGGTCATGGCCAAAAACGGCATGGTGATCACGATAGCCTCCATTGTCTCGCCTGGCATAGGCGGGTTCCTGGCCGCTCATGTAGGCTATATCGGTTCGTTTTATACGCTTGGCGGGGTGATGCTGCTGGCCGGTCTGATCGCAGTGATGCTGCTGCCACAGGAGAATCGATACGAGAAAAGACTCCGGCGGCATGACTCGAAGCTGCAAGGGGAGAGAAGCCGGGTTGAGCCACCTCGACGGCGATCACCACGACCTGTGGAGCCTTCCTGGTTGGGGACGCGTGTTTCTCCAGCAACGATCCCAGTGTTTGCCAGCAGTTTTGCCATAACCTACGCACAGGGGACGATTATGTATGAGATTCCGCTGCTGATTCACCGTCAGGGACTGCCACCGACTGTGACCGGACTGTTGTTTAGCCTGATGGGGGTTGGCTCGTTAGCGGTATTAAGCCAGCTGTGGATCAATCGGCTTTCCACGACCTGGCGCAGTTTCATCGGGCTGGTTGGATTGGGGTTGGTTCTGTACGCATTGGCAGTTGAATCACCCCTTACGCTGCATCTGACCATGTGTCTCTTCGGAGCCGGTCTCGGTCTGTTGTTTCCGGCGATGACGACCAAGTTGATGCAGCACTCCAGCACGGAGAGTTATGGCAGTGCGTTTAGTCTCTATTCTGCCGTGTTGTCTGTAGGGGCGATCGCAGGTCCGCTCGCTGCCGGCGCACTCGCCAGCAGCAGCGACTCCTTTTTTCTCAGCTTTCTCGTGATGTTTTTGGCGGCGATCAGTCACCTCGTCTGGTTTGGCGAACAAAACGGGAAGACTGCTCCGCTGATTCGCTAAGTAAGAGGCCCCACCCGATGCAGCCATGGAATTAGGCCTTATGAACGGGAGGTGTGGCAGGGTCTCGCTGCAAATGGGCTTTTACGTGTTTGAGCTGAGCGACAATGATAAAACTGACGATGATCAGCAAAAACCACGAACTGATTTTACTCGCGTGCACCAGATCCCAGCCGCTGCGTTGGTTGGGATACTGCCAGGCACCGAGAAAAGTGGCGATGTTCTCCGCAATCCAGACAAAAAAGCCGATGAGGAAAAAGGAGAGCGAGAGCGGCATCGAAAAGCGTTGACCGGCCACCGAAAAGAGGACATGCGACCGCCAAAAGACCACGAACATCAGCAGGATCAACAACCAGCGAATATCCCAAATGAAGTGATGAGTAAAAAAGTTGAGGTAAATGGCCGCTCCCAGCGGAACGGTGAACGTCGCGACAGGCCAACGGAGAATGGCCACGTCAAGCCTCCGCTAGGCCTGACAGAGGTAGCTGGCGACGCTGGCGTACATAAAGCCGCTGTAGAGCGGGACGCCCAAACAGCTTGCTGTAGGCTGCCTCTGGATACGACCACGACCCCATGTGCACCTTGAAAATCTCCAGACCAAGACCGATCAAGTGGAACAGGGTGATCACCTTCAACTCGTCACGTGTCTCCAGCCCGCTTTTGACCATGTAGACCTGCATCCCGATGCAGAGCAGCAGCAGAAGGTCATAGCGAGGCAGCCCCGGGATGGTGATCAGTTGGGAGATGGCCAGGGACAGGAAGATAAAGGCAGGAAACAAACAGGATAAGGCCTCTTGATAGCCAAACCAGAAAAGAAGCTTGAAAAACCGCTTCATCTATACTCCTCCTTGAGATCAGTAGATATGGCAGCACAGACGAGAATGAATGGTGGCAGGTGGTACATCGATCGGCAGGAGGAGAAGACAAAGACGGCACTCCATAGAGGGGCTGGCTATTCGATGGGTAGTCAGGCGATTTGACTTCTATGGTTGGTCGCCGGTTGCCACCGGGTTGTCATACGAACACCAGTCACTCCAACTGCCGAGGTATAGTCTGGCATCAGGTCGTCCGATCTGATGCAGGGCGAGCAGATTGACACAGGCAGTCACCCCGGAGCCGCAGTAGATGATCAACTCCTGCTGATTGGCGAGAGGGGTAAACCGCTCACGCAATTCAGGTGTGGAGCGCAACGTTCCGTCTGCAGTCAGATTTTCTTTGAAGAAGTAGTGCAGTGCACCTGGGATGTGCCCCGCTTTGCGATCGATAGTCTCCTGCTGACCGCTGTAGCGTTCTTTTGCCCGTGAATCAATAAGGGCTGCCTGCTCACTTCGGTGCTTGACATCCTCGACAGTAGCCAGCATTTCGGGGCGCGGACTGGCCGTAAATCGGCGGGCAGGTCTTGTCGTGATCTCAGACGTTACGGGATACTCTTTTCGCTGCCAGGCCTGCCAGCCACCGTCCAATACGACTACTCGGTCATGCCCCATGTAACGGAGCAGCCACCACAGGCGTGAAGCCATGGCCAGATCCTGATCGTCATAGGCCACAACCGTTACCGTTTCATCAATGCCGGCACTAGAAAAGAGCCGCGACAGCGATGCGGTGTCAGGCAGTGGATGACGGCCGCCGTGTCCGTCCGCTGATTTCGGTCCGGACAGATCGTGCTCCAGGTCGAAGTAGAGTGCGCCGGGAATATGGGAAGCGGTGTACGCTTGCAGCCCTGCGCCAGGCTTGCCCAAGACAAACCGGCAGTCAATGACTGCTACATCGGGATTACTCAGATGTTCTGCCAACCAGTCTGTGGAAACGATCTGTCGATTCGTGTTGGTTTCCATGATAGATCCCTCCCTCACTTGCCTTTATAGTAGAAACGACGAGTGAAACCGTCATCGCCCTCCAACTGCTTGTAATGAACCTTGAACGTATGTTACGGGCTCTCTTTTTGCCGTTTTTCAGATTGTTGCGGGGCCTGTTTAACCATCCGAAAATTGCCTAGCTGTGAAACGTTCAGCAAACCCTAATTATTTGAAGGCCTGTGATAGCATAGAGTATTATGGAACATAAGAGGTAATCCTGCATGATTTGTTGACTATCATAATTGGGAGGACCGCGAGTGATAAAAGCAGTGCGGTTATTAATGTGCAAATGAATCTACAGGAATTGTCCTCAATGACGCTGCCCGTGAGTTGATGGAACGACCTAGTATCGGCAAACAGATCGCGGTCAGGTAGCGCTTGGACTGGCTTTAGTAAACGTGAGCGGACACACTGGCTGGAAAGGTAATATGCGGACCTATTGAAGTAGCGCGTCCATCATCTGCCAGCAAAACGATCCCAGCGTTGATCCAACGCCGAGTCGGGAAGATAGGTGTCGTGAAAGCTACAGGAGACTCCACTTTCCCGCTTGAAGACGTTGGAGTCGTAGAATTTACCCATGTACTGAATGGAAAAGGATTGAGTGAATAGTCCCCTTGCTCTAATTCAACAGTAAATCTTGTGTTAAAGGAGCTTAATGAATGGTATTAACTAATTTACTGAGCAACTCACCTTGTGGAAACACTTGAAAATAAATGATAAATACTGTAAAATGAAATAGACATTTCTAAAAAAGGTGGGGTAAAGGGTGTTTGAAATAAGACCACTTTTTGCAGTAGACATCGCTTGCATAGCAGGTTTATAGAATGATATATGACAAGCGTGACAAAAGTCAACTATGTTATCACTGAAATATTGCACGTAGGACTTCTTGTCTTATTTCTCTAAAGTTGCTATGCGGGACTGCAATTAATAACATCTATGACTGTTTCCACAGAACATTACCTCCTGTTAACCTCTATTGTTCACTTGATATAGTCTTCTACTCCCAGTTATTCAACTAACATTTGAAAATGAGAATTCCTTTACAAATTTTATAGATTAGGATGGTGTTTGCTTATATGCTATACGCACATTCTATGAAAGATACCACTTTACTTGAAGAGTTTCGGTTATATGAAAAGGCACGCGAGGCCTATGCATGGGATCCCAAAATTGACATACCATGGAACAGGCCATGGGGGTTGAGCAAAGATCAGGAGGAATTGGCATGGAAAATGGCCAGTCAGTCTGTTAGTACTGAAGAAATCGGTTTACTTATATCTGCGAGGCTTTTACAAGAGGCTGAGGATGCGCCAACTCGATTATGTCTGGCAACAGCGGTGTCTGATGAAGCTAAACATTGTGAAGTGTTCGCAAGATTTTCAATTAGTTGCGGAGGTTTTATTGAAAAACCCGCTCAATATGCTGATAATTTGCGTAATGCCCCCCCAAAAGTCCAGACAAATTTTTGCTGTTTTACGTTAGAACGTTTTCCGACCACCTGAATCGTAGGATGATCTGCGATATGCGTCAAGGAAGGCACTTGACCCATATCGCAGATCACCCTCTGTCTCGGATAGGTCGGAAAAAGCATCGTTATGCAGCATGAGCCATCTGCGACTTCCGAAACTCGGTCGGTGATTGGTACCGCAAAGCAGAGTGTGGACGCTCCTCATTATAGAATCGGATGTATTCCTCAATGTCTTGTTTCGCCTCGGAAAAAGACAGGTATTCTTGCACCCAAACCGTTTCTTCTTTGAGCGTACGAAACCATCTCTCGATGTAAGCGTTTGCATCGGGATTGTTGTAGCCCGTTCGTTCCTGTTTGATCCCTGCATCCTTGAGAGCATGTACATAGCGTTTGCTGGTCATCTGGCAACCGTTATCACTGCGAATACGTAATCCTTGCCCCTTGACACCCGTTGGAAACCGATAATCAATGGCCATGTTCACTGCTTGAAGCAGTTCATCCGTCCGGCAGAAGCGAGAAAAGCTGTAGCCAACAATCTCTCGATCATAAGCATCAATCACAGCAAAAAGGTATCCCCATCCGTCTTTCCCGCACCACACCTTGGTCATATCTGTTTGAAAATGTTGGTTGGACCGTTCGACGGGGATCTTACCTTTCTCTTTTTTACGCCGTGCGGCGTATGCCTTGGTGGCGACCAACAGATTCAGTTCTTTCATGATCCGGTAGACACGCTTATGATTGATGACACGCTGGTATTTTTTCTTCATCCACACCCGGATGCGACGATAGCCGTTGGTCGGGTGCTCTGTGCACAACTGGCGTATCTCGGCTTTGATTTCGGCTTCATCAGGACGTTAGCGCTTTTGTGTCCGCAAGGGCTTGAGCAGAGCGTAGCAATACGTTCGATTCAGTTGAAGGGCAGAAGCAATGCGCGGGATCGGATGCCCTTCACGATGGAGAGCCTGAACCAACTGACGACTTCCTACTTCCGACCCCAGTTCGTCTTTTTTCGGAGGATCTCGATCTGCATGGCTTGATCGCCCAGCAGTTTCTTTGCCTCCTCCAGCTCTTTCTCCAACTGTTGCTCACGGGTAGAAGGACCCGCGGAAAGGCCAGAAAGCCCCGCTTGGAGGAATGCTTCACGCCAACGATAATAAAGGGTTTGGGCAATGCCGTGGTTGCGGCATACCTCGGAGATGTTTGCGCCAGGAGCCATTCCCTTCAGGACGATATTCATTTTTTCTTCGGCTGTCCATTTTCTTCTCGACATAACAAAGACCCCTTTCGACCCTTCCTTGATTATAACTTACATTTTGTCTGGGGTCTTATGGGGTCAGTATATTAAACAGATACAATTAATGAGAGATAGTCAGTCCCTAGGTATAAAAATGTATTGGGAGGGAGTAGTGACGGAAAAGTTTGATTTTTACCAATTGTTTCATATGGTGCCACCAATCAAACTAGATGTGCCTGGTTACACAAATCTAATTGAAGAATGGCATCAAAATTATAGATACGGCTCTTTTTATTATCGTAAAGGCCCATCATTTCTCTTAATAAAAGACACAAGATTACCGGAAAACTCTTGCAGATTTGTAATTGATGAGTTACCACTGTTGAACATTGTTTATCAATGTCTAACTCCTCAACATCGAGATCAAATAAACGAAGGAAGTTCTTATGTGGAGCAGCTTGTTAATGAAGGAATATTGTTAGAATATCATGACTACCTAATTACATTGCCTTATAGAGTTTTAAAATGGCCAATTCCTTATGATGCAATATAACAAACTGTCATTGCTTGATAAGACCAATTAGGAATTAATAAAGAGAGGCGATATTTTTATGTGGCAAGCTCTAAAACATAAGAACTTTAGATTATTATGGCTTGGACAAAGCATTTCCGCACTTGGTGATAATGCCTTTCAGATTGCAATGAACTGGCTTATCGCCACCAATTTTGGTTCTGTCGGCTCCATGGCAATGGTTCAGTTGGCTAAAGACATCCCTTCTGCAATTACCCGCCCAATATCTGGATCTTTTATTGACAGATATAGCCCTAAAACAGTTTTTTTCTGGATTAATTTCGTTATGGCAGCTGCGATGGGGATTTTTACAGGTTTGTCAATTGGGGATTATACTAACTTCGGTGTCATTGTACTCTTTGCGGCTTTTTTTGGGATTATAGGTTCAACTATTGAACCAGCTTTTTTTACAGCAATTCCAAAGTCAACTAATAATTCAGATCTTGAATCTGCAAACGCACTGGTGATTTTTCTTTACTCTTTAACTGGTCTTATAGGTCCAGTATTTAGTGCATTCCTCATTGAAAGTTATGGGACCGCCTTTTCATTCGGTTTTAACGCATTCAGTTTTGCTGTTGCTGCAATCGTAACACTTTTTGTAAGTTTGTCGCATCAGGTTAAGACTACTTCCAAAAATCTCCCAAAACTAAAGGATGCATGGCTATGGATCCGTCAAAATCCGTGGGCAGGACGACTATTTATTTCTGAGGCACTGGCCAATTTTGCCTTAGGTTTTTTCTGGGTTAGCTTACCCATACTCCTTCATAATTCAATACAAATCAATGTTATGAAATTTAGTATTGTGTATTCACTTGTATTCCTGGGTGTAATAATCGCGACAATTTTGTCAGGGTACTATTTAAATAGGGTCAAAGATCGTGGATTATTAGCATACCTTAGTTTATTAATATTAGCGGTCTTGATGTTATTGGTTTTAATACAATCTGATATAACCTCAATCATGACCCTTGCAATGTTTATTGGTCTCAGCCTACCATGGTTTGATTTAATAACTCGCCAAGCACTCCAAGAAGTGGCGCCGGAGGAATTACTTGGCCGTCTTACATCTATTGGAGCTTTCTTAACTATAACTCCACGTTTAATGGCATATACTTTGTTATTGATCTGGAACGTTCCTCTCATGTTTTTGTCATTTGCAACGTTATTAATTTTTATATTTGTCTTTAGGTTTTTAATTACCAGGAAAACCACCAAGACTTCTCTTTCGGCCAGATTATAAAATATTCCTATTTATTCTTCTCTTATAAAAATTTATCAAGGGGATAGATATGAAGAATTTATTAGATGGAAAGATAGCAATTGTTACTGGTGGTGGGCAAGGGATTGGAAAGGCAATTTGTTTGCGACTTGCCCGAGATGGAGCGAAAATGGTCATACTAGATGTCAATGAAAGGACTGCTCTGGAAGTTGGCAAGGCAATAGAAAATATTGGAGGTGAAGTTCTAGTCATAAAAGCTGATGTTCGCGATCGAAGTACTATAAAGAAGAGTATTGCTGATGTGGTGTCCGCTTGGGGGAGTATAGACATAGTAGTAAACAATGCAGGAGTAGGGATCTTCAACCCATTGTTTGACATAACAGAAGAAGAGTTGGATGTTCACTTTGCCGTCAATGTGAAGGGATTATTTTTCACCTTGCAAGCAGCATCTGAGTACATGGTGAAGCAAGGCAGCGGCAAGATCATTAACATCGCATCACAGGCAGGGCGGCGTGGAGATGCGTTCTGTTTGTCATATTGTATGAGTAAAGCAGCCGTTATCAGTATAACACAGTCAGCAGCACTTGCCCTTGCGCCTTACAATATTAATGTCAATGCTATTGCTCCAGGTGTAGTAGACACTGACTTTTGGACACAAGTAGATAAAAAGTTTGCGAAATTACTTAATTTACCTGTTGGAGAACCTAAGCGCCGTGCAGTTAGGTCTATTCCTTTAGGAAGAATTGAACAGCCTGAAGATGTAGCTAATGTTGTATCTTTTCTTGCGGGACCAGACTCTGACTACATAACAGGACAAACATTAAATGTGGATGGAGGTAATATACTGAGTTAAGACTAAGCCAAGTATGCTCACGGTAGACTAATGTGTTTTATCTACGGTAGCAATGAGAAAAAAGCCGGATTTAAACCGGCAAACCAACTGAGTAAACCAAAGATTCGTTATGATCTGATTGATCCAAACCCTTATTATGGAGTCCATAAAATTTATTTTAAACTCTCAACCTACTAATTTCGGGTTGCTGAACATTAAATTTTCCCAGGGTTTACAAGGGTTTCAGGCTTCTTGGGTCGAATTCAAGTGTAAGGAAAATATCGTTTTCCTGCCAAAATTCGTGCACGTGGAGAGAGAAGCCATGTACCATAGACCTGAGAGTCAATTACAACTGTTTGAAGATTTTTTCTTGCCGTTTGGCGGCAAATTGAATAAAGAGAACCGCGGGGTTCAGCTCGCTGCTATGATTCCATGGTGGCGCGCAGAAGAGAAGTATGCCAAGACGTTCAGAAAATCAATGCGCGGTCAAAAGCCGAATCGGTTCGTGTTGCCCTCGGCACCTTGTACATTCAAGAGCGCCAGCAGCTAGACGACCGCGAAACGGTACAACAAATCACAGAAAACCCGTATTATCAGTACTTCATCGGTTTACCAAGCTATCAGGATAAACCGCCCTTTCATCATTCGCTCATGACGCATTTCCGTAAACGTCTCGGAGAAGATATCATCAGTCAAATCAACGAATGGATTTTGGAAGAAGAAGCACAGCGCAAACAAGGTGACAAGGATAAACATGATCCGCCACAGGAGGGTTCCTCTGACTCGGGTGATTCCTCGTCAATGCCTCCAGATAAACAAACCACGCCCATTGCCCGTAAGGGCAAGCTGTTGCTGGATGCTACTTGTGAACCTGCTGACATCACGTATCCGACGGACTTGCATTTACTCAACGAAGCACGCGAAAAACTGGAGAAAATCGTTGATGCAAGCACCAACAATACAACAAACAACAAGGCTACAAGTTCATAAAGATGATGTACAAAGGGCATACGCTATACTTCAAAATTATAGGTCATAGATCTTTACCGATGATTGGGGTGGATAATTAGGGTTTGCTGAACGTTTCATAGCTAGGCAGTTTTGGGATGCTTAAACAGGCCCCGCAACAATCTGAAAAACGGCAAAAAGAGAGCCCGTAACATACGTTCAAGGTTCATTACAAGCAGTTGGAGGGCGATGACGGTTTCACTCGTCGTTTGCAGGCGTGCTCGAATACGGCCAAGCCCATACTTGCGCTTGCCCTCGCCGAATTTGCCTTCTATAGCATTGCGTTCGCACGCATCTTGCTTTTCGACTCGCCGTTGTTCTGCGGCTGCTTCTCCTTGAGCTGGACGACCAAGCGCAGGGCCGCTCAGGCGAATGCCATGTGCCTTGCAGAATGCCCGGTTCTCCCGCGTTCGGTAAATCTGATCGGCCAGTACGGCCTTCGGGTAAAACCCAAAGCATCTCCTGTGTGCTTCAACCACTTCAACTAACGTTACACCTTCGTTGAAGTTATCCCACGACTGGCGCTCCAGAATGGCATAGCCGTTCACCATGCTTACGGATACCTTGGCACCAAACTCTACGCGAGCTTTCGCCTTACCGCGTACCATCGGGCGAACGTGTGGCTGACTGATGCGATCTTCAATCTGATGCGTCTTGCGCTCGAACATGAGGCACTGTTGTCGATACAATTCCTGAATCACAAGCAAGTCACGATACTGTTTCCGGCTCAAAAGCGTCAACGACTGCCGTAAGGCAAGGTTTTCGATGATTCGAAGGTTACGTGCAACATACTGAAGTTGCTTGCGGATGGCACGACGAATCACCTTGCCACTCGCCCGCCGTTGTTTGGCCACGGCCAGGAACGCCTTTCGCGCCTTCTCCCGATAGGTTCGTGGCTTGTGGGCATAGCCAACCAACGGAGCATGCAACGTGTCGATGACCCCCTCCAATTTCTCACGCGCTTCGTTCAGCAAGTTCAAGTCGGTCGGGTACGCCACATCCGCCGGAGCACATGTAGCATCCAGTAGCAAGACGCCCTGATTCTGATCTTCTTCGGATCCTGACTGACGCTTCGCCGTACGTTTGCCTTTCGGTTTTGTACCGGATTTCGGTTCATCGTCACGGTCAGTATCTTGGGACGTTTTAGCAGCTTCGACTGCGATGATCTCGTTGATTTCACAAAGCACTTGCTCGCCCAGACGCTTGCGAAAATGCGTCATGAGCGACGGATGGAACGGCGGATGATCCTGATAGCCTTCCAACCCAATGAAATATTGCAGATACGGGTTTTCTACGATCTGCTGAACCGTTTCCCGATCCGACAATTGCAAGCGTTCCTGAATGATGAGCGCACCAAGAGCAACGCGAATCGAAACGGCCTTTTGGCCACGAAACGTGTCACGGAAAGACTAGGCGTACTTTTCTTCCGCATACGCCCAAGGAACCCACCCAGCCAGCTTAACCCAGCGATTTTCTTTATTCAACTTGCCGCCAAACGGCAGGAAAAAATCATCAGGAAGAACCAATTGGTTTTCACGATAAGAGACGAATTCGTACATCTAGATACGCTCCATGTGCAAGGAATTTGAGGGAAAATAGTTGATTTCCTTGCACATGAATTCGATAAAAACGAGACAAAACCCTTGTGGTTACTGGATTTTTAATCTGTTCAGCAGACCCTAAGTAAGAGCGATCTACCCCTTTGGCTCACCCTGGTCAGGGAATCAGACCTTATGAGTGGGAGGTGTGGCAGGGTCTCGCTGCAAATGGGCTTTTACGTGCTTGAGCTGAGCCACAATGATAAAACTGACGATGATCAGCAAAAACCACGAACTGATTTTACTCGCGTGCACCAGATCCCAGCCGCTGCGTTGGTTGGGATACTGCCAGGCACCGAGAAAAGTGGCGATGTTCTCCGCAATCCAGACAAAAAAGCCGATGAGGAAAAAGGAGAGCGAGAGCGGCATCGAAAAGCGTTGACCGGCCACCGAAAAGAGGACATGCGACCGCCAAAAGACCACGAACATCAGCAGGATCAACAACCAGCGAATATCCCAAATGAAGTGATGAGTAAAAAAGTTGAGGTAAATGGCCGCTCCCAGCGGAACGGTGAACGTCGCGACAGGCCAACGGAGAATGGCCACGTCAAGCCTCCGCTAGGCCTGACAGAGGTAGCTGGCGACGCTGGCGTACATAAAGCCGCTGTAGAGCGGGACGCCCAAACAGCTTGCTGTAGGCTGCCTCTGGATACGACCACGACCCCATGTGCACCTTGAAAATCTCCAGACCAAGACCGATCAAGTGGAACAGGGTGATCACCTTCAACTCGTCACGTGTCTCCAGCCCGCTTTTGACCATGTAGACCTGCATCCCGATGCAGAGCAGCAGCAGAAGGTCATAGCGAGGCAGCCCCGGGATGGTGATCAGTTGGGAGATGGCCAGGGACAGGAAGATAAAGGCAGGAAACAAACAGGATAAGGCCTCTTGATAGCCAAACCAGAAAAGAAGCTTGAAAAACCGCTTCATCTATACTCCTCCTTGAGATCAGTAGATATGGCAGCACAGACGAGAATGAATGGTGGCAGGTGGTACATCGATCGGCAGGAGGAGAAGACAAAGACGGCACTCCATAGAGGGGCTGGCTATTCGATGGGTAGTCAGGCGATTTGACTTCTATGGTTGGTCGCCGGTTGCCACCGGGTTGTCATACGAACACCAGTCACTCCAACTGCCGAGGTATAGTCTGGCATCAGGTCGTCCGATCTGATGCAGGGCGAGCAGATTGACACAGGCAGTCACCCCGGAGCCGCAGTAGATGATCAACTCCTGCTGATTGGCGAGAGGGGTAAACCGCTCACGCAATTCAGGTGTGGAGCGCAACGTTCCGTCTGCAGTCAGATTTTCTTTGAAGAAGTAGTGCAGTGCACCTGGGATGTGCCCCGCTTTGCGATCGATAGTCTCCTGCTGACCGCTGTAGCGTTCTTTTGCCCGTGAATCAATAAGTGCTGCCTGCTCACTTCGGTGCTTGACATCCTCGACAGTAGCCAGCATTTCGGGGCGCGGACTGGCCGTAAATCGGCGGGCAGGTCTTGTCGTGATCTCAGACGTTACGGGATACTCTTTTCGCTGCCAGGCCTGCCAGCCACCGTCCAATACGACTACTCGGTCATGCCCCATGTAACGGAGCAGCCGCCACAGGCGTGAAGCCATGGCCAGATCCTGATCATCATAGGCCACAACCGTTACCGTTTCATCAATGCCGGCACTAGAAAAGAGCCGCGACAGCGATGCGGTGTCAGGCAGCGGATGACGGCCGCCGTGTCCGTCCGCTGATTTCGGTCCGGACAGATCGTGCTCCAGGTCGAAGTAGAGTGCGCCGGGAATATGGGAAGCGGTGTACGCTTGCAGCCCTGCGCCAGGCTTGCCCAAGACAAACCGGCAGTCAATGACTGCTACATCGGGATTACTCAGATGTTCTGCCAACCAGTCTGTGGAAACGATCTGTCGATTCGTGTTGGTTTCCATGATAGATCCCTCCCTCACTTGCCTTTATAGTAGCTTCGTAAACAGTACCTCTCTTCATCATAACAGAATGTTCCCAATACTGCCTCAGCAGGCATGAGCCCATCATAGGTAACCTTTCAAGCGGGCCAGCAGCATGCTGTGGGCAATCTCACTATCCGGCCATTCTCCCTCTGCGATCAATCGAAAAACCTCGTCTACCTCGTAGTACCGTACCTCGATCTCTTCATCGGTGTCGAGTGATTGCGGCTGTTCTGCGATGATGCTGTCGGTAAAGAAGATGTGCAGCTTCCGATTGGTCAGCCAAGCCAAAGATTGAATGGTGCCTAACGGTTTCACCTCATCACAAGCCAATCCAGTCTCTTCCAACAATTCACGGCGAGCCGCTGCCTCCAGCGTCTCGCCGGGTTCTACGGCACCTCCGGGAAGTTCGTATGTATTTTTGCTCATCAGCCTTCGATACTGCTTCACAATGGTGACTTTGCCCCGATAGAGACAGATGACCGCTACCACTTGGGCATGCTCGCTGTGCAGATAGAGTGAATCTCCGTCACAGGCATAGATTTCGTAATGGCCATGTGTGAGCAGAACCTGCTTTTTCATGTGCTTTCCTCCTCTGGGTGACCCCAATCCTTCTTAGCGTAACACACTTTTTCGCAGATGTGTCTGTGAACTCTTTTCATTCCCGAAGAAGGCCAGTACAATCGCTGATAGGAGGAGGGAAACGGTATGAGACGTTTGGCAAGGTATTTTCTGGAGGGACTTTTGTATTCCGTGCCTCTGGCTGTTACGATCTTTGTGCTGTACCAGGTATTTATCACTGTTGACAGTTGGCTGGGATTTACCGTACCGGGTTTGGGTTTCGCCGTGACTATCGTGGTTATTACGGCAATCGGCTTTCTCGCATCAGGAGCGCTGACGAAAAGCGCACTTACGCTGGTGGAACGTTTGTTTACCCGTGTACCGCTGGTGAAACTGCTGTACAACTCGCTCAAAGATCTGATTGGCGCTTTTGTAGGGGAGAAAAAAAGCTTTGACCAACCGGTGTTGGTGCGACTTAGTGCAGACAGTCAAGTAAAAGTGATCGGCTTTATCACGCGCGACTCGCTGGAAACGTTTGGGCTGCGCGATCACGTTGCCGTATACCTGCCCCAATCGTACAACTTTGCCGGAAATCTGCTGATTGTGCCCTGTGAACAGGTGGAGCAGCTTGAAGCGGACAGTGCAGATGTGATGGCCTTTCTGGTTTCAGGCGGGGTATCGGGGAAATGAGTTGTTCTTTTGACGCACAGCGTGGTTTCTTGAGATCCAAACCCACCGTATGCAATAAAAAGTTTTCTTTTTTCTTGAGCCTAACGTGACGTCATGCTATATCATACAATCACCGGTAAATAATCGCGCGAAACGAGGAGATGATCATTACAAGCAATAAAAACTGGAAGGTTGGAGAACTTGCAAAGATAACAGGACTAACCATTCGGACTTTACGATACTACGACCAGATCGGCTTGTTTTCTCCGTCCGGATATTCTGATTCCGGGTACAGGCTGTATCACGAAGCTGACATTTCGAAATTGCAACAAATCTTGGCCTTGAAGGACTTGGGATTATCTCTGGAGGAGATTAAATCGATTCTCGCGGATGAACAATACAACCCGATCGATGTCATATCACTTCAAATTGATAGGCTTAAACAAAACATCAGTGCTGAACAGATCCTTTTGAAAGAATTGCAAAATGCATTGAGAATTATGAAAATGGAACAACCATTGACGGTTGAAAATTTTACCCGATTATTGCGAATGATGAAAAAAAGCCACGAAAACTATTTTGCTGAACGACAGGCGAGAATGGAACGCCCATTTTGACCAGCTTGCAGACTTTCTCGCCAACTATCTAGAGAAACCAAACCTAGGAGAGGAATAACAGTATGGAAAAGCGATTTGTTACCCATGACACTTTTGTTATCGAAAGAAACTATGACGTCTTGCCATCACAGGTGTTCGCTGCCTAGGCCGATCCCCTACGAAAGTCTCGTTGGTTTGCGGAAGCAGATCATTTTGACTTTCGAGTTGGCGGACGTGAGACAAATCAGGGTGGCCCCCCGGAAGGCCCGATCTTCACTTTTGAGGCCCAGTATCAGGAAATAGTCCCTAATCAGCGCATTGTTTATTCTTACACAATGGACCTGGGGGAAACGCGGATATCGGTATCAGTGGTAACCGTAGAATTCCATCCACATGGAACCGGAACTCAACTTGTTTTCACCGAACAGGGTGCCTTTCTCGACGGACACGATACGCCAGCCGTTCGTGAGCATGGGACAAAACTCATGCTGGATAAGCTGGGGGAAGCGCTGCGCAACGAGTTTTAAAAAGCCAATCAGATTAGGAGGCTTTGCCATGACATTCGAGGATGCAAGCACCACTCCTTCCTCTGTTGAAGCGGTCGCAGACGGCGAGATCGTCAACACACGCATTTTTCATACTCCGCGAGCGTTGCTATTCAAAGCATGCAGCAAGCCCGATCTGCTTGCGCAATGGTGGGGGCCGAAAAACTTTACGAACACGTTTCATCAATTCGAGATGAAGCCGGATGGCGTCTGGCACTATACGATGCATGGACCTGGCGGCGTTGACTATGAAAACAAGAGCATTTTTGTCGAGATTGTGGAACCTGAACGGATCATCCTCCGTCACCTAGATCCGGACCATGAGTTCTTGCTAACGATAATCTTTGTCGAGCTTGAGGACAAGACCGAACTCACGTGGCGCATGCTCTTTGCCTCGGCGGCCGAATGCGAAAAGGTCAGGGAATTCGTTACCAAAGCAAATGAACAAAACTTTGATCGCCTGCAGGACCTGCTATCATCAATACGGCCAGCAGATACCACCGAATAAAAAAACTGCCCCTTGGCAATATAGCCTGTGAAGCAGTCGGTCCTAAAAACGGAGCAGCTAGTGTGAAACCGTATTGAAATGGAGCGTATCACAGTGTTCCTCCATGCAGGTTTGTTTAGCATCTGATGACAGACAACCACCCTTGCTGAACCCGAGCAAGGGTGGTTGTCTGCGTCTGTCATCGGTATTGGCTGCTTAATGGCCATTATAAATCATAGGGGCGCGGAAAGGATGCGGAATCTAGAGCTGAGCTTGCGACCCCTTTTGGCGTCAACTGCTCCGAATGAATATTGCCCGTCGTCCTAGGGAAAATAACGGAGGTACAGCAAAAGTGGACGGGCGGGTGATGATTCATGATCAATGTTACGCCAGAGTTCTGGACCGCACTGCTTTCGATCATTGTGATTGACCTGGTCCTGGCGGGAGACAATGCAATCGTGATTGGACTATCGGCCAGAAACGTACCGAAAGAACAGCAAAAAAAGGTGATTTTTTGGGGGACAGCGGGTGCGATCGTGATTCGCGCCCTGCTGACATTCATTGCTCTCTGGCTGTTGCGCATACCCGGACTTCTCCTTGTGGGCGGGGTATTGCTGATCTGGATTGCTTATAAACTTCTTGTCGAAGAAAAAGATCACGGGGACCTCCAATCGGGAACAAGTCTATGGGCAGCGGTCAGGACAATCCTCGTCGCCGATACCGTGATGGGGCTGGACAATGTATTGGCCGTCGCCGGCGCCGCCCACGGAGACTTTCTGCTAGTGGTGCTTGGGCTGCTGATCAGTGTGCCAATCGTGATCTGGGGCAGTACGCTGATCCTGAGATGGGTAAAGCAATATCCGATCATTCTCTATGTAGGGGCTGGCGTCCTCGCATGGACAGCGTCCAAGATGATCATCGACGAACCGTTTATCCATTCCTTTTTCATCGACTATCCACTGCTCAGATATGGGTTCAGCATAGTAATGATAGCAGGTGTACTTCTGCTTGGATTGAGGAAGAACAGAGAAAGAGAGCCGGCATAGGTATGTCCCCAGCATCGACTGCGAGTGGGTAATGTCCAACAAAAAACTGCCCCTTAAAGTACAGGGCAGTTTTTTTGGTGATCAACTGCTGAAAAAACCGCTGTGGCTGGTATATTTATGACGGTAGTGTTTGTGTCCGTAGTGATGGTGGCCGGGACCGCCACGGCGGAACTTGTAATCGCTGCTGCTGAAACGGCGACGGCCAGAGTATTTCAGGAACTTCACACCCTTTTTGAGAATCAGTCCAGCAATCGCAATGATTGCAACCAAGATCAGAAACCCAATTATCAAGATCGTAAAGAAAGCTGTCATCATCGTTATCGTCTCCTTTAGAGGAAGTCTCCTATTCTCTACGTTCAAGAATGGAGATGGTTTCATTATTTTTGTGCCGATTAGGACGCGCCGTCAACGAGGAAGCGCCCGAGTGAGATATCAGCACGTTTACGCCTTGAGCAGTTTTTCATAGGCGGAATAGTCGATCTGCTTTTCCTGCAGATGGGAGATCAGCCACTTGTGGTCGCGTTTGGGAGTAGCGATGATATACCCTTTTATGATAAGATCTTGTGTAATCTGATCTGCCTTTTCATGCAGAGCCAGTTCTCCGATCTTGGCGGCAATGCTGCGGCGAGCGACGTCCCGGAACAACTGCGGTACCGGTTCAACCAGTTCATTCAGGAAAGCTAGGCCTTCTTCGGTCCACAAGGTGCGGGTCTGATCGATATAATAATCTTGCCAATCGAGATCAGACTTGCCGTCTGCTTTTGGCATCGATTTGAGAAACTTGCGAAACATGAAGTAACCGCCTATGGCGACTAGCCCCAGTAACACGAACATCCAGAACATAATAAACCATGAAAACCATATCGACATTGTCGTCAGCACCTCAACTTTTCGTTCTGCCTGGTTTTGACATCTAGGTATTTGCACTCTGATGGGAAGCTTTGGTATTTTCCACTTCCCACGGGCTTCCTTATAAAGTATCATAAAAACAAGAGCGTATGTAAAGTCAAGAAAGGAGGATGGCGCACATGTTCAAACTTGGACAACGCGTTGTGATCGTTGCCGACTCCTTTGAGCAGGGTTTGCCCATAGGCGAACACGCTTACATCATCGGTCGCGATCGGAATCCGGACAGCGCGTTTGAGTGGATTGTCCGCGTTCCGAAAACAGATAAACAATATCCTCTTGTTGAGGCTGACATGGCTTTGGAAGAGGAGCTGCTGAGGAGGGAAGCGGAGAGAGTTCAGCGTGAGTCGTTGCTTGATCATGCGTTGGCAACTCGCAATGAGGCCCTTTTCCGGCAGATCATGGGCATTGATGAACCGGCATCCAAAGATGGCGATGCTGCCGTGAAGGAGACAGCAGAGGAATTTATCCGCAAAGTAAACATAAAAGCCTGGATCTAATAAAGGCGGTTTCCGTAACTGGAAACCGTTTTTCCCTGTACCCCTGCACAGAGCAGGGATTTCCCGCTTGTCCGCGAAAAGAATAGCGTAGGCTGTAGGTTGGAACGGAAAGAGAGGATTCGAATGTCGGAGTATATAGAGTTTACAAACGAGCATGGAGAAAAGGTTCAGATCTCGCGTGAAGAATACCAGAAAAACGTGATTCCCCATCAGCTTCACCAGTATTGGGATGACAAGGAGGCATTGCGTCAGTTTGCCATGCAGTTGGTCCAGGACAAATTTACCACAGAAGCGGCCCAGGCAGCTGATCGGCTGCTGGAACTGTACGGACCGATTGAGGGTGCGCTTGTCTTCCGCGCAGTCGTTCATATGCAGGCAGGGGAATTCCAGCGGGCCAAGGAACTGCTGAGCACCTGCATCGAGCGCTTTCCTGCTTCCGGAACCTCGTATACTAATCTCGCCAAAATATACGCTTATGAGGGAGCAGGCGAGAAGGCGTTTGAAACACTGGAAGCAGGCTTGATGAAGGAGCCGAATCAGGAAAACGGACTTGATTGGTATGTTTCCCACTTTCAAGAAAGCAACAGGAGAGACGAACTGCTGCAGCGGCTTAAGGTATTAGCTGAACGCGAGGGGGCATGGCGGCCGCAGCTGATCCTGGGTCGGCTCTTTCTGCAGGATGGCAATCTGCACAAGGCGATGGAGTTTTACCGTCAGGCGATTGAGCGTTCCGGACAGATGGAAGACGTTGTGATGAAAGTGACGGGCGAACTGGGGCAAGCCCAGTACGTCTACCAGTTGATCCAGATTGCGGAGCAGTATTGGCAGCCTACCTTTCAATTCCCGTTTGCCGGATTTAACTACGCGAATGCACTGATCGTCACGGAGCAGAAGGAGCGGGCAGCAGAGGTGTTAGAAGCGATGGAGCCGCATGTGCGGGAAGAGTACCGTCCCGCGGTAGAGAAGCACCTGGCACAGTTGACTGCTGGGAACGCTGAGCCAAGTGAGATGGAGCAGCCGCAGCAGGCGGATTCCGAGAAAAAACCGTGGTGGAAGCGGTGGAAATAGGCAGCAATGGATAAAGGTCACGCCGATAGACTGGCGTGACCTTTTTAGGTGGGCCGCACCTGGTCAGCGTGAGCTGGGTCTGATGCGGCCACTGGGGAAGGCATCTCCCCGCATCTATTTAAACTGGCTGGTAAGCTTGCGCTCCAGAATGGCAACCAACTGGTACATCACAGTTGCCACGACGGCGATGACAGCCAAGCTTACCATAACCAGGGTAAAATTAAATACTTGGAAACCGTAGACGATGAGGTAGCCCAGTCCCTCCTTGGAGACGAGGAATTCCCCGACAATGACCCCGATCCAGGATAGACCGACATTTACTTTTAAGGTAGATACGATGGTCGGAATGGTTGCGGGCAGAATGACCAGCGTAAAAATTTGCTGCTTCCCTGCGCCAAAGGTTTGCACTACTTTAATATAGTTGCGGTCAACCTCTCTAAAGCTGGTGTAGACGACGATCGTGGTGATGATGACAGAAACCGCACAAGCCATTGCGATGATCGAAAGGGCTCCTGGCCCGAGACCGACGATAAACAGCGGCCCAAGGGCAACCTTTGGCATGCTGTTCGCAATGACCAGGTATGGCTCCAGCACATTGGAGAGAAACGGAGACCACCAGATCAGCGTGGCGATCAGCGTTCCTAGCAGTGTCCCCAGTATAAAGCCGATGATCGTCTCGACAACCGTGGTGCTGACGTGAGGCAGCAGACTGCCATCCAACACTTTTTGTACAAAGAGCTCCGCAATTTTTGTAGGATGACTAAACAGCAGTACGTTGATCATCCCGGTACGTGCGGCCCATTCCCAGGCTCCCAGGAAGAGGAGGAATAATCCCAGTTGGCTGGCTAGCACGATCTGGCGCTGTCTGGACCGTCTTTTGAGGTACTCGCGGTGGATCTGATCAGGATTAATCGTCAGCATCGGCGTTCCTCTCCATTTCCATCCAGACTCGTTTAAACAGCGCGTTGAATCCTTCCTGGTTACGTGCTTGAAACGGCAGTGGTTCGCGGATTTGGTCGGGTATCTTTACCTCTGCACGGATCTTCCCCGGATTTCGCTCCAGGATGTACAGGCGATCGCCCATCGCCACTGCTTCCGAAAGATCATGGGTGACGAGAATCGCCGTTTTATTGTGATAGCGGCGCAGCATCTCAACCACCAGATCTTCCAGTTTGAGCTTGGTTTGATAATCCAGAGCGGAAAACGGTTCATCCAGCAGCAGGATGTCTGGTTGACAGGCGAGCGTGCGAACGAGTGCGACGCGCTGACGCATTCCGCCGGAAAGCTGATGAGGATATGCCAGTCGAACGTCAGCCAGCCCCATCTCATCGAGGAGGTGAAGGGCGTATTGCTCGTTCTCTTTATTGCGAATGCGCTGAATCTCCAGTCCGAGAAACACATTGTCTTGAATCGTTCGCCAGTTGAACAGGTAATCTTGCTGCAGCATGTATCCTACTTTGTTTGTAGGACCGGTCACCTGCTCGCCGTCGATCAACACATGACCGGCTGTCGGCTTCTCCAGACCGGCGATCAGCGAGAGCAGTGTCGTCTTTCCGCAGCCGCTGGGGCCGACCAAACAGATAAATTCTCCTTCCTCTACTTGCAAGTCGATCCCTTTGACGGCCGTAAAAGCGTTTGTCGGTGTGACATAGAGATGGGTGACATGACGCAGTTGGATCTTGGCAGGCGTAGCAGGAAGTTGGCTCATCGGTCAGTTCCCCTCGATGGCTGCTTTTGCAAAGGAAGTATCAACCAGTTTCGCGTAATCAGCCCGCTGCTGAAGTTCGCCTGCTTCTTGCATGATATCTTGCAAATTGTTCCATTCTTCTTCATCCAGAATGGGATCGGCTGCGTAAGAACCCTGTTCCTTGTAGCGTGCTATCGAGTTTTCCAGAATGTCCGGATCAATCTCTTGGAAGTAGGGGGTGATGACCTGGGCAATCTCCTGGACGGAATGGGATTCTACCCACTGCTGCGCCTTGTAGACGGCACGAGTGAACTTCTGTATGATTTCTTGATTTTTCTCGATATAGCTTTGTTTTGCCATAAATACGGTATAGGGAACTTTTCCGCTCTCTTTCCCAAACGATGCAATCACGTGGCCGATCCCCTCCCGTTCAAACTGTGAGGCCGTTGGCTCAAACAACTGTACAAACTCGCCCGTACCGGAAGAAAAAGCCGAGGCGATGTTCTGGAATTCCACGTTTTGGATCAACTCCAAATCTTGATGTGGGTCGATCTGGTGCTTTTTCAAAACAAACTCTCCGACCATCTGCGGCATGCCGCCTTTTCGCTGGCCAAGAAATACGGTTCCCTTTAGCATATCCCATGAAAAAGACGGGATTGGATTGCGAGAGACCAGGAAGGTTCCGTCGGTCTGCGTCAGTTGGGCGAAGTTGATAACCGGATCTTCGGCTCCTTGTTGGGCGACGTAGATACTTGTTTCTGAGCCGACCAGGGCAACGTCAATTCCGTCTGACAAGAGAGCGGTCATTGTTTTGTCTCCGCCCCAGGTAGTAGTCAGTTCCACATCCAGACCTTCTTCTGCAAAAAAACCTTTCTCCAGCGCTACATATTGTGGTGCGTAAAAGAGTGAGCGCGTCACTTCACCGATGCGCACTTGATCGCTGCTGTTGGAGCAGCCTGCAAGGATTGCCATTAGCCCCAGGGCGGTTGCCAGACCCAGGGAGATCAGTCGCTTCATCTTTTTCCCCTCCTTGGTGCTGTTCTGATGTAGGCTATGCAGAAATGAAAAAAAGGGTGAATGCCTATTGCAATTGGGAAATACTCATGAATGAAAGAAAGAAGTAGTGTTGATCCCACAGGACAGATGTGGCTGTTTTCTCGTGGTCGGGGGGCACAACAGCAGATTATGCGTTCCACACTAAAGATGAACCGACTGGAGAGGAGTGCCTTCACCCATTTACATCAAAACGATCTATATGCGGATGGATCGGCCGCTTTGCCAGCGTTTTCTGGCTTGGCTGGCACTTTAGATTATCCATCAGAATGCGGTCCACGCTGAGAGGAGCATTGTGAGAGGGAATGTGAGCAGTCGGGTTCCCCCGCAGGAGGGGTATCGCAGAGAGAGCAGGGCTCGAGAACGGGCTTTCTCTCGCGTGGGAAGACGCCCGTCACTGGGGTTATGCCTGCCCATATATGACAGAAATGCCGGAACTGCCTAGGCAGTTCCGGCCCAATGATGAAACAGCATAAACAGAAGAGACAGGATGGAAGTACTCCCGTCATTGATGAGAATGGGAAGAGGTTGTGGGCAGTTGTGACTTTGGCTGTTTCCACCCCATGAAATAAAAGCAGACAAACAACAACATGCTGGAAATCACAATCGCCAAAACCATGGGCAGGTGGGTGTGTCCCACGAACGGATCAACGATTACGTTGCACAAGGCGCCCGCAATCATCTGAATGAAAAAAAGCAAACCAGAAGCTGTCCCTGCGATTGAGGGGAACGGTTGCATGACCGCGGCGTGGCAGGCCGGAAAAATCGCTCCAACCCCGACCATCACTACCATCATAGGTAAAATGATCGCGGCGACGGACAAACCGACGAGTTCGATCACGATCAGCAAGAACAGGGAAGCAATCATGCTCAGGAGGCTGCCGTACAGAATGATGCGGTTGAGATCCCATTTACCGGACACTTTTCGGGTTAAGGTCGTGCCGGTGATATAGCCGATGACCACAAGAGCAAAACTGATTCCGTAAAAAACAGGGGTCACTCCCAACAGATTCTGCAACAAGTATGGGGAGTAACTGATAAAGGAAAAATAGGCGCACCAGGCTAAACTAATCGCCAGGCTATACGCCAAAAAATGGCGATGCGTCAGCAGATAGCCGTACGAGCGAATAATCGTGCTCAAGTTAAGGGAAGAGTTGCGATCATGATGCGTCTCCGTAAAACAAAAACAAAGCACGGCCAACATGCCGATTGAAAGAACCAACAACAGACTGAAAGGGAGTTGCCAGCCATAGTACGTTTCCAAAATTCCGCCCACGATTGGGGCAATCGCCGGGGTAATGGCGATTGCCGTTGACAGATAGGTTAATATGCGGATCTGGTCATGGTGCTGATAGATGTCCTTGGTGATCAAGCGAGCGACTACCGTTCCGCAGCAGCCGCCCAACGCCTGGAAAAACCGGCAGACGATAAACGTCTCTACTGATTTGGCATACAGGGCAACGAATGTAGCTGCTACGTAGATGACTGTACCGCTGATCAAAATCGGCTTTCTGCCAAAACGATCCGACAAGATGCCGCAAATCAACACGGAAATGGCGTACCCCACAGTGTATAAGGTGATGGTCAGCTGGATCTGGGAATGGGTCGTGTGAAAATAATGGGTCATTTTGGGTAATGAGGGGGTATACAAGCCGATTGACGCCTGCGGAAGGCAAACGAGAGCGATCAGCAGCAAGAGTAACATCGGTTGGCGTCGGGTATTTGTTTCGTTCATCGTCCGTATTCCTTTCTACACCAGTTGAGCGGTTTTTGTGGAGTGTTCAAGCAGTTCAATGGTGTTCCTGGCGATCTCTTTACACTTTTTGGCGATCATCTCAAGAGAGCCGGTATAGTAATAGTTGCCGCATGTGATGTGGCCTACTGCACGCAGGTGCAGATCAGCCTGACCATGTTGATCTACTACGGCTCCCGTCTGAAAATCTACTACGATTCCGCCATGCGGATGTTTCTGAGCATAACCGTTGTGCAGCAGAGACAGCAGCAAGCTGGAGCAATTTCCACGTTCCAGACTGTGGCTGGAGCCAGTGCCATTGATCACCCAGTCGTACGATTGGAGTTCTTCTTCGTCAAACTGGGCAAAAAAGGTGCCGCCACTAAAGGCATCCATGCCAATCTTCACCGTGTTGTCGTAGTTCCCTGCGCAACAGGCGGACAATATCATATAGTTTCACGACACCGCGTTTTTGGAGGATGTCGGTAATTGCTTGCTTTGTGAGAAATCGCGGCTGGTAGGAAGTTTGGTCATTGTTGAAGTAATCGATTGGTGAAGTATGACCAATGCAAAGAATCACCAGGTCAAACGCAGAACTCTCTCCATCACGGGTCATCAAGTGATATTGATCTTTTTTCTGGATATGGATGACCTCCTTGTTCACAATTTCTATGGGTAATGATTTTTGATCTGCCTTTAGAAGGGTTCGTTCAAAAACGTCCCGCAAATAGGTGCCGAACAAACTGCGTGAGGGGAATGATTGATGGATCCCATCGTAGAATAAATCGTGAATCGAGCGGGAACACAACCACTTGCGGAAGTGCGCCGCGTCTTCAGCTATGACGGACATACTCTGGGCCACCCTGTTTAGTAATAAAACATGGCTGTCCTGCTGGTACGCTACTCCGGGACCCACTAGCCCGTTCGCTTCAAAAACGGTAACCTGCAGTAATCCGGGACTTCCATTCTCTACTAAGTAGTGAACAAGCGAGACGCAGGCAGCACCTCCTCCTACCACAGCAACAGAAACTGGTGAATGATGTTTCACAGTTTTCTCTCCCTCCAAATTGTATCTATTTAGTTTTTCATGAAAAAATATCTATAAATAACTGTATTTGAAATTATTATGCAGGATATTCCAATCGTCAACCCATTCAACAAGATCTTAAAGAAAATGTAATAAATAGCTGGTGGGATGTAGGCACGGGGACAGCAAGGGGAGAAATAGCTGCAATGGGGAAAACTCACCAATGATAGGAGGCAGATGGAAAGGGGGAGGAGCAGGATGATCGTCACGTTTCTTGGTACCGGTTCAGGCGCCCCGACGCTGCGGCGCAATGTGAGTGCGATCGCACTATGGTTCATCCAACGAGGCAAATGGTGGCTGTTCGACTGCGGCGAGGGAACACAACAGCAGATTATGCGCTCCACGTTAAAGTTAAACCAACTGGAGAAGATCTTCATCACCCATTTGCATGGAGACCACCTCTACGGGTTAATCGGGCTTCTCGCCAGCCGCTCCCTGCGTGGCGGTGCACTTTCGCCGGTCACGGTGTACGGCCCTCCTGGGTTGGATCGTTATATTGAAGGAGTTATGATGACCAGCGGGGTGCATTTGCAGTACCCTCTCAAGGTGGAGATCGTCTCTGCGGGAAGGCAGGTTATGGAGAATGGGATTGCTGTGGAGTGCGGAGAAGTCAGTCATCGAGGCCATGCCCTTGCCTATGCAGTAGTGGAACCGGAGCAGCAGGGAGCGTTCCGGCAGGATTTGGCCAAGCAGGCAGGCATCGCTCCAGGACCGGTCTATGGCAGACTGAAACGGGGAGAGACGGTACAACTTCCAGACGGTCGGATTGTTCATGGAGATGCATTCATCGGGCCTCCACAGAGAGGCAGAAAGCTGGTTTACAGTGGGGATACTGCTCCATGTGATACGGTTGTCCGTTTGGCGGGGGGAGCGGATCTGTTGATTCATGAAGCCACCTTTGCTCATGCGCATTTGGAACTGGCGGAGCGAAGCGGCCATTCAACTGCTTTGCAGGCGGCCCAGATTGCAGACTCCGCGAAGGTACACAGCCTGATCCTGACCCATTTTAGTCCGCGATATGATGGGGAGCGAGCAGAGGTGGGGATGGCTGAATTGCTGAGCGAGGCGCAGTCGGTCTTTCCCAACACCCGATTGGCTGCTGATTTCCTATCGGTACCCATCAGGAGAAACCGAATGCAGGACAACGAGTATTCGGCCGGCTCCACAGGTGACGAAGCGGTAAAAGTGTGATAGAACTAGAGATGAACCATAGAGAAACATCGACGATGAGGATAGGAGATGGTGGAGCAAGGTGGGATCACGGGGGAAAGAGAGAGCACTGTTGATCCGGTACACGATGTTTACCCTTGGGCTTGCGGTGATGGCTTTCGGGTGCTTGTTGATGATTCAGGCCGATATGGGTGTTGCCTCATGGGATGTGCTGCATATAGGGTTGACCCAGACGCTTGGCCTAACCATTGGGATCTGGTCGCAGATCGTCGGGGGGATTGTCATTTTTCTCTCCTATTTCATTGCCAGAGTGAAGCCAGGGGTGGGAACCGTCCTGAATATGCTGTTGTTTGGACTGTTTATTGATCTGTTTGTGTGGCTCGACTTCGTCCCACGAGCAGATCGGCTTCTGCTGAAGGGATGCTGGTTCGGCGCAGGACTGCTGCTGTTTTCGATCGGGATCGGCATGTATATCTCACCGCGACTTGGCGCCGGACCGCGAGACAGTTTGATGCTTGCCTTAAATGAGCGAATGGGCTGGAGTATCCAGCGTGTTCGTTTCACTATTGAGCTGTTCATGCTGACGGTAGGTTGGCTGTTGGGTGGCCCTGTATCGATCGGAACACTGCTGGTTGCCGTCTTCACTGGGCCGTTGATTCAACGAACGATTCCGTTTTGGGAGCATCTGATGAGGGAGCCGTACGGCATGACGAGGAAGGAACAAATTCATGCGTAAACTGACGGTGGACCTAATGATGGCGGTGGTGGTCCTGGTTTGGGGAGCCAGTTATACCATTGGCAAATACGGGATGCAGTCCCTTTCTCCTGAGGTATTTACCCTTACCCGCTTTTTATTGGTCATTCCTGTACTGCTGGTGATCGTGAAGTGGAGAGACGGCAACCTGGCCATTGCAAAACGAGATATTCCCGCACTATTGTTTGCTGCTTTGGTGGGGATTGCCCTCTATCAGACGTTGTTTATTTCTGCGGTCAAATATACGACCGCAACAAACAGCTCGCTGCTCATCTCGATGGCACCACTGTTTACTGTGATGGGAGCAGTCATTGGCCGACAGGAGAAACTGGGCATTACCCTGCTCGTCGGCTCGGTATTGTCTGTACTTGGGGTCTTCTTGATCAAAGGCTTGGGAGCAGAGGCCATTTCATTTGAAGAGGATACCTTGTTTGGCGATCTGCTCGCGCTGACTGCAAGCTTGCTGTTCGGACTCTATCCATTTACCATCACCGGCCTATCAAAACGGTACTCCTCGATCAAACTCACTTTTTACACTTCTGTATTCGGAGCTGTGATGCTGGCCGTATACTGTGGGCCAGAATGGTTTCAGGTGGACTGGAGCCAGCTCCCGGCGGCAGCCTGGTGGTCTCTTCTATACGCTGCTTACCCGGTTACCGCTTACGCACTGGTTGCATGGAACTATGGGATTGAGGTACTCGGCCCCTCACGAACGATGCCCTATCTGTATCTAGTGCCGGTAACCGCGATTCTGATCGCCATGCTCTGGCTCGATGAGCAGATGAATGGCTGGCAGTGGCTAGGGGCTGGTCTGATTCTGTTTGGGGTATTTCTTGTTAGACAAGGCCACATGGTGGTGGAGATGTGGCGGAAAAAATGGAGCATCCGGGATGAAAAAAGTGCTTGAAAAAGCAAACACCACAACGTCCATCCAACCGCAGTGGTGTTTGCGTCACGATATGATTACTGGTGGGTATGCTGTGTAGCATAGTCCTGTTGAACGCGAAACCAGATATTCAAGTCGTTTATGATGCTTGCCAACTCGGCAATCTCGCTGTTGAGTCGGCAGCAGTGCCCAAAATCTTCTTCTTCCGCCAACTGCTGCTGCTTTTTAGCAATGATTGATTCCAAGTGCATGATGCGGTCGGGAATTTTTGCTCTGATCTCTTCCCAGGTAAACAGCATGTCGGCGCGTTCTTCCGCCGTATACTCGTCCCAGTCGTGGTAGAGCATGGGCAGTCTGATGCCGAGCCGATCATCGTGGACGAATTCGTAGCGCAACGCTTTTCCCCTCTCTTTCGTCTTATTATCATACCAGAAAAGGGGAAGACGTACATATTGTTCACAGATACACGTTGTTCACAGATACACGGGAGGAAGCAAATGAGCCGACGGGTACTGATCGACGCAGACGCCTGCCCTAGACAGGCGCTGAGGATTGCTGAAGAACTATGTGCAGGGAAAGGCTGGAGATGCATCACGTATGCAACCATCGATCACTACCAGGACAGGGCAGACCACATCGTGGTGGATCCTGGGCCGGAGGCGGTCGATCTGCGACTTGCAAACGATGCGACAGCAGGAGATATTGTGATCACACAAGATATTGGACTAGCCGCACTCGTCATGGGCAAGAAAGCGAGGGCGCTCTCCGTTCTTGGCCATTTGTACGATCCAGATACGATTCCGTTCCAATTGGAAGTACGCCATGAACGAGCGCGGCATCGGCGGGCGGGCGGAAAGACACCCGGTATACCTCCCCGTACAGCGGAAGACGATCGGCAGTTCGCCTTGGCGCTTCGCCAACTAATGGAAGAGGGAGGGAATAGGGAACCATGCAAAACAATCCCCACATAAGGCCGTTGGTCGGTTGGATATTATTCTGTTTGCTGATGTTTGTCACAATTGCCGTATTTGCATCACGCAGCAGCTTTGACTGGTTGGATCGTACGGGCTACAACCTGCTTTCCAGCTTGAGCACATCATTCACGACGGACGTAATGATTTTGTTTAGCACCTTGGGGAATGGCAAAGTGGTTGCCCCCATCGCGGCCTGCCTGGTCATCGCCGCCGTCGTGCTGCGACGTTTTGCAGAAGCGTTGGCGGTAGCCCTGCTGCTGCTGTTGGGGGAAAACCTGAACGACCTGCTCAAAGACTGGTTTGCCCGACCACGACCAGATGGCATAAACTTGATTGACCTGCCCGAGTCTTATTCGTTTCCAAGTGGACATGCGATGGTTAGTGCTCCCTTTTACCTGCTTGTCGGCTATCTGCTCCATCGACTGTATGGAAACCGGCTGCTGGTACGCATCCTGCTCGCTGCAGCCATCGTTACAGCTCTGCTCATCTGCTTAAGCCGGATCTACCTCGGAGTCCACTACACCAGTGACGTTCTCGCCGGCATGTTCGGGGGAGCAGCCTGGCTTCTAATCATCATCGCACTTTATGAGACAGTGATACGGAACTTCTTTTCTCGATCCCGGAAACCGAGTGCTCCCATCTCGGTTCACAGAGAGTAGCCGAACTCTCGCATCAGACCCAGCCACTTTTCCACGCTGGGTCTGTTTTTTTTCTCACGCGGCAGGACGACGTATGCCGGTCGCTGCGGCGGTTTGCTTCCGGAGATGTCGATTTGCACCAGCTCTCCTTGGGCCAGTTCCACTTTCACCGCCGAGCGGGTCATCAGGCTGACTCCGACCCCTTCCTTCACGAGATCAATCGCCAACTGAGCTTTGTCTACTTGCAGTTTTGGCACGTAGCCGGGTGGCAGGGTTTGTGATATCCATTGTTGAAAGGGTTGTCCCCAGTTGACGAACAGAAGCGGCAGGGTGGCAATCTCGCTGATGTCGATCACACCGATGCGGGCGATCGGATGATCCGGGTGAGCTACCAGAACGATTTCGTCATTGTAGAAGGGGATGACTTCAAAGTTGGGCAGGGTTGGCGGGATGTAGACGATCCCGATCTGAATGATATGGTCATGAAGATATTGAATGACATCAGAAGAGTGCCCTGTTTTGGTACGAACAGCAATTTTGGGATAGCGCAGATGGTACTCTTTGAGGATCGGCTCCAGCAAAAAGCTCCAGATAGAGTCGAGGCTGCCAATGGAGAGTCTGTCCTCGTAAGGCTGTAAGGCTGCGACTTCGCTCAACCCCTCATGGGCCAGCTTTAGAATCCGCTCGGCATATGGCAAAAGCGCCCGTCCAGCCTGGGTAATCTCCACACTCCGTTTATCCCGTATAAACAGCGGTTTGCCCACTCTCTCTTCCAATTGTTTGATACGCATGGTGACCGTCGATTGTACCAGATGCAGCAGTTCAGCTGCTTTGGTAAAGTTTTTAGTCTGAGCCACCGTGTAAAAGGCACGTAATTGATCAAAGTCCATCTCGGTTCTACCTCTTATCGTATTTATTGATTACTGTATGCAAAAACATTCGTTTCCCAAATCATAATCATTCTTTTATGCTGATCATACCGCGAAATCGTCAAATGAGGAAGAGAGAGGACCATTCATGAAGAGAGAAATATGGAAGCTGACACCTTCGTCTGTCAAGTGGCTGTATGTGCTGTCGTTTTTGATGAATATGGGCTTCTATGCTTTGATTCCCTACCTGACCCTGCATCTGACTGACAGTTTTGCCTGGACAGTGGCGATGGCTGGGCTTGTACTCGCCGTCCGTCAGTTTTCTCAGCAGGGTTTTGCTTTTCTGGGTGGGATCACTGCCGATATATTTGGCTATAAGGGGACGATGCTGCTCGGGCTAATCGTCCGTGGCGCAGGGTTCCTGCTATTCGCCTTCTGTACGGAAACCTGGCAGTTCTTCGCTGCAGCAGTACTATCCGGATTGGGCGGTTCGTTGTTTGAGCCTGCCTGCGCAGCCAGCTACGCCATCTTAACCCCGGAAACGATTCGGAAAGAGGTTTTTGCCTTTCGCAATGTGCTGACCAATATCGGTGTTGTTGGCTCCCAGATCGCTGGCACGATACTGGCTGGTGTTGACTTTTTCTGGTTGTCGATCTTTTCCGGCACGCTGTACTTCGTTGCCACACTGCTGGCGCTGGTGTTTCTGCCGCCGGTTCAGGCACAAAACACTACAGGCAAGTGGAGTGACGGGATTGTACATGTTTTGAGAGACCGACCGTTTCTGCGCTACACGGTCATCCTGATAGGCTTTTACTACTTGAACATGCAAATCTTCCTCGCTGTGCCCCAGTTTACGGAAGATGTCCTGCACAGCAAGGAAGCCGTGGGGATTGTCCTGGCTACCATCTCGATTTCGATCATTTTGCTTCAGATGAAGGTGACGCACTGGTTGGAGGGATATACTCGTCGTTTTACGTTGATCGGGATCGGAGCACTGGTGATGGGTATTGGTTTGTTCTTGCTCTCATTTGCCGATTCATTGTGGTTCATCATGCTGGACGCCTTTATCTTCGCTCTGGGAACGATGATCTCTGTTCCATACCTGGTCGACATGGTACCGCGTTTTGCACCAAAGGAACACATCGGGGCCTACTACGGATTTAACGGCTATTCCCTCGCATTTGGCGGTTCAATCGGCACATTCCTTGGCGGCTGGATGTACGATCTGGGCCGGGAGATAGGGTTTGACTGGCTGCCGTGGATGATCTGTCTCCTGGTTGGCATGGCAGTCGCGTGGAACCTGCATCAGATGGAGGAGAAGGAGAGGAACAGGGTGAATCTACCTGGCCATACGGCATGAAAAAAGGCGAACATTGTCTAGAAATTTTTCCAAAAGATTCAAGTTGGTTGTAACCTTTTAGGCGATTATCCCGTATAATAGAGTAGAGACAGATTTCTTGAAAAAGAAGGAGATGGACAAGAACATGGAGGAGCGTAAAAAACTAAAGCGTATGCTGCTAGTTACAAGCTCTATCGGATTCGTCGTCTTCACCATGGTTGTCATAACAGAGATTGTCCGGTTGTCCGTTCATACGTAATGTCGGGGCAGAGCAGAGACGACAACGAGTTCGTATGATAGGAACGAAGGACATACTAGCTAAAAATCCCCGCAACGGGGATTTTTCTATTTTGAGCAGCATCCCGCATTATATCTTTCGACAATTATCGGGTTGTTGTGGATAAGTGAATGATCATAATCCACATTGACAGAAAAGGGAAAGAGACTTTTGTACACAGATTGTACACACCTTGCTAACACCTTTTACACAGCCCTTGTGGATATCCATGTGGTTGTTCGACCTTGTGTTCCATGCTACAATGCCCATAAAAAAAGGTGGTGACAGACGTGAGATACGTAAGTGATTCGCTTCTGCTGGAAGTATATGAGCGTGCTGTCAGCCTGCAACTTGAACCAGCCTTTATTGAGCTGTTATCCAACGAGATCGAACGGCGCAATCTGCAGCGGCGTCAGGCCAGCACCCATGATCCAGCGACGAGGCCAGCATAAACCGAGATGATTGACGTCAGACCGTGACTTCACTTGTCGCTTCGCCACCCTGCGGGGTGGCGTTTTCGTTTTTTGCCGGTTTGCTGGCCTCAGGCTGGCGGCACGAGGTGAAAGGGCTGCGGCTTTCAAAGAGAGATGAGCTATGCCTCGTCTATCCTCACTTCAAATGAGGTGATGGCGTCAAGCGGCTCTTCGCCGTTTTTCACTTGTTCCGGCAAATACATTAAGACCGGGCCATTGTCACGGATTGGCTTGCCCCCCTTGGCAAACTGCAAAATGGCCCGTCGCGCTTCCTGGAGCGGCAGGGTAACCGGCTGCTTGCCTTCCCGGTGAATCACGACGGTTGTCGCCCCAGGCAGCGGTTCGGCATGATCCAGAAAAGGTGCCAGATTGATGCCATAATCACCTTCCAGCACTTTTCGTTCTGCTGCCAAGCTGCGTTGTTGATGGCTAGGCAGCGGAGCACCTTCCTGCAGCTCCTTATCCCATTGGGCTCCTGCTTCCGATGCGTACCTTTCTTGTTCGTTCTGTGACGATTCTTTTGTGAAATCATAAGAACGGAGGTCAATTTTTCGCTCATCAAAGATCCAAACACTGGGGTCCAAGGTAATGGTGTAGGCAACGGCACCACGGATCACTATCACATCGCTCATCTGCTGGTCCTCCTATCGAGATGGCCTTCTTCTCTATTTGCCTGTATCATTGTATCGCAAACCCCTCTCTCTCAGCAATCAGGCTACCGTTTGACACGTGATTTTTCCTGGACGTAGAATAGAAGAGGTTTACCCTAACTGGAAAAGGAGTGCTCGGATGGAAGGACTTTACTGGAACGAACATCAGATTATTCCTACCCTTCAACAGATAAGAGAGCGGGTCTCTCCGTACGCTGAGAAAGGAGAAGTTGCTGCATACATCCCGGAATTGTCGAAGAGCAGTCCACGCGATTTAGGGGTAAGTGTTACGTTCCTCAATGGGGCCACTTATTCCGTGGGTGATAGTGCGAAACGATTTACGCTGCAAAGCATTTCCAAGCTGTTTTCGCTGTTGATTGCCCTGATGGATCGAGGTCCTGATGAGGTCTTTGCTGTCGTCGGCAAGGAACCTACCGGCGATCCCTTCAACTCGATCGTCAAGCTGGAGACGATGACACCGCACAAACCGCTCAATCCGATGATTAATGCAGGGGCAATTGCGGTCAGCAGTCTGATCAAGGGCAGAGACGTACAGGAGCGTCTTGACAAAGTTCTTGATCTGTTAAAACAGATGTCGGGAAACCACACCCTTGGAGTCAATCAGCATGTGTACAAATCCGAGCGGGCAACAGCGGACCGCAACCGAGCGTTAGCCTACTTCATGAAGGACAGCGGCATCATCGAGGGAGATGTGGAGGAAGTACTCGACCTGTACTTTTTGCACTGTTCGATCGAGGCGACGACTGAGGACGTCTCAGCTATTGCCGTCGTACTCGCCAACAACGGCATCCACCCCCAGACCAAACAGCAGCTGGTGCCGCCAGAGTACGCACGGATCTGCAAGAGTTTCATGGTGACATGCGGAATGTATAACGCCTCTGGTGCGTTTGCCATCGATGCCGGAATACCCGCCAAAAGCGGAGTTGGCGGAGGAATTCTGGCTTCCGTACCAAACAAGATGGGAATTGGCGTTTACGGACCTGCCTTAAACGATAAAGGGAATTCTCTCGCAGGAGTTCTGTTTTTGGAAGAGCTTTCAAAAGAGTGGAATCTAAGCATTTTCTAGACATGGCGAATGTTGGAGCGCAGGGAAAAGCAGGTTCGACACCGATCTCCTCTTTTCAAATGCGAGAGAATCGCGTACTATGTATGGTAAGGATTGAGTCAAACGGAGGGATAGGTTTTGACAGAGGTTAGGATTCCCGACATGGTAAGCAAAGCTCTAGCGCTGCTGCGAGCGGATGCGGAAAAGATTTATAAGTTAATTGACGTTCAGATGGAAAACCTGACCATGCCGCAGTGCCCTCTTTACGAAGAGGTGCTCGACACTCAGATGTTCGGGCTCTCGCGTGAGATTGAATTCGCCGTACGGCTTGGATTAATCGATGACGAAGACGGTCGGGAAATCATGGGCAACCTGGAGCGAAAGTTAGCCCACCTGCACGAACTGTATAACAATACAAGCGAGGGGTAATCCCCCTTGCTTTCCTTTTTCAGGCGAAGAAAAATGCTGTACCGAGAATAATGTAGACGGCTAACAGCAAAACACCTTCGTACCAGTTGGTTGCGCCGTCACGAGAGATGGAAATGGCAATCAAGGTGCTGACACCAATTGCGGTAAGCTCAAAAGGTGTGAACACGATGTTCATGGGCGTAGAACCGAACAGCAAGCTGATCAGCACCAGTGTAGGAGCAACAAACAAGGCGATCTGCAAGCTGGAGCCGACGGCGATTTCTACGGCGGCGCCGATCCGGTTTTTCATCGCCAGGAAGAGTGCCGCGCTATGTTCAGCCGCATTCCCGATAATTGCAATCACAAATGCTCCGACAAACAGCTCTGACCAGCCCAGTTCATGGGAAACCACTTCTATGCTATGTACCAGCCATTCCGAGACGAGTGCCACGAAGAATGTGGCTGTAATCAGCATCACAACGGAGACGCCTTTTGACCAGACAGGTTCACTGTCATGAGGTTCAATATCGGACAGGAACTCTTTGTGCGTGATCATCGAGAATATGAGCCAGAGGATGTAGGCGATGATCAAGATGACTGATATGACGATGCTTAATGTACTGATTTTCCCTTCCGGCAGTCCGCCCATAAAGACGGCAGGGATAAACAGCACAACCATAGCCAAGGTCATCAGGGAGGCGTTGTGACCAGCCAGTCTGCCATTGAAGGTCTGCTCTTTGAACTTGAGTCCCCCCAGCAGCACGCTTAATCCAAGAACAAGCAGCATATTGCCGATAATGGCCCCTGTAATCGAGGCTTTGACCATATCGTAAAATCCTTCTTTCACCAGAAAAAAAGCGATGATCAGTTCGGCCGCATTTCCAAATGTCGCGTTTAAGAAGCCTCCCATGCGATCACCGGCGTAATGGGCAACGCTTTCAGTGGCTTTGCCCAGCCAGGCAGCGAGAAAAATTATCGCTGCAGATGCTGTGATGAACTTAAAGGTTTCGCTCTCTGTGAGGAAATGAGCGGCGGCGGCTAGCGCAAAACTGATTCCGACAAGTGTAAAAAACAATCGCTGGTTCACTTGATTCACCCCAGGTTCTTTTTTCCAGTCCCTTTTCACAATCATTAGTGTAACCAAAGGGACAAAGATTGTCACTATCGTTGCAGAGAAGTCAAAGAATAGCAGTCCTGAGAGGGGAAAGACTAAGCGTGATGACCGGCAATTTTACCTGATCGAGAAAGGAGGCTCAACGGATGGCATCTCCCTATCTCTGTCCCAACTGTAAATCAAACCGTATGCGTTTTAACATCGTAGAACAGGTACCACGCTCCGTCAGACTTGATCCCCAGAACGGAAATGTGGTGGCAGAACTGTCACCCGATCAACTTGATCCGTTTCACCAGCCGTACACGGGTGAATCTTATCTAGTGCAGTGTGGTGTGTGCGGCGTAATGGAGCGTGAAGAGAGTTTTATTAAAATGGCCCAACATGTGCAGTACCAGAGGTAATCAGCGCGGCGACCGGGGAACACCTGGACGCCGCTTTTTTTCCAGCGATCAGCTCAGCTATCGCTGCGAACGGAAAAAGACAGATATCCCCGGATATCTGTCAACGGCAGAAGATATGTTTGCCGATTCGTTTAATCTGAGGCCTGCTCCAGATCCAGTCAGATGTAGCAGTGTTCGGATTAAAGTAATACAGCGCCCCACTTGAAGGATCCCATCCTTTGAGTGCATCCTGCACCGCTTTCTTTGCTTTATTGTTGGGGGTTAGCCAGATTTGGCCATCTGCTACGGCAGTAAAGGCACGTGGTTCAAAAATCACCGCAGCTGGCGTATCCGGGAAGTTTGCATTTTGCACACGGTTCAAAATCACTGCCGCGATCGCCACTTGCCCGATGTACGGCTCTCCCCGTGCTTCTCCGTAGACGGCATTAGCCATTAGCTTCAGATCGTTGGCTGAGTAGCCGGATGAATGTACGACTCTGGTTGGCTGCTCACGCGCTGGTGCGGGCTGCGGTGCACGCCGTGTCGGTACACCTAGTTCCTCTGCGGTCGGGCGATAGTGTTTGGTGGCATTGTACAGTTTCAGTTTCGACTTGGGACCGAGGATGCCATCCACTTTCAAACCAAACTCGTACTGAAAGTTTCGCAGTGCCCAGTAGCTTCGCCAGCCAAACTTCCCGTCCACTTTGCCCGTGTAGAATCCCAGCAGTTTGAGCCTGCCTTGCATTTCCCGCACATCCTTGCCGGTCATCCCTACCTCGACAATCCGCTTGCTAAAGGCATCGGCTGCGTCTTGCAGCGTTGCCGTGAATGCGACGGCGGAGATCAGAACTGCGATTAACAATGCGTGCAGAGGTTTGATTCTCTTCATCGCTTGGGCCTCCCTTATCAGCTGTCTCGCCTAGTTTGTCCGATATGACAATCTTTTACGTAGACGTGAGGGAGTAAAATGTTGGAGAAAAGGAGCAAACTATCCTCGGGTTTTATCTCACGTACAGAGAGGAAGGGACAGATGGAGACGGTCAGTGTGGCACAGTATCTCAACAAGCAGCTTGTCAGGTGGGGGGTGAAGCGGATTTACGGCGTTGCGGGAGATGCGATTCTGCCGTGGATGGAGCAGTTGGGTCAGCAGCAAGACATCCAGTATGTGCACTGTCGGCACGAATCGGCTGCAGCGATGATGGCATCTGCGGAAGCAAAGCTTACGGGCCAACCAACGGTCTGTATCGCTACCAGTGGTCCCGGTACGGTAAACCTGTTGAACGGGCTGGCAGACGCCCAAATGGATCGGGTGCCGGTGGTCGCGATCACCGGTCAGGTGGAGTCTCACAAACTGGGAGGAGAATACAAACAGTACATTCAACAGCAAGAGCTGCTGGCTCCGCTCTGTGTATACACGACACTAGTAGCGAATCCCGATGCGATTAGCACGGTGCTGCACAAGGCGTTTGTCACCTCACGACAGAGAAGAGGAGTAAGCCATCTTTCGATTTGCAAGGACGTCTTCTCCAAGTCCACTAGCAGCCCATTGGTTGACCATTTGCCTCGTTCAGCCTGGCAGCTCCGGATGGACCGCATGGAGGTGGAGCAGGGACTGGAGTGGATCATGAGAGCTGAGCGACCCGTGCTGTTGGTCGGTTGGGGGGGCCGTCGCATGGCTCCTTATATCACACAGCTGGCTGAACGTACCGGGGCGGCGATCATCCTTTCCTTGGGAGCAAAAGGTGTGGTCCCAGATTCCCATCCACATGTGATCGGAGGGCTTGGCACAGGGGGCAGTGAAGCTGCTCTTCAAGCCCTGGCTGAGGCGGATCTCATGATCACATTGGGAGCCACATGGTTTCCACGTGCCTATATTCCGTCCGATATTTCGATCGTACAGGTTGACCAACAGCCGGACGCGTTTCACGCCCATCCCCGACTGCTGCCCGTTCTGGCCAATCTGGAAGATGTGCTGCCAGGTTGGCTCAAACGGCTGGAGGAACAACCTCTGAGAAACCATGAGTGGCAGCACCGTGTTGAAGAGCTGCACCAATCTTTTTGGCAGGAGACAGAGCTGGCGGAGCAGGAGGAGACGGCACCTGTCAGGCCGGAAATGCTGATTCGAAGCCTGCAGCAGACCGTGAATGATGACGCTGTGATCGCACTAGATACAGGTGAGCATACGATCTGGTTTAACCGGATGTATCGTGCAGCGCGTCAACTTCCGCTGTTCTCCGGCAAATGGAGGACGATGGGATTCGCTCTGCCGGCGGGGATTGCGGCCAAGCTGACTGTGCCGGAACGTCAGGTGGTCGTTCTTGTCGGGGACGGAGGACTGATGATGACGCCGGGGGAATTGATGACGCTAGCCGAACACCAACTAGACGTAACCGTGATTGTAGCCAACAATCGCTCTCTTGGCTTGGAAGAGGCGAAAATGACCTGGGAAGGGATGACTCCGTTTGGTACCCGGATGAAGAACCCTGCGTTCCATCTTCTCGCTGAATCATGCGGCATAACAGCTTTTCACGTCAAACAGGCAGGCGAATTGCCAGAGACCCTGCGCCAGGCCATCGGGATCAAGGGACCGACACTGGTTGACGTAAACTGTACCGATCCCACTTTGAATGAGCGTAAATCGTTTTTCCATCTTCAAACCCAAGCATAATCCCGCTATAATGAGATAAAAGTCAGAAAGTTTTCGAGCGGTCTGATTAAGAGAGATGCGCCTTTGCGAACGAGCCTCGAGGAGGTGGGGTTGATGGAGGATGGCAGCAGGGGAAAAGTGCGGATTTCCGACCATGTGATCGCCGTGATAGCGGGCTCTGCCGCTCTGGAAAACAGCGAATTGATTTCGATGACGGGAGGGCTTTACGAGG
The DNA here is from genome assembly GCF_020923435.1 of Brevibacillus humidisoli. Lineage (NCBI taxonomy): Bacteria > Bacillati > Bacillota > Bacilli > Caryophanales > Paenibacillaceae > Brevibacillus > Brevibacillus humidisoli. Next base: position 2,195,182 of record NZ_CP087263.1, on the reverse strand, counting down.
ATTTCAGCAAGCGTATCAGCGGACAGCGCGCCGCCAAAGGGGTAATGGTAAAGGTTGTCGAAGATGAGGTGACGATCGACTTGCGAATCAATGTCTCGTACGGCCAAAAGATTGACGATGTCTGTAAGCAGCTTCAGTTGAAAGTGAAAGATATGGTGGAGCGGATGACCGGACTTTTGGTCAAAGAGGTGAACATTCGTGTTGAAGGGATCAAGCCGGCATGACGCGACGGCAGTACGTACGCAAGTCACAGACCTTCTTAATGGGAGGTCTCTTTTTTTGTGAAAAGGGCTATCCTCTGTGAGATAGCCCGTACACGTTGGAACAGATGCCCATTAGGTTTTTTTTGCCTGCAGCAGTTCCATCGTCTTCTGGCGGTTTACTTCCCGCGAGACACTGAGCAGAATGCCTGTACCGATCATGCAGACCAACAGGGATGAACCGCCGTAGCTGATAAACGGCAGCGGGACACCGGTGATCGGGATGCTTCCCGTGGCCCCACCGATGTTAACCAAGGCTTGCAGTCCGATCATCGTGACGATACCGATACCGGTCAGGCTGGCGAAGGTGTCTTTCGACTTCAGGCAGATAAAGAGACCCCGCAGTAAAAATGAGAGATAGATGAGCAGGAAAAGCGTGGTTCCGATAAACCCAAGCTCTTCTCCGATCACTGCAAAGATAAAATCGGTATGAGCCTCCGGGAGATAGAGATACTTTTGAATCCCTTGGCCAAAGCCGGTTCCCGAGATGCCGCCACGGGCCAGTGCATAGTAGGACTGCGACAGCTGCCACCCAGTGCCTAGACGTGAACTCCAGGGATCGAGAAAAGATTGAATCCGTGTCAAAGCGTGCGGATTCAGTGTGAGGTAACTCAGAAAGAATAAGGTGAACGGAGGCATCGTCAGTAGGAACAGATGCTTGAGATTGGCACCACCGCAAATCATCATCACACCAGCTGTACCAAGCAGGATTGCCGCTGTACCCAGATCGGGCTGCTGGGCGATCAGCAAGAAAAACGCGCCGGTCATCACTAGTGGCGGAATCAATCCCGTTTTGAACTGGCGGAATCGTTCGCCTTTTTTGGCAATAATCGCTGCCAGATAGATAATCAACCCCAGTTTGGCGAATTCGGACGTTTGCAGACTGGCCGGGCCTAGTTTCAACCAGGAACGGGCCCCGTTTGCCTCCGTATCCAGCCATGGTAGCAGCACGACCACCAATAAGGCGAAACTGATCAAACTGATCAACAAGAAATTTTTCTTGTAAAAGGAAAACGGAATGTTCATGGCGACTAGCATGGCCACAATGCCAAGTCCTACCCAGGTGATTTGCTTTTTCACAAAGTAGAGTTCATCACCGCCGCAGTATTGACAGCCGTGCATTGTGAACTGACCGGCATAGGCAAAGATGGAACTGGAACTGATGACCATCGTGATGCCGAAGCCGATCAGCAGCGCCGTCAAAAACAGCAGCAAAAAGTCAGGCACGCCCCGCGTTTTCATCGCAGAGATTCCCCCTTGACGTGAAACAGAGAGGCGTGATTCCTCTCTGTTTGACTCGTCGTGCTATGGTCTGATTAATGCGCAGAAAGTTTTTGCTTAAGCCTGCTAAGTGCTTGTTTGGCTGCTGTCATCACTTTGTCCGGAACAGGAGCTTCGTAGTCCAAGCCGTGCGGGAACAAGTGCTTGCCGATATACGGCTCTCCCAGTTTCAGCAGGGTATCCGGATCTTCCAGTGCACCTTCGGTTGCATCTGCTTGTACCCGTACGAAATAAACATCTTCTTTTTCTTCGATCTTAAAATCGTATGTAGCATGTTGATAATCCCATGCCCAGCGAACAAAACCAAGTTCTTTCATCATGTGGTCCAGTTCCGCGAGGTGAATCTCCGCATTGGCGATTCCCGTATCTGCAATTACCATCCGTCTTCCTCCTTTAACCAAAACCAGTCAATATTCCTCTTCTCTTCAGAGACTTCCTGCAAAATGCTGCAGGAAGCGGAGCTTGACTATCCTTTCTTATGATAGTAGGTTTTTCAGATTCACGCAATGAAAAAACGCCAAATGTTAGGAAGCCGTCACCGTTTTTTCAAACGGTTTTCCATCTTGCATGAAACAGGCGGTTGCTGCACAGACTACAATTGTTCACTAGGAAGGAGGAGACACGTATGACCAAAATGGAAAACCGTATGCTGAAAGAGATTATGACCAAAAACGTCGCGACCGTCACCATGCAGGATAACGTATTTGAAGTAGCCGTCAAAATGCGTGATCTGGACGTCGGTGTCATTCCAGTGGTCGATGAAAAGAACGACGTGATCGGCATCATTACCGACCGTGATATCGTCATTCGTGGTATTGCGGAAAAACGGGAAGGTTCAGCTCAAGTGAGCCAGGTCATGACCCGCGATATTGTGCTAGGTCGTCCGGATATGACGGTTGACGAAGCGGCCAAAATCATGGCCAATCACCAGATTCGCCGTCTCCCGGTAGTGGAAAACGGGAAGCTGGTCGGCATCGTCGCGTTGGCTGACATGGCGGTACGTCACTTGCACCACGACGAAGCAAGCGAAGCTCTCTATCAGATCTCCGAACCAAATCGCTCATAATCCAGGTAATCAGCAAAAGAAACGGTACCCGCCGTTTCTTTTTTTGCTTTACCTTTCCGTTGCGTCAAGGTTTACAATGGGGTCATCAGCAGATCGGAAGAGGTGGAAGATGAAGATCAAGGAATTGGCGGAATATCTGCAGACAACGCCACGAGCCATTCGCTTTTATGAAGAAAAAGGACTGCTGGCTCCTTACAAGGATCCCGAATCCGGTTATCGCTGCTTCACCGAAGAGGATGCGTGGCGGCTGCAGACGATTATCGCCCTGCGGGAGGTTGGGGTGCCCATCGAGGCGATTCGCCAACTGCTGGCACATATGGAGCAAGGAAGCGAGGAGGTGCGTCCCTATCTGGAACTGCAGCTTGCTTGCATGTACGATCGCTGGCTGGAACTGAAAGCAGCCATTCAGACGACGGAGCGGATGATCGAGCGGCTCAATCAGGAGCAGATGCTTGATCCATGCTCGCTTTACGAGCTGGCTGATGCCAACAAGCGGCTGCGGCAGACCCGGCAGGAGTGGAGTGATCGCTGGAACTTCGACCTGCAGGCTGACCAATACGATGAGTTGGTGACACGGAAGAAAAAGGGGTTTAATCCACATGACGGCTACACGCAGGTATTGAATCGAGTCGTTTCACTGCTTCAGCCGCAGGCGCACGAGACTGGCTTGGATGCGGGTACGGGAACGGGCAATCTGGCAAAGATGCTGATCGGCCGGTGTCAAAAGGTTTGTGCCTTGGACCAATCGATGGAGATGTTGAAGAAATGCAAACAAAAAAATCCCTCAGCAGAGACAAAGCTGGGCAATTTTCTGGCTATTCCTTATCTTGACCATTCTTTTGACTTTGTGGCGACCAGCTATGCGCTGCACCACTTGACCGATGAGCAGAAACGGCTCGCACTGGCTGAGTTTGCCCGCGTGTTAAAGCCGAATGGCAGATTGGTGATTGCCGATTTGATGTTTCATGATCAGGCGGATCGCGAGAGGCATCTGCTCCGTCTGCGTCAGGCTGGTCGGGAAGTGGAAGCGAACAGCATAGAAGATGAGTATTATGCAGATCGTTCTCTGTTGATCTCGGAACTGGACCGATTGGGATTTGATGTAGAAGCGGAACAGCTAAACACCTACTTGCATGTAATCAGCGCTCGCCGCAGGACAGACAATAGCGGATGACTTCACTGTTCTTTCCGTTTTGGGCTTGTCAACCAATGACATTTACCCATCTCGCTGCATAGGTTGTAGCGAAACGGAAAGGAGGATCCATATGGGTTTTTTGGATTTTCGCGATAACGAGGAGATCATCTGGGTTGTCGTCGTGATCGTCGTCCTTTTTCTGCTGTTCAGTGATCGGGATTAGAATGGAGACGACTGCCGGGAGCCTGTAACGGATAGAAGCCAGAAGCCGGTTATTTTTTGTTCATCTGGGGAACCCTGTATGCTGAAACATACCTTTCAAAGGGGGAAGACTGCAGATGAGCAAAAAGTGGCTCCGCAGCCTGCTGGTTCTTCTGACAATCGCGGTCGGAGTAGAAGTGACGCTCTATACCATGGAGTCGGTGCAAACGACGGAAGAAGCCCAGCCGAAGCCTAGGTTACAGGTGAAGCATGAAGTGAAAGGAAAGGATTTGCACCTGCAACTGTCAGTTTCTCGTTTCACGTTTTCACTGGAAAACATGGGCAAAGAAAACAAACAGGGAGAAGGACATGCCCATCTCTATGTAGACGGTAAAAAAGCAGCAAAGATTTTTGACCCACATTATGTGTACCGCAACCTGCCGCCCGGACGTCATGAGATCGTTGTGGAACTGGCCCATAACAATCATGAATCGTACGGTGTGAAGCAGTCATTTGCGATTGAAGTCAACTAAGTATGTTTTATCAGGTGAGCCAACATGGTTTGCTGAGCGGACACGAAAAAAAGCAGAGGTGGATTCCTCTGCTTTTTGCCTGTGGTCAACGCTCTACGAAAACGACATCAATCGCCTCGTCATGGGCTGGAAGGGAGATGACAAGTGACGGATAGGTTATCGCCTGTGTAGTCAGGGCCGAAGGAGCCGGTTTTTTTTCTACTACATAGACGATGATTTTACCGTTTTTGTTTTCAATACGGTCGATCTGCAGACTGTACCCGCCGGTTGGACGTTGGCCGGCACCGATGACCACGTAACGGGTCTCATTTTGGTCAATCACATCGTAGCCGCCTTCTTTGCGAATCGCTTGCCATGCCTCTTCCACTTGTTTAGGATAGGGAGGTGAGGCGATCTCGTGGGCAGCGGCTGGTTGTGGATGATCAGACGGATGACTTGTCATCTCAGGCATTCCTCCTGTTAGGAAGATCGTCAGTGAGAGCCACAGTGTGATAAGTCCTTTCATGGTTTCCCACCTCTACTTTCGCGTGAGTTTGATCGTTGAAGACAGTGCAAGATGGCGATTAGAGCAATAGGTTGAAATGGTAGCGGACAGAGTGAGGTGATACAGCAATGCTGCTAGAAGACGGGTTCCGGATGTTATCGGAAGCCACGAAACAGGCAATCGCAGAAGAACAAAACCGTCGGCTGGGCGAAATCTTGCCGACACTAGTAGGGTCTCGTCTGGTCGATCGGCAGGTGGTCCAGAGGCTATGGGAGAGCTGCACGGAGATCGAGCGGGAAGCAGCACGCTGCTTTCTCCTTGAAGCGGTTCAAGGATTTTTCACCAAAAAACAATGGGATCTATTAACGGCGAAGAGACATGCTCATCTGTCACTCGGGCTTACCGGGCTCCGCCGGATTGGCTTTGTCCTGACGGTGCGGAAGCTGTGGAGTGACATCGGCTTCCTCATGCCTCGTGAAGTTCGTGAAATATTGTTGCTGATGTTGCTGGATGAAGCGGAAGCGAGTGTTCCACTGGCCAGCCATGAAATGCTATCCTATTATACTACAAGCGGGCGAGGAATTCACCTGGATTTATTTTCATTCCTTCTTTTCGTCCGCGACCAAGATGTTCCCGTTACACGACGGCAGACAATCCACCGGCGGGTGCTGCAAAAGCTGCAGCCCCTCCTTTCCTGTGACGATCGGCATGTCGGAAGCTGGTTCGAGCGGCTGTTTTCGCCTGACTTGCAAAAGGTTTACCGTGCCGCAGAAGGAGTTATTCTCGATTTGGCACTTCGACTCGGCTTGGTCAGAATGGACGGGAGGCGACTGGTTCTGGTTGAGCAGGCGGCAGTTGACTGGCTTGCCCAATCGCAGGAGCAGCGCAGACGTGAATTGCTGTCACTGGTGATGAACTACTATCTACCGGGAGAGACATGGTTGGAAGCGGCTGCATTACACGTAGTCAACAGCGAGGAGGGGCGTTGGCATTCTCTAACCGCCCTGCTGGACCGCTTGGAAAGGGCAGGATTTTCCCTGCCGGCAGATGCCGTGGAGCGGGTTCGGGGTGAATGGCTCCATCCCTTGCTTGGATTTGATTGGATTCAACTGGGGCTAGACGGCGATGGTGAACTATGGTGGCGTCTGCCTATCCGTTGCGGCAGTGATTCGGATGATCCGGTAGAACCGACGTGGTATGTAGAGGCGACCGGGGATGTGATCGTACCGCCACTGATTCCCCTTGATCAATTATGGGCCGTAAGTCAGTTTGGGATGCTCCATTTCGAGGGAGATTTGATCCGCTGCACACTGTTGCCTGAGAAGGTACAGGCATTTGTCTTGAGCGGTGGAGAGCAGCAACAAATCGAAGCCTTGCTTGCATCTCGATGTCCCTATCCACTGCCCCCGGGCGTGTGTGCGATGATGGAGAGATGGATCAAGCAGGCTAAGCAGATTCGGGTTGAAGCATGGGCCAGGGTCAGCACCGCTGACGCACGGATTCTGGAGGAACTGCGAGAGATTCCGCTCATTAGGCCGTTTATCTGGGAGATTATCTCAGAGACTGATTTTCTTGTTCCTCTATCCCAACAGGCAGACCTGCTGGAAGCACTTCGGCAATGTGGGTATGTGCCGCAGGGGGATGGGTTGCTCTGGAGCGATCCGCAACTTGCCGGTTCTCCCACCGCACAGGCGGCAGTACCTGAGACAAAGGAGAATGCGGGACTGTTTGTTGGTTCTTCCCCCTGGCAGACGTATCAGGTAGAAAATGTCTATCCTGATCGTTTGGAAGGCATTCCACAGCTCGCTGCACTGCCGCAGATGTGGACCAAGCACTTCCAATCTTACCATCCTCAGACGATGCGCGATCTGTTCAAACGGGCAAAGGAACTGCAGTTGACGGTACGTGTCGAGACCGTCGAAGGAGCGGAGTGGGAAGGGGTGCCCCAAAAAGTAGAGGTTGAAATGGGCTACTGGTCGATTACAATGGAGGTAGAGCGGAAAAGAGAAAAAGTAAGGCTGGATGACATCAGACGTGTCCGGCTGATTCTCCCTGATTATGTGGGGGACCGTAGCTAACGGTGCATCTGCACCGCATTCTGAAACCAAGGGGGGCATGCCGATGTTGGATACCGTTGATACATTGGACATGACTTTGCTGATAGACGAGGCCTACTCGCTGGCCCAGATGATAAACGATTCGCAGGAAGTGGCCGATTACCTTTTGGCCAAACAGCAGATGGAGCAGGATTCGGAGGCACAGCGACTGCGCAGGCTGTTTGAACAAAAGAAAGAACTGTATGAAGAGGTTCAGCGGTTTGGCAAGTACCATCCCGACTTTACCCGCGTCTCAACCGAAGTGCGCGAAACCAAACGAGCCTTGGAAATGCTCGATTCGGTACAGGCATTCAAACGGGCTGAAAATCGGTTGGACGACTTGCTGTACGAAGTGAGTCGGACGATTGCCGATGCCGTTTCTCCGACGATCAAGGTTCCGAGCAACAACCCGTTCCTGGAGGCCAAGAGCGGCGGCTGCGGATCAGGCGGAAGCTGCGGCTGCGGCTCCAAGAAGAAACACGGTTAAAGCTACTGCTGCCGGTGAAGGGTGCAGTCTTCACACTGATTGCCGCAGCAAAACATTTTCTCTTCCGGGACTAGGAAACGAAAGCGAAAGACGGAACGCTGCTCCTCCGTACGGATATGGTTGCACTGGCAGCGTATTCGCGTACCTTTGACGAGCGCTTCCGCATCCTGCAGGATGACCGTAATCAGCTCGCGATGCGCAAGTGAGCTGGTTACATATAAAAAGCGATGTCCAGCGAACTCTCGCCAATCGATGCGGTCGATGCCGTCTCGGTTGGCCAGGGCTGCGGTGAGTTGTGTGTAGAACAGATCAATCAAGAGAAATCCTCCCACCGTTGCAAGGCGTTGATGCCTTTTCTTTGTTCATTATAGCTGTTTCACTTTCGTCGACCAATCACGAGTGCAATCCATCTTGTTCACGCCGGAAAAGCGTGGTAGCATAAGTATCGATATAGAGGAAGGGGATTGGATGGGAGCATGAGGGATAGACGACTGGGGTTAGCAGTTTGGATCAAAAACGTGCGGGCTGCCAAGAACTTGCGCAAGTTCGGCACCATTCACTACGTATCCAAACGGCTGAACTACGTTTCCATGTATGTCGACGCGGAGAAAATCGATGAGACCATTCGGGTGATGGAGCGCTTGAACTTCGTTACCAGGGTGGAGCGTTCTCACCGGCATGAGATTCCGATCGAGTACAACAATGCACGCCCTGACAAGGCAAAAGAGTTTGATTATCGTCTGGAAAAGTCCCAGTTGATGGCACTGACGGAGTCACTGACCACTGAACCGGGAGACAAAAACGGGCAGACGGCCGTTTCTTCCATACGGTAAGCGATAGTAGCGATGAACAGAGGCTATTCCCAAAGGTACGTTGGTTGCGAGGAATGGCCTTTTCTTGTACGAACTTCCATTGGAATCACTTTCCAAAGTTGTTTTTGACTGTTCTGTATCCTGCCGTTCTATGATATAGTTTACTAGAGAATAAATTGGAAATGAATGCGTTTTCCATTCTGTCAGGAGGTGCGGCAGGTTTGAGGTTGGATATCAACTGCGATATGGGGGAAGGATTTGGGCGTCTCCGCATCAGAGAGGATATCGGGATCTTGAAATGGGTCACGTCGGCCAACATCGCATGCGGGTATCATGCCGGTGATCCGCATGTCATTTGCAGTCTCGTAGAGGAAGCACTACGCCTGGGTGTAAAGGTAGGGGCTCACCCTGGTTATCCTGACGTGCATGGATTTGGCCGACGTCCGATGAATCTCTCACCCAAAGAGGTATATGAGATCGTTCTATACCAGGTTGCCGCACTGGACGGAATCACCAGGGCGTTTGGGGGCGAACTGCATCATGTCAAGCTGCATGGAGCATTGTACAATGAAGCCGCCGTGCGTCCTGAATTGGCTGAGGCTGTGGTGCGTGCTGTTTTAGACGTCGGTGAGGATTTGATTATTTACGCACTTTCCGGAAGCGCACTGGTACATGTTTGCCTGGAGCATGGTATAACGGTGGCTGAAGAGGTATTTGCTGACCGGGCTTACCTGCCGAACGGTCGTCTGGCTCCACGGGAGTTGGAGGGCAGTGTACTGATCAGCATGGATGAACAACTGGAACAGACGAGGCAGCTGGTGCTGGAGCAGCGTGTCCGTACAGTGGATGGCGGACAAGTGGAACTAGCTGCCGATACTCTCTGTGTGCACATTGAAAGCCCTGATATTTTGCCGTTTTTGATGGAACTGCACCGTTGGGCCAAGCAACAATCGATCCAAATCGAGCCGTTTAGCGGCCAGTGAGAGGATTCAACTGTACAATCCGTGAGGAAGTTCCGCTGCTCCAAGGGATTGATGAGCATCCCGCCGCCTGCCATTTGGTCTAGCCTTTCCGGCTGGACCTTTTTTGTTCCCTGCAATTCTCTTCTCCCGTCTGATTTGTTACAATAGAAAAACAGTCTGTGGAAAATAGATGTACATATATGGGAGAGCAAAAGATGAGTGCGATACAAAAAACAAGCATTCTCCTATGCCTCGCGATCCTGATCGTGGGCAGCGGCGTTGCACTAGTGACAAATTGGCAAAAGATTTCCGTGTTTTCCAAGACAAGCCCGGTTCAGCCGTCAGTGGAGAAGTCAACGTCTTCACCCGTCGATCCGTTCCGGTCGTCTCCGCCATTGCCGTCATTGGTCAAAGATCTTGATCCCGCTTATACCATCAAGGCCGAACTGCAAACGAATCAGGCCAAAATTGTCGGCACGGAAACGATTCAGTTTGACAATCCGGGTACGAAAGAGATTCACCTGTACGTGTACGATTACGGCTGGAGCCCGATGAGAGTTATCTCCATTCGGCATGGGGAAACCAAGATCGCGTTTCAGCGAAGAGGAAGCGTAGTCAGCCTGTCGAACAAGTTTCCGACTGACACACGGATCGCCCTGACGGTAGAGTTTGAAACAGCGATTCCTCGCAGTGCGACTCGCTTCGGTACAAAAGATGACATCTGGACATTGACCAACTGGTACCCTATGCTGGGTGCTCTAGATGGAAATGCGAAGTGGTATGAACCGCCTCGTCCGGTCGGGTACGGTGATCCGTTTGTCTACCATTACGCCGACTACGACGTCCGATTCCTTTCTCCAGAAGGATACCGATGGGTAAGCTCATGGGGCAGGGGCGAGCGGGTTCGTCTGGCGGGTGGTCAGCAGGAGATTCACTATCAAGGTAAGGAACTGCTTAACTTCTCGCTGGTTGGAAGTCCGCTGTACCATATCGAACAAATCAAGATCGGTAATCTGACGGTGGACATCGCGCTTAGCGATAAGAAGAGCATGCCCCAGGTGAAGGCAATCGCAGAATCCGCTTTAACCGCCTTTTCCGACATGTACGGAGAATTGCCATATCCGTACGTGTCGATTGCAGAGACCGGGCACACCTATGCGATGGAGTATGCCAATTTGGCGATTTTCTCCAAAAACATGTACGCCAACAACGAAATCAATCACTGGCTGCCGCATGAGATCGCCCACCTGTGGTGGTACAACAGCGTCTCTACCCTCGAAGCGGAAACAGGCTGGATTGACGAGGGTCTGGTGGAGTGGAGCGTCTACCTCTACATGCAAAAACGGCATGGACAAGCCATGGCCGATACGGTAATGGGGGAATACCAGCGGGAGTATGAGACGCTACAGCAGCGCTACCCGGATGGGAAACTGTCCAAGACCCTGCGGCAGTTTACGGATTACTATGAGTTTGACTGGACGTGGTATGCAAAAGGGGCTGTCCTATACGACCAACTTCGCCGCCAGATTGGCGAGGCCCCTTTCGCCAGCTTCCTGCAGCGTGTGCAGCGCAATTACCATGGCAAAGTGATCGGACCGCAGCATCTCGACCAGGCTCTTAGTCAGATTTTGAACGGAACAGCCGCTTACTTTGTCCCCAATCAGGAGCGGACGAACCGGCAGCCGATCGTCCCTCTGGCTGTTGAATACTATGTCGATACCGTTATCAATGGAGTTCCCTACTATCCTTCCGTTCCTGGTAGGGAAGTGGGGGAAACCGTTTATCTCCCACTGCGTGATGTGATGGAGAAAATTGGCTATCAGGTGACGTGGGTGGAGAAAAAGGGAATGATCCGCCTCCATACGTCGCAAAAGGAAGTACTGCTGTCAGAGAAGTCAGCAGAAGTTACGTTTAATGGAAAACCATACCAGCTTCCGCATAGACTGCTGGAGATTGACGATCGGACGATGGTACCGCTATCTTTCTTCGAGCAAGTGCTGGCGTATCAGGTAGAGTATGACAATCAATCCAAAGTTGTACGCATTACGGTACCACCTAAATAGAGGAGATGCTGATGAACAATATTATCCTGATCGGATTTATGGGGACGGGCAAAACAACAGTAGGCAAAGCGCTGGCCCAACGACTGGGCAGACCGTATCTCGATCTGGATCAATACATCGTAGAACGGGAACAGCGCAGCATTCCGACAATTTTTAGCGAGGAAGGAGAAACGTATTTCCGCCAAGTGGAAGCGGCACTGCTGCTGGAATCGCTTCAACCTGGCGGCAGAGTCATAACGACGGGCGGCGGGGTGGTCCTCCGCCCGGATAATGTGGCGGCGATGAAGTCGGGAGGATGGGTCATTGCGCTGAAAGCGAGTCCTGATGAAATCATTCGCCGTGTTTCTTCCGATTCCCAGCGGCCCCTGCTTGCTGGGGACGCAGCAGAGCGTGTCCATCGTCTGCTGGCCGAGAGGGACGGCATGTATGATTTCGCCCCGCTGCAGATTGATACAACAGGACGCCATGTGCAAGAGATTGTAGACGAAATCATGAGGAAGATGGTTGAACAGACGGATTTTCGGAGAGACTAGCGGTAGAGGGGGAATCCGTCATGTCATTTCAGGATTATCTCAAATACCTCATCAAACGCCTGCTGGAGTATATGGAAACGCCTGCCGATGAGCGTAAAAGGCGAAAAGAAATGCGGGAGGCATGGACAGCGCGTTGGTTTGGTATGATTCCGCTGTCGATCAAGATGTTTTTGCGCAAGTAAACCAATCGGACGGAGGTATCTATGCCGAGAGTAGCGGTAGAACACTCACTAAGCGACATTTCCAGCATGCTGCGCCAAAACGGGTATGACGTAGTCGAACTTGGCAACTGGCAGCAGATGGTGGACGCTGTGGTGATTACGGGTCAAGATGTAAATGTGCTTGGCGATCAAAGCAAGTCGATCACAGGTGCACCTGTCATCAATGCGTCCGGCATGTCCGCACAAGAGGTATTCCACGAAGTACACAAGCGTTTGTCCCCGACCCATCATCAGTAGAAAAACGGTGGTTTGATCCTTCGGCCACCGTTTTTGTTTTGCTTTCCTATTCAACTGGCAACCAACTTGCCTACCTTGGTCACATAGGAGGCAGGCAAGTAGCGCAATCCCTCGTCCCATACCCCGATATAAGCGATGGAGTCATTCCAGACGTGAATCGATCCCACTGTGAAGGGAGCAAACACCTGGTTTTGAAACAGGGAGGCAGTGACCACGATCCGCTGCTCCTTGTTCTGCCACAGACCTCTCCACCCACCACTCTCGTCGGTGGCGAGAGGCGCTGCCTTGACCCAGTCGATCCGGTCAAACGGATCGGTCGCTTCCTGTGAAACCGTATGATGCCTGGTTAGCAGCCCATCTGAGCGGATCAATTCTTTCGAGGGGAGGGTGGGCATCACCAGAGGCGGTGGGTCCTCGACGGTAGACGGATACTTTTCACCCGTCTTGGCGTCGATGTACTGCTGATGTTGTGCGTCAAGAGCTACCTCCCAATGTGAAGCAAAACCATCATAGACGGGTTCCGCCGCAATCTGCAGCGGTGCAAATGCGTCGTGAAACAAAATAAACTCACCCAGTCCGTATTCCAGCAGGACAAAGGTCGGCTTCTCCGGAGGCTGTTGGAGATCTGGATCTGGAGCCTCCCCGACAACCAGATATCCCACATAGCTATCCTCTTTGCTCAATCGGATCAACCACTGTCTCGAATGCACACCCAGCGCTTGTACTTCTGTTCTGGCTCCCTTCCACACGGCGAACTTCTCATCTTTGGACGACAAGTCTTCGATCCAGTGTTTGATTTGCTGCTGGAAATGGCTGTTCCAGTTAGAATCCGGATCAGCGTCAGCCGCAAACGTATGTGAACCTAGCGATGTGATCAACAGTAGACACACAGCCCATAATCGTACGTTCAATGGAATGCACCATCCCTTTTGCGTTAGTTACACAGCATCCTTCGTTTCTCATTCTTGCCTACGATTCGGAGGATGTTTCCTTTTGTTTTTCTTATTGTAACCAGACACAGGGAAAAGATTTGTTGCTTATTGTCAGGGCTCGTCCACTTTTTCTCGCAGTGGTTTTACATTTTTCTACGATCGTCGCGTCGATTGTCTCAACGCCCCGACCGGCGGAGTACTGTAGAGGTAAAACAGTCCACCGTTGATCAACGAGACTTCAATTCTCGGCTCGTACTGCCACTTCAATTCGGCGATTCGCCGTTCTTTTTCCTCTTGTGGCGTGCTTTGCTGCCAGTTGCTCTGATCAATCTCCTCCTTGGGTGTCTCGGGAATCGTGTACTGCCGCAGGAAGTCCAAAATTCTCCCTCCATTGGCGCGATAGGTATCCAGCGACTCAGGAGCGGATTGTTCAGACTGGGGCTGTTCCAGAGGGAGCTGTTCTGCCGCGGACTGCGGTCGTTCAGATCCGCGTTGCGAAGAAGGGGTGGAGGACTTGGAATCGGAGAGAGTTGGTTCCCCGCCATAGTCCCCTTCATCAGATTGCTGGTCAGCATCGTTTTCAGAGGAGGTCGTCATTTCGTCGTAATAGGCGGACAAGATGGCAATCTCTTCGGCTAACCGTTCTCGCGCCTCCTCTGCCCAGCGGTTATCCTGCTGCTCGATCACCTGCTCCACCTCTTGCTCTACCATCGCCATTGCTTGATCCAACGACAGCTGACGATCCAGAGTGTAGAAGTAGTCCGGGATCGATGGCCCCAGGTTTAGCGAGCATACGAACGAATAAAAGTTGCAGGAAATCCGGGATTGGTGCAGGTTGACGCCAAAGCTGAGCAGGACGTCCCGTTTTTTGTCGCAGACAAAGGAGATTTTTATATTCAGGTTCAACCAAGGGACTAGCGGTGCAGAACGGCGTTCGGCGCCTCTTCGCCCGGATAACCGGGTATCTGCTTGTTCAAACAGGCAGACGAAACGACCGTGCCTGCGCGCAGATTGAAAGATTTGATCCAGACGACCAGAGCCGAAATGGAGATATTCACTGCGAAATCCCTCTGGCTTCTGATCCGGTTCAAAGGTGAAGGTGATGATCATCGGCTGTGGCGGGATGTTCATTTTCTCCACCCAGGACCAGTAGAACGGACGATTGCCGATGTCTTTGTCCACGATTTTAGGTAGTTTCACAGTAAAATAGGCAGGATGGGATTCCATCACATGCGAAGAAAAGGCAGCAAAGTACCTTTCCGTAAAGCGGCGCACTTCCTCTTGGTTCATCGCTCATCCTCCTTGCCGGGTTACCGGGAGGCTTGTGTCTGTACTTGTTCCATCTCTGCCCGTCTGTTTTCCCGTATTGCCTGAATCACCTTGCCCATATTGTCCATTTTGAGCGCCAGTTCCCGCTCCGATTCTGAATTCATGATGATGTCAATCACGTTCTGCTCTAGGGATTTATTCAGGGCCAGCCGTTCGACGATTTCGTCCAACTCGCCGATCACCATCTCAAACAGGTCGATCTTTTCATAGAGCAGATTCAGGATATGTTCTTCGATGGTCCCTTTTGTCGACAGGTTGTAAATAAAGACATCCCGCTCCTGACCCAGCCGGTGAACACGTCCTATCCGCTGTTCCACCCGCATCGGATTCCACGGCATATCGTAATTGATCACCTGGTTGCAGAACTGCAGATTGATCCCTTCACCGCCAGCCTCTGTGGCAATCAGCACCTGTGCCCGGTTTTGGAACAGATCGGTCATCCAGTCTTTTTTGCTTCGCTTGAAACCACCGCGAAAGGGAACGGATGTGATGCCGTGCTCACTTAAGTACTTTTGCAGGTAGTTTTGCGTCGCCCGGTACTCAGTAAAAATAATCACCTTGTCGTTAATCTGTTTGATCAGCTCGACGGTCTTGGCCGCTTTGGAGTGAGTCTCGATCCGCTTGATCATTTCCACCAACTCCAGAATCGCTTGACGCTGCGGGGAGTTTTCCGCTGCACGCTGATGCATGTTGTACAGGGTCATGAACGCTGCTTCACGGCTGGAGCAAACCTCTCGCTGCAGGGTAATCAGCGCAAGTGCATTGATCCCGCCCAGCGACGAACGATAATGTTCACGCACAAAGCGGGTTACGCCATCGTAGAGCGACCATTCTTCGGGAGAAAGCTCTACCGGAACAGACTGTACCCGACGCGGGGTAAACTGGATGCCACCGTCGCTGCGCCGGTTGCGGATCATCACTTTCTCGATTTCTTTGCGCAGTTTTTCGTTGTTTTTGGCTTGGCGCTTGCCTTCTACATAGGTAGAGGTAAACGTATTGGTTTGACCCAGATGACCCGGCTTAAGCAGATTGATCAGGTTGTACAACTCATCCATCTCATTTTGGATAGGAGTTGCAGTCAGCAGCAGACAGTACTTTTTCTTGATCTCACGCACGAACTGATAGTTGCGAGTACGTTTGTTTTTAAGCTTATGGGCTTCATCGATCACCAGCATGTCGTAGTCAATCGAGAGGACATGTCGACGGTGCGGATCACGTTTTGCCGTATCGATCGAGGCGACCACGACATCGTACTGCCGCCACATATACTCTTTTTTTTGCGCCGCAGCAGGGATCCCGAACTTCTGATTCAACTCTTTTGTCCACTGGATGACCAGAGAGGCTGGGACCAGAATCAACACTTTTTTCGCCAATCCTCGAACCATGTACTCTTTTAAGATCAGCCCTGCTTCGATCGTTTTGCCCAATCCCACCTCGTCAGCCAGTATGGCACGTCCGTGCATTTCGTTTAATACTTTTTCTGCCGTCGTGATCTGATGGGGATAAGGGGTGAGATTGGGTAGGTATCTGAGAGCCTGAAGTTGATCAAACTCCCGTACTGCAAGCGCTTCTTCCGCCTCAAGCGCCAGTTGAAACAACTCCCACTTGTGCCAGGGACCGTCGTCCGCCATCAGTCGGTTTAGATCAGGAAGCCAGGAACGATCAAAGGTGACAGGAACACGTGACATCGATGGTGTCTCCTCCCGGACTGATTCTTTAAAAAACTGCTTTCAACTTTTGAACGTTCATGGTAGGATAATAACGGTAACACAATTGCTGTATAGGCTAGTATGATTCACTTG
The DNA here is from genome assembly GCF_020923435.1 of Brevibacillus humidisoli. Taxonomy (NCBI): domain Bacteria; kingdom Bacillati; phylum Bacillota; class Bacilli; order Caryophanales; family Paenibacillaceae; genus Brevibacillus; species Brevibacillus humidisoli. The sequence goes on along the minus strand of NZ_CP087263.1, from coordinate 2,178,748 downwards.
ATTACAAGTTATGTACATTCCGTGCGAATGAAGGTAGCAGGGAGAGACCGTATTTATACGGCGCCGAAGGAGCAAGCCGGGCAGCGGTGAATCTCTCAGGCAAAAGTACCTCTACCGGACGCATCTCTGGAGAGAGCTCAGATGAGCCACCCAAGGGGAAACTTGCCGATCCATCGGGCAAGGCAACTCTCAGGTACCGAGGACAGAGAAGGAAAGAGTAGGACGTGCGCAAGCGTCTGACTTCTTCCTTTGCTCTGTCTTTTTTTGCGTCTTTGTGCAGACATGAATTTACATGCAACAGGAAATGGTAAAAAGGAAGAATCAGGAGGTGCAGGCTGTTGAGCGACTTGAAACGTACCCCGTTGTTTCCCGTGTATGCCCAGTATGGTGCCAAGACGATCGACTTCGGTGGGTGGGAGATGCCGGTTCAGTTTACGAGCATTTCGCAGGAGCACGAGGCAGTGCGGACCAAGGCAGGATTATTCGACGTCTCCCATATGGGAGAGGTGGAGGTAAAAGGAGCGGGTGCACTCCACTACCTTCAGCGGCTTACGACCAACGATGTGTCCAAACTGGTGCCGGGACAGGCGCATTACAGTGCGATGTGCTACCCGGATGGCGGCACAGTGGATGACCTGCTGGTCTACAAACTTGCCGAAGACCACTATTGGCTCGTGATCAACGCATCCAACATCGATAAGGATCTGGACTGGATGAAGCAGCATCTGACAGATCAGGTGACGGTTGAGAACATCTCCTCCCAGATCGCACTGCTGGCCATTCAGGGACCGCTTGCCGAAACCATTCTCCAACGCCTTGCCACGATAGACCTTTCCCAAATCGGTTTTTTCCGTTTCCAACAGGATGTCTCGCTGGATGGGATCTCCACACTGGTCTCTCGCAGCGGATACACCGGAGAAGACGGTTTTGAATTGTACGTGTCAGCCGATCAGGCTGTATCCCTGTGGGATAAGTTGATGGCTGCGGGGGAAGAAGAGGGGTTGACTCCCTGTGGATTGGGCGCACGGGACACACTCCGGTTCGAAGCGAAGCTGCCGCTGTACGGTCAGGAGCTAAGCAGGGAGATTACGCCGATCGAGGCGGGGATAGGGTTTGCAGTAAAACCGGATAAAGAGATCCCCTGCATCGGGTGTGACGTGCTGAAACAGCAAAAAGAGCAGGGAGCCCCGCGAAAACTGGTCGGGATCGAGATGATCGACCGCGGCATCCCGCGCACGGATTATCCTGTCTATGCCGGTGACAAGAGGATCGGTGTCGTGACCACCGGTACCCAGTCGCCTACGCTGAAAAAGAACGTCGGTCTGGCGCTGCTTGACAAAGCCTATACCGCACTGGATACAGCAGTAGACGTGGAGGTGCGGGGCAAACGACTCAAGGCGAAGGTGGTCGCAACCCCGTTTTACAAGCGCAGCAAATCGTGAGGCGTGAGTTGATTACAATGCTTCAAGCAAGGAGGAATACAGGTGAAGTATCGTTACTTGCCCCAGACCGACCAAGACAAGCGCCAGATGCTGGAAGCACTTGGGGTCGATTCGATTGAACAGTTGTTCTCCGATATCCCGCAAGAGGTTCGTTTTAACCGGGAGCTGAACATTTCCAAAGCGCTGTCTGAACCGGAACTGATGGCACAGATGAAAAAATGGGCCAGCAAAAATATCAGTTTTGAAACGCATGCGTGCTTCCTGGGCGCTGGTGTTTACCAGCACTACATCCCCAGCGTGGTCAACCACGTCATTTCCCGCTCCGAGTTTTATACCGCGTATACCCCGTACCAGCCGGAGATTAGCCAGGGGGAACTACAGGCGATCTTTGAGTTTCAGACGATGGTCTGTGAGCTGACCGGGATGCAGGTGGCCAACTCGTCGATGTACGATGGTCCCACTTCATTGGCGGAAGCGGCCATGATGGCCGCAGGTCACACCGGAAAAAAACGGGTGCTCGTCTCACGTGCGGTCCATCCGGAAGCGCGTCAGATTTTGAACACCTACGCTTACGGTCAGGACGTGGAAGTGGTCGAAATCGGCTATACCGGACAAGGAGTAACCGACCTTGCTCAACTGCAAGCGGAGTTGACGGACCAGACAGGTGCCGTTATCTTGCAATATCCAAACTTTTTTGGCAGCGTGGAGGATCTGGCGGCGGTTGAACGACTGGTGCATGAAGCGGGTGCACTGTTTATCGTGAAGGCCAATCCGGTCAGCCTCGGTGTATTGGAAGCACCGGGCAAACTAGGTGCGGACATCGTCGTCGGCGACATGCAGCCGTTTGGCATTCACGCTTCATTTGGCGGACCACACTGTGGTTACTTTGCTACGACGACCAAGCTGATGCGCAAAATGCCGGGCCGAATCGTCGGTCAGACCAAGGATGAAGAAGGGAAGCGCGGGTTTGTCTTGACCCTGCAGGCGCGTGAACAGCATATCCGCCGGGAAAAAGCGACATCAAACATCTGCTCCAACCAGGCTTTGAACGCGCTGGCTGCTTCTGTGGCCCTCAGTGCGTTAGGCCGTCAGGGGGTGCAGGAGATGGCGTTGATGAACCTGCAAAAAGCCAATTACGCCAAGCAAGTGATTGGAGCATTAGAGGGATTGGAAATAGTCTTTCAGTCTCCCACCTTTAACGAATTCGTGGTCAAACTGCCAAAGCCTGCAGCGGAAGTAAACGCTGCCCTGCTGCAAGCAGGCATCATCGGTGGGTACGACATGGGACGCAGCTATCCGGAATTGTCCGGACATATGCTGATCGCTGTCACCGAGTTGAGGACCAAACAAGAGATTGACACGCTGGCACAGCAATTGGAGGTGATCGGTCGTGCATAACAACAAGGAAAAAGCACTTATTTTCGAGATGAGTCGGCCCGGGCGGGTTGGATACAGCTTGCCGGAACTGGATGTTCCAGAAGTAGATGTGACGACCCTGCTGCCGCAGCACCTGCTACGGGAAACACCCGCGGCCTTGCCGGAGGTATCAGAGCTGCAGCTGATGCGTCACTATACGGAACTGTCCAACCGCAATCACGGCGTCGACTCCGGTTTTTACCCGCTTGGCTCGTGTACGATGAAATACAATCCAAAAATTAACGAGGATATCGCCCGCTTGCCGGGGTTTGCCTCGATTCACCCCTATCAGCCGGATGAAACCGTACAAGGTGCGCTGGAAATGCTGTACAACCTGCAGCAGGATTTGGCTGAGATTACCGGGATGGATGCGGTGTCACTGCAGCCTGCAGCAGGAGCAGCCGGTGAGTTTACCGGCCTGATGATGATTCGTGCGTATCACGAGAGTCGTGGCGAGAAGCGGACGAAGGTGATTGTACCCAATTCCGCGCACGGTACCAACCCGGCATCGGCCAACGTTGCCGGAATGGAGACGGTGACCATTCCTTCCGATGAACGGGGATTGGTCGACATCGAAGCACTGCGGGCGGCAGTCGGACCTGATACAGCCGGGTTGATGCTGACCAATCCCAACACACTAGGGCTTTTTGAAGAGGATATCGTAGAGATGGCCAGGATCGTGCACGAAGTAGGCGGCTTGCTCTACTACGACGGGGCCAATGCCAACGCGATTCTCGGAATTGCCCGTCCCGGAGATATGGGCTTTGACGTCGTTCACTTGAATCTGCACAAGACCTTTACCGGCCCCCACGGCGGCGGTGGGCCGGGAGCCGGTCCGGTTGGGGTAAAAGCGTCGCTGCTGCCGTTCCTGCCGGCGCCTATTGTGGCGAAAGACGAAACGGGACGCTTCCGGCTTGATTATGACCGCCCACAGTCGATCGGGCGAGTGAAAGCTTACTACGGCAACTTTGGCATTCTGCTGCGTGCCTACTCCTACATCAGCACGATGGGAGCAGAAGGTTTGCTGCAGGTATCGCAAAATGCGGTGCTAAACGCCAACTACTTGATGCGCCGTCTGGCTGAAGCATATGAACTGCCATACGACTGCGTCTGCAAGCACGAGTTCGTCCTCTCCGGCGTTCGACAGAAAAAACAGGGCGTCCGTACCTTGGACATTGCCAAGCGGCTGCTCGACTTTGGCTATCATCCGCCAACGATCTACTTCCCGCTGATCGTGGATGAATGTCTGATGATAGAGCCGACCGAGACGGAGACCAAGGAGACTTTGGATGAGTTTGCCGAGGTTATGCTGCAAATCGCCCGTGAGTGCGAGCAGTCGCCGGAGATCGTCCAGGAGGCGCCGCACACCACGGTAGTAAAGCGGTTGGATGAAGCGACGGCGGCTCGCAAGCCGGTCCTCCGCTACCAATCAGAGGGTGTGTGAACCAAGACTGTACTCAATTCATAAATGTGGTGGCTTTTGGGCGATCGGCATAAGTCACGATGATGGGAAACATCAAGTCGCGTTACTGCAGAGGTAACGCGACTTCTTTTATCGGTTATAATCCGCTTCGCTCATGATCCATCCACACCAGTCGGGTGTGCTGCTATTACTTGCCGCAAGTACAGATTAGGCCGTACAATGAACAGGCAAAGAGTTTATCTGCTATCCTGTTTGAATCGTCTGCACAGGTGAGGAGGAACAGGGCTGTTGAGGACGGTCTTTCGATGCAAGCTTTTCCCAAAAGGAGGAATCAGCGATGGAGCAGTGGCGATATGTATTGACGAAGGCGATGTCTCCCGAGATGAACATGGCCGTGGATGAAGCGATTCTCACTTTACATAGTGAAGGAAAAGTGCCGCCGACGGTGCGGTTTTACACCTGGGAGCCGGCGACGCTGTCGATCGGTTACTTCCAAAAGGCGGAGAAAGAGATTGATACAACAGCGGTCAAGCAGCTTGGACTGGGTTTCGTACGGCGGCCAACTGGCGGACGGGCCGTGCTGCACGACCAAGAGTTAACGTACAGCGTCATCGTGTCAGAGCGTCATCCCCGGATGCCGACCAGTGTAACAGAGGCGTACAAGATTATCAGCATGGGACTGCTGCATGGCTTTCAGGAGCTCGGTCTAAGAGCAGAGATGGTGTCCCTTGCGACAGAAGAAGAGAAGGCAAAATACAGCTCACCAGGATCGTCAGCTTGCTTTGACTCGCCTTCCTGGTATGAGCTGGTTGTGGAAGGGAAAAAGGTGGCAGGTAGTGCGCAGACACGACAAAAAGGTGTGATTCTGCAGCATGGGTCCATCCTGCTTGACATGGATGTGGATCTCTTGTTTTCTCTGCTTCGTTTTCCGTCAGAGCGGGTAAAACAGCGGATGATGGACAGCTTTCGAGAAAAGGCAGTTACGATTAACGAAGTAAGCGGAGCCCAGGTTGGCCTGGATCAGGCGATAGATGCCTTTTTCGCAGGGTTTGCCTCCGGTTTAGGCGTGGAGCTAATCGAACAACCGCTCACGGATGAGGAGCTGGCTCTGGCAGAAGAACTGAGCCGCACACGTTATGCCACACCAGAGTGGAACTTTCGTCGCTGACCCGGCAGCTCTCTGGGCCGTAGACGAGCCAGGCAGTCATGGAAATGGCAACGTTTTATCGTTTATACAAAAAATAGGTCTCTACAAAAAATGGATAGAGGTCAGAATTCCCCTGACCTTCTATCCATTATTGGCTTTACCGTCACATTGATTTTCTGACGTTCGAAACATGTGGTGCAATTAGCCAATCGTACCTTCAAATGCCTCCTGCAGCTTGCGGACAACCTCTCCGACCTGCCCACTTCCTACAGGCTTTCCGTCTAACGATACGACAGGCATAACTTCTACAGTCGTACCGGTGAAAAACAATTCATCAGCTTGTTTCAAAAACTCGGCATCGAACGTTTCTTCCCGTACCTCCAAAGAGAGAGTTCCGGCCAGTGCAATCACAATCTGCCGTGTAATGCCGTGCAGAATCAGGTGGTTAGCGGGGTGGGTGTACAACACATTGTCCTTTACGACAAAAAGGTTGGACGAACTGCCTTCGGTAACGGTTCCGTCGCGGTGCAAGATCGCTTCGAAGGCCCCTTGTTGTTTCGCCTGCTGTTTGGCCATGGCTGCTCCCAACAGATTCAAACTTTTGATGTCGCAGCGAAGCCAGCGAATATCGGGAATGAGCGCCGCTGCGATGCCGTTTTGCATTTCCGCGCGTGGCCGTTCCTTCTTCCTGGCAAATGCAGATAGGATCGGACGCAGTCCTTCGGGAAATTCATGCTGCCGGGGAGCAGTTCCTCTTGTTACCTGCATATACAGAATGGCATCGTCGGTTTCCGTGATGCTGTTCTTGTCCAGAAGTTGTTCAGCAATCGATTGAAGTTCACTGCTCGTCCAAGGGAATGCGATTTGCAGTTCTTTGGCGCTTCTTGCCAATCGGGTGTAATGGGCTTCCCACTGATATATTTTTCCCTGGTAGATGCGAAACACCTCGTAGATGCCGTCTCCAAACTGATACCCTCGATCCTCCGGATGGATATACGCTTCGGCAGCCTCCACCCATCTACCGTCTACATAATACATGGTTTCTCCCCCTGAATATTGTTTTTCTTGGCTATTTCTTCATCCAACATAGCAGAAGGATTCGACAAGGTCAATCCTTCTAACGGACGTCAAGATAGCCTTGGACCAGATGAAAGCAAAGCAGCTGTGGAGCATTCCGGTTGTCGCGGATGATGGTTCCTTTTACGGTGCGCTTAGCAAGCGGAGTTTGTTTGAGCTGTTTGAGAAGGGCTTGTTTCGTGGTTCTTATGAGGAGTTTATCCAATTGCCGCTTGCTGAAGGAGTGGATAGACGGGTTCCCGCCCTCACGGAGCAGCATCTGTTTGAAGATGCACTGCCGATCATCGTCCGCTACCCGTTTGTGCCTGTCGTTGACGAAGCAAACCACTTCCTGGGGATCCTGAAGCGGAAAGATGTCGAGCTTGAACTGGAATCGGCGTTCGGCATGAACATCGCTGCCACCCGAATGGTGATTGCCCAATACGAGCGTAAGGGGATTTTACAGGAGATCATGTCCACTTTGGTCAAGCATGACGCCAACGTCGTTTCTTGCATCTCCTTTGACTCCAAACATCACGGGGTGAGGCGCATCTTGACCAAGTACAAATCAACGGAGAGTGGGGAGCGGATCAAGCAGGATTTGGAGCAGCGCGGCTTTGTTGTCACTTCGCTGCTGGACAATCACTGAACATCCCTGAACATCCCTGATGATCCCAGATGATCCCAGATGATCCCTGTAAGGATCTGACGGTCGCCTGCCCAAACAGTCGGGACTGCACGGCTCTGCGGCAGCGACTGGACTGAGCATGCTGTGGACAGCGACTGCGTCATCATGCGCGAAGCTTCCTCCAGAGCAGCAGAAAAAACAGGATCAAGCCCAAAAAGGTAGCTGCTACGTAAGTGAAGGGCACAAGCGGATCCAGGCTGCCGCACAGGAGTGCGGCGGCCAGCATGGCCCCGCAAAACGAAAGCAAAAGGGCGGTTCGGTTCAACTCAAAACGTTCTGACAAGAGTGATGTAAGACAATACAACCAGACGATGACAGTGAACAGGGCATGCAGCCAGTCCAACGCCTGATAGAGCAGAAAACCAGCGGCAAGTGATTCGTGAAACACTTCATACAGCGGTGTTTGCGAATCGTGCACATCGTGCCAGTAAGAGAGGATGGCCAGGTGCCCCAGCAACAGCAGCAGAGCAAATATCCCCCCGCCCCAGATCACCCCATGTTGAAGCGACCGGTTGTCGTTCGTGCGTTTTGCCAGCATGATCGCGACAATAGCAAGCACCAAAAGATGAAGACCGATGTACTGCAGCGCAGACCACAGCCAACCCAGGTTTAACTGATACGATAAGCTGGGAAATGGTATGGGACGAAGATCGAGAAAAAAGGAACTGTGGACCACAATTCCGACGATGGGCAGCCAACTGATCCATGCGATCAGGCGCTGCCAATCAATCCGTTCAGCAAACTGCCAAACCAGTACCACCATTAGTGCAGCTGCTGCGAGAAACGAGAGGAAGCCGGCTGCCTGCAGTTTTTCCGCCAATTGCGCCATGACACCACCTGTCAATAAGAGTACGATCAGATGGATGGCAATCGAGAAGGCTGGAGCTGCTGCGTGACCTACCAGAAGCGTCAGCAATTGGCCGATATCCTGTACCTCATGCTCCTGACAAAGTTTGATCAGCTGATAACCGGCCCAAGCCAGGCTGTACGAGGCAAGTACCAGCCCAAGCATACCCCAGCTGCCGTAATACGAAAAGAAGTGAAGCACTTCCCATCCACCGAGGTATGAGGCCCCTACTGATGAGAAAGCGAAGATCCCGGCAATCTGCCATACCTGGTTTTTCATCCGCATCATCCTTTTACCGAACTGGTACAAGTGTATGAGTGGGACTGTCCCATTCAGAACTGCTCGTTGTGATGGAAGCGGGCTCGTCAGGATGATGACAGAAAACAGCAACTTTTGTAGTAGTACAGGTTTTCCTTGATCCTGGCGTGGTCACAAGGTATGATGAATTTACATGCTTTTGGGCAAGATTGGTTGAAAGAAACGAGGGATTTGTGTGCCGACACCCAGTATGGAAGACTATTTGGAGAGAATCTACAATTTGATTGAAGAAAAAGGTTACGCTCGTGTCTCCGACATAGCCGAAGCACTGGAAGTACACCCATCTTCCGTTACGAAAATGGTACAGAAATTGGACAAGGACAAATACCTGGTGTATGAAAAGTACCGTGGGTTGGTGCTGACACCAAAGGGGAAAAAAGTTGGCAAGCGTCTAGTGGACCGGCACACATTGTTGGAAGAGTTTCTACGCCTGATCGGCGTTGACGAGGAACACATCTACAAGGATGTCGAAGGAATCGAGCACCATCTCAGTTGGGAATCGATTACTTGTATTGAATACCTGGTGCAGTACTTTCAGCAAGATCCGGCAAGGGCGGCGGAGCTGCAGCGGATCCGCCGCGAAGAAGAGGGCGCGGAGGGATAGACCTTGCTTGCACAGATCGTCAGGATCTGTGTTTTTTTGCGCCAAAAAGGATGAGACAGGAAAACCTTCACCCGATTATGATAAGAAGAGGGGGTGGAGGCGATTGAATGCGGATGCGGTTTTTGAAGGTGGGGGAGTAAAAGGGATTGCTTTTATTGGTGCACTCCAGGTGATGGAGGAGCATGGATATAGATGGGAAAAAGTAGCTGGTACCTCTGCCGGCTCGATTGTTGCCGCCCTGCTGAGTGCGGGATACACCAGTCATGAACTGTACCACATTTTTGAGCGATTTAACTATCAATCCCTGCTGGTGCGGCGTGGATGGTTGCGGCGAGTGCCGCTTATCGGTCCTGCCTGGGAGTTGTTGACCAAAAAAGGATTATATCCCGGTCAGCCGATCGAGCGATTTGTGGGTGATTTGCTGCGGCGCAAAGGGATCTGCACGTTTGGTGATTTGCCCACGGGGAAGTTGAAGGTAATCGTTTCGGACATCTCAGATAATCGGATGCTGGTGCTGCCAGATGATTTAGTCGACTTTCAGCTAAACCCGGAGACATTCCCGATAGCTCGTGCCGTTCGGATGAGTTCTTCCATTCCATACTTCTTTCAACCCTACCTGCTTCGCAAGGCATCCAATGCGGTAGCCCACTATACCGTCGATGGCGGATTGCTGAGTAATTTTCCCGTTTGGTTGTTTGATGTGGAGCAACCGCGCTGGCCCACATTCGGATTCCGTCTCAGTTCGCCGTCACCTAGCGACATGGATAGAGCACCTGCTCCTGAAAACAGGATCACCGGTTTGATCTCCTACAGCAAAGCACTTGTCACCACCATGCTGGATGCCCATGACCGGCTTTTCGTAGAAAAGGCTGCAGCAGTGCGTACGATTTTCATACCGACCAAGGGAATCAGAGGAACACAGTTTGCGCTCGCATCACAGATAAGAGAGGAAATGTATCGATCGGGCCGGAAAGCTGCGGAACAGTTTTTGCAGACATGGGATTTTAACAAATACGTAGCCGCGTTTCGACAGCCTGTTCCGCCTGCTGCCCAAAACAAGAGTGGCTGCTGAGTACAGCAGCCACTCTTATTTTCCATTCAGAGAGCATGGATCAATGATAGGTCTTGGATCGCTGCTCGCTGTTTTTGCCGTCTTCCTTCCCTTTTTGTCCTTCGATCACCTGAAACGGATACTGCTTCCGGGCATGATCGGTGCTTTTTTTCTGTGTCCGTGGGGCATGTTTGATATGTTTCGTTCCCGATGAAGACTTTTTCCCTGGAGACGTTTTGCCCGGCAGGAAGCGACCTGTCTTCAGGAAGTTGTTGACAAAGAAGAGCAACAGTGCTGTCATTCCAATGATCAGGAGTGTCTGGATCGGGTCCCGGATCAATTGTTCAATGAAGCCGATTATCGCAAAGAACAGCACGATCTGGATAATCGGGTGAATGCGCATGGACATAAGGGCCTCACCTCGGACGAATTAGAAGCTTGTTCAACCGGTTGAAGCAAAACGGTTTTCTGTCAGTAGTTGATCGCTCTCACGCATTTTCTGGAAGGAAGCGATCGCCACTTCCACCTGACTGTCGTCTGGTTCACGCGTCGTAATTTTTTGCAGCCACAAACCAGGATAGCCGAGAAAACGAAGTACAGGTGTATCGCGAAAGCGGTTTGTCCATTGCAGGACTTCATAGGATACACCAATGACCACTGGCAGCAGGTAGATACGCTGGACGACGCGTTCCCACATCGTCTGGTAGTCCACTAGCGAATAGACCACTACGCCGACGAGCACGGTGAAAATGATGAAGCTGCTGCCGCAGCGGTAGTGAAGCGTGGAAAACTGCTGTACGTTTTTTACTGTTAATTCTACCCCTGCTTCGAACGCGTTAATCACTTTATGCTCCGCTCCGTGATATTGGAAGAGCCGTTTGATCAGCGGTGTCTGGGCGATCGTGAGGATGTAGGCGAGCAGCAAGATGATTTTGATCCCGCCCTCAACCAGGTTGGACCAGACTCCGTTAGGTATCCAATGACCAAACAGATAGCCGGCGAGCAGAGCAGGCACCACCGTGAACAGCAGTTTGCCGAACAAAAACGAAAGCACCCCGACTACTGCTACACCCAGGATCAGGGTTAGTTTGGACGGGCCCGCCTCACTGCCTGCTTCATCTGATTCGGCACTATACTGCTCTGTAGAGAAGTTTAAGTGTTTCGCTCCGCTCGCGCTTGCTTCGATCAGACCGACGATTCCGCGCACAAACGGGATCTTTTTTAAGGGTTTGGTCCACTTGATTTCCTTCCGCGGCTCTTCAAAAAAGGCAATATCTTGATTCTTTTTGCGAATCGCTGTGATGGTCACACGCTTGCCGCCGAACATGACTCCCTCGATGACAGCCTGACCACCATAGCTGGGTACGTTTTGTTGCGTCAAAAAAGATCACCTTCCTCCTAATCCTTATTGTAGCGTAAACACCTTTCCTCTGCTACATGGAGATTGCTGTTTTTTCCAATCCCGATTGGTGAAAATGTTGGGTTCGTGCACATACTACCAACGAGGTGATGACAGGTGTATGCGACAAAATCAAAACAGGCCCCGCGCGAACGTGACACCCGAGTAGAACCAAACCATTGGAGGAAAATCATGGAGGTATCGGTAGGTGTTACAATTGTTTGGGCCATACTGCGGATGGTTGCGACATTTTTTCACTTTACCCCCTATGGGAACTACGTCTTCTCCCGGCCATTTGTCGGTTTGCCCTCTGAAGGGACTAGCACCGGAGCGGTGATCGGACTGATCGTCTTGTTTGTGATCTCGTTTGCAGCGACGCTTGTGTATGCCATTTTATTTGCGCGGTTCAAACTGTGGTGGGGTGGAGTGCTGTATGGGGCTGCATTGTTTCTCTTGTTTGGTCTCTTGTTTGAGATGTGGCGGTGGAAGGGAGACACGCTCAGCACCGAACTGGCCTGGTTCCTAACCTATGGCTTGTTTATTGGACTGAGCTTGACGGCGGAGCGGTTCGATGAGATCTGACGCCTGTTCAAGCCCATCTACGTTATGGTAAAATGACCTGGAAAAATTCTCTTGCTGGGAGGTTTCCATGGTTTCCTTATTGGTACTGAATGGCCCCAACCTAAACTTGTTGGGGATGCGGGAACCGGACGTTTACGGCCGCGAAACGCTGGACGATATCGTAACACATCTGGCGCAGGTGGCTGAGCAGGTTGGCAGCTCGATCACGCATCGACAGTCCAATCATGAAGGCGAACTGATCGATGCGATCCACTCGGCGAAAGGGGTACATGATGGCATCATTATCAACCCAGGTGCCTTTACTCATTACAGCTACGCCCTGCGTGATGCGATCGCCGCGGTCAACCTGCCCACGATTGAAGTGCATCTCTCCAATGTCCATGCTCGGGAGGAGTTTCGGCATCGTTCTGTGATTGCACCAGTCGTATTGGGACAAATCGTCGGACTGGGCAGCAGCGGCTACGAGTGGGCTCTACGCGGGCTGGTGCGGCATCTGCAACAGAGGTCTGTTGGAAGTGCATAATCGAGATGCTTCTCAGGCAGTTTGACAGAGCGGCAAGACGTATCGATCGAAGGGGGAGAGGAGTATGAAGGGACGAATTGAGAAAGTAAGAGCGATCCTGAAAGAAAGACAGTTGGACGCGATCATTACCGGTCACGCTGTGAACCGTCGCTACATCAGCGGTTTTACGGGCTCAGCGGGTGTTGTGATTGTGTCCATGGATCAGGCTGTGCTGTTGACAGATTTTCGCTACATCGATCAGGCGCAGGCAGAAGCCCCTGATTTTACGGTAATCAACCACCAACGGGATGAGAAGGGAGCCATATTCACCCAACTACAGGCGATGGGGGTAAAACGGCTCGGCTTTGAGAAGCAGGCAGTCAGCTTCGCCCTTTACGAAGAATGGAACACTCATTTCAAAGGGATTGAACTGGTTCCCACCGAAGGGATGTTTGAACAACTGCGTATGATCAAAGACGAATCGGAGCTAGCGATCGTCAAGGAAGCTGTGCGGATCGCCGATGAAGCGTTCACCCACATATTATCTTATTTGAAACCGGGTATCCGCGAGCGCGATGTAGCGCTGGAGTTGGAGTATTTCATGAAGCGAAACGGTGCGGAGGCTGCAGCGTTTGACATTATCGTCGCGTCTGGAGAGAGGGGCGCACTGCCCCACGGCAGGGCAAGCGACAAAACGATCCAGTCTGGTGAGATGGTCACGATGGATTTCGGTGCCTTGTACAAGGGGTATTCCTCCGATATTACCCGCACAGTTGCCGTTGGCGAACCGGAACCGGAGATGAAGCAGATCTATGAAATCGTCCTTCGGGCGCAGCGGAATGGTGTGGAAAAGATTCGCGCCGGGATGACAGGCAGGGAAGCAGACGCTTTGACGCGGGACGTAATTGCAGAGGCAGGCTATGCAGAGCAGTTCGGCCACAGTACGGGCCATGGTCTGGGCCTACAGGTGCATGAGGCGCCGGGTCTGGCTATGAGCAGCACCACTGTGCTGCAGCCAGGCATGCTCGTCACCGTCGAACCCGGCATCTACGTCAGCGGTTTGGGCGGTGTACGGATTGAAGATGATGTGGTGATCACGGAAAACGGTTGTGAGATTTTGACGAGATCAACAAAAGAGTTGCTCATCCTGCCCGTCTAAGTTTATAATATTGCTGTTATTGTTCTGTTTAGGAGGCTTGTGATGATATCCGTAAACGATTTTCGTACTGGCTTGACGATCGAAGTGGATGGCAACATCTACCAAGTAGTTGAGTTTCAACACGTGAAACCAGGAAAAGGCGCGGCTTTTGTACGCTCCAAACTGCGCAATCTGCGCAACGGAAATATAACCGAGATGACCTTCCGTGGCGGTGAAAAAGTAAACCCGGCCCGCATTGAGACGAGCACGATGCAGTATCTCTACGGGAGTGGCGACGAGTTTACGTTTATGAATACGGAAACGTTTGAGCAGATTACCTTTCCTCGCAGTCAGATCGAGCGTGAACTGAATTTCCTCAAGGAAAACATGAACGTGCAGGTCATGCAGTACAACGGCGAGACGATCGGGATTCAACTGCCCAACACCGTAGAGTTGGTCGTAACCGAATGTGAGCCTGGGGTCAAAGGTGACACAGCTACCGGCGCCACCAAAAAAGCGACGCTGGAAACCGGATTTGTGGTCAACGTACCGCTGTTCGTCAACGAAGGCGACAAGCTGATCATCGATACGCGTTCGGAAGCGTACGTATCTCGCGCATAAGGTGACTCACAGGATAAAAAAGAGTTGGGGTTCTTCTTAAGGAGCGAGGAGGAACCCAGCTCTTTTTGTTTTGGATAAAATCGTACATGCAACGCGATGTGCTTTTCTCAATTGGGGCTAGACAGAGGTCGCAGAATGAGGTACTATCGTACTTGTAATTTTACGAAATGATATTCATTATCATTTTCAACTACTCATTTCTGACGGTATCAGACTGGGAAAGAACCTGAACTACTACATAAGCATGGGAGAGATGACAACATGAAAAAGCAGACAAAAACGTGGACCACCTTGCTGTTGGCTCTGTTCTTCGGGATAACGGTTCTCGCAGGGTGTGGAGGACAGGCCGGACAGGATTCATCCACCTCAGGCTCCGCTGCCGGAGAGTCGGGCACCCAGACACAGCAAATGGAAAACACCGGTCAGGAGCAACGTACCTTTCAAACTCCCAACGGAGAGTTTACCATCACAGGGGTACCGAAGCGCGTCGTAGGCCTCAGCATCCAGTCGCTTGACTCGATGGTTGCGCTTGGAATTGAGCCGGTCGGCATGGCTCTTCCTCCAACAGGTGTTCCGGAGTATTTGCAAGAAGGTTTGAAGAACAGCACCTCTGTCGGAGATCGACGCGAACCCAACCTGGAGACGATCCTGTCTCTGGAACCAGACTTGATTGTCGTTGAAGATAATTATGCTGGCCCGATCATGGACGAGTTGAAAAAAATTGCACCGACCATCTCATTCCGCGCTAATTCCTGGCAGGAGGCGATGGAGCACCACGTCCTGCTTGGCGACATCTTGGGCAAAAAGGATGAGGCGGAAGCGTTTGTCCGCGATTTTGAAGCGAAACTGGACGAAGTGAAGCAAAAAACGCCAGGGGGCGTCTCGGCACTGGGGATGTTCCTGATTGGCGATGCTTACTCGATGTGGCTGGACAATTCGTTTGTCGGTTCCATTTTGACATCGCTCGGCGCTGACTATGCCTTGAAACAGAGTATGTTAACCGGTGAAGAGATGACCGAAGAGAATAAAGAGTACGCTAGTGAAAGCCGCTTTGTGAAGCTGAATCTGGAGAAACTGATTGAACTAAATCCACAAGTGCTGTTTCTGATGTCCAAAAAGGATGATCTGATCAGTGAAAAAATGAATGGAAACCCCGTGTGGTCCAAGCTGGATGCAGTGCAAAACGAACGTACCTACGAAGTAGATCGCAACATCTGGTCGCGTGGGCGCGGTCCGCTTGCCGCCAAACTGATTGTAGAGCAAGCCCCTTCGCTCTTGTATCCTGATGTGTTCAAGAAATAAATACGATCTTGTTTTAGGACAAAAGCGCCGAGGATGACGGCGCTTTGTGTCATGGATTGACTCGGGGGTGGATCATAACATGCATGGCAAGCGACAGACGAATCCGATCATACGGGTTGTTCTTACTTTACTCATCGGACTATTTCTTTTACTGCTGGCTGTCATCTATAGTACCTTTGCCGGAACGATGCAGCTTGATGTCTCAACCGTATGGCAGGCGCTATGGCAGCCGTCTGACACCGTGGAACGGGCTGTCGTCTGGGATTTGCGTCTGCCGCGAGCACTGTTGGGCGCATTGGTCGGTGCCAGCCTCGCTGTTTCCGGAGCACTGATGCAGGGAATCACCCATAACCCGCTGGTTGAACCGAAACTAATCGGGGTGACCGCGGGTGCTTCTCTGTTTATTGTTGGACTAACCGTCTTGTATCCTGATTTTCCGATTGGGTGGACGCCATTTGTGGCATTTGCAGGAGCGGCAACCGGTGGGCTGCTGGTTTATTCGATGGCATCGCAGCGGGGTGTCACACCACTTGGCCTAACGCTGGCCGGCGTGGCTGTTTCCCTGTTCCTCAGTGCTCTGATGATGGGGATTCTCGTGATTGACTTGGAGACAGCGGGACTGGTGATCTTTTGGCTGGCTGGCGGTTTGGCTGGACGAGGCTGGTCACACGTCTCCATGATGCTCCCTTGGGCGATCAGCGGATTGGTGATCGCATGGGGGTTGTCTTCGCGGATGAATGCACTCCAGTTGGGGGATGAAGTGGCGCAAGGGTTGGGGATCTCATTGGATGCAACTCGCTTATATGCGGCACTGGTGACCGTGGTACTGGCCGGCAGTGCTGTTGCGGTTGCCGGACCGATCGGGTTTGTCGGCTTGATCATCCCACACGTGAGCAGGTCGCTCGTAGGCAGTGACTATCGGGTATTGGTTCCGGTTAGTGCGATTCTCGGTGCGTGCTTGCTGGTATACGGAGATATTGCGGCGAGGACGATTCGTGAGCCGTTGGAGTGGCCCGTGGGTGTGCTAACAGCGTTTATCGGTGCCCCGTTCTTTCTCTATCTGCTGAGAAAGGAGCGGGGACGATGAAGCAAAGACCTTTCTTGATCGGATTGCTGCTATCGTTAGTCGTTGCCATCTTGCTTGCCATCCAGTTTGGCGGTGTGGCGATGTCATTGCATGATGTGATCAACGGGCTGTTTATGGCAGACGATTCGTTGGCAGGGAAGTTGGTTTGGGAATACCGGATGCCGCGGATTCTCGTCGGGCTGCTCGTCGGTGCCAATCTAGCTGTGTCTGGAGCGATTTTGCAGGGGATTGCGAGGAACCCGTTGGTAGATACCAACATTATCGGCATGAATGACGGAGCCGGGTTTGCTGCTGTTCTGGTGATCACAATGGTGCCCAGTGCTTCCGCTTTTCTTTTGCCGTTGAGTGCGTTTTCAGGCGCACTGTTGGCTGTGACACTTGTCTATGTGTTGGCATGGAAGCGGGGAATGAGTCCGGTGCGCCTCGCCCTGGCCGGGATTGCTCTGGCCGCGCTATTTGATGCCGGGATTACGGCGATGATGATTGGGGCGACCGATCAGGTGGGAGCGGCGCTGCTTTGGCTAAAAGGCAGCTTGTGGGGCAGAGGCTGGGAACACTTTTTCTCATTACTGCCTTGGTCCCTGCTCAGCTTGTCCCTTGCTTGGCTGCTCGCCCCCCGGATGAACGCGATCTGTCTGGGCGATCAATTGAGCAGGGGATTGGGTATGAGGTTGGAGCTTGCCAGGGGAACGCTGCTTTTTGTCGCCGTTGTGATGGCTGGCAGCGCGGTTGCTGCAGCGGGGACGATCGGTTTTGTCGGATTGGTGGTACCCCATCTGGTACGTCTGTGGGTAGGTGCTGACTATCGCATCTTGATTCCGATCTCGGCACTCGCCGGGGGGTTGCTCGTGTTGGTGGCAGATACGGCAGGCCGTACCTTGTTCGCGCCGACCGAAGTGCCAGCAGGTGTGTTTACAGCGCTTCTCGGGGCACCGTACTTCCTCTACCTGTTGCGCAAGGCGCTTCGCTGAACTGTCCCAGTTGCTGCTCGTTGTCACATCGATCTGGTTAGCCATTCGTATACTTTAAGCAAAAAGGCGGTAATCCCGGCGGCCATCAATGGACCGACGGGAATCCCGCGGAAAAACACGATGCCGATGATCGAACCGATCACCAACCCGACGATCAGGTGCGGTTCGGCTTTCAGCAAATCAAGTCCTTTCCCGTTCATGTAGGTAGCCACCGCACCGCCTGTTAGCGCCAGTATACCGAGAAGTGTCGTGAAGAGCGGTGTAATGTCTTTCCACGTGACCTTCTCGCTGGCGAACGGTACGAGTACGGAGATGGTCAAAAAGAGCAGGCCGAGTTCCATGCCGCGCCGCTCGACTGCTGGGAAAAAGCGGTCCAGTGACGTCAGCTTCAGCACCAGCAGCATACTGGCTGCGGTGGCGATAATCGGCGAGCGGCCGATTAATCCTACGATGATCAGTACGACTAGCATCACTTCTCCCGACCAATAAGACATGTTGATCGCAACCCCTGTCCCTTTTCTTTCCTCCTTCACTCTATGAGACAAGGTGTGGATATATGCGTTTCTCCCGCAAGACGGGGACCAGTTGATAGAGGTCAACGCGACAGCAATGATCGATGTCGGCTGTGTACTGCTGCTGAACCAACCGTTTAGCAGTTGCACTTAGCATGACTCTTTCGGTTAATGCTTCGGCAAACTGCTGATAACTTGCTTCCAGAGCGACGCCGAGATCGCAGACCGAGAGAGTCGGTTCTCGCTGTTTGGCCCGATGGATCATCAGGCCGGCAGCCAATCCGTCTTCCAGGGCAAATTCCTGGCGGCTACCAGCACAATAGAGTGTGATGTCAGCCCGTTTGGCCAGTGCCTGCTCCATACAAGCAGTTGCGTTTAAAAAACAGCCGACCAACAGCATTTCCGCCCGCTCAGCCTTGTGGATGGCCCGGGTTCCGTTGGTCGTCGTCAGGATCAGATGCCGCCCGTCAGCTTCTGCTTTCATGAGATCGGTCGGGGAGTTATTATAGTGAAAATCGCTTATCTTTTTGCAGTGACGCTCTCCAGCCAGTAGTGAATGACTGTTGCGCAGGGCAAAGGCTTGCCCGACAGTGTCGACCGGCACGATATAGGAAAAGTCGTGGGCCAGCGCCGTCACAATTGTACTGGAGGCACGCAGTACGTCAATCACCACCACCGTTCGTTTGGCGATCTGGTCATGGCGAATCTCATCGACAGTCTCCACAACCTCTATTCGCATGTCGCTTTACTCCTCTCGTCAAGGATCCTGTGAGCTGTATCACCTCGTAACCCTCGCCGCAAGGTTTCTACGGATAGTACATCATTCGTTGCGATGTTGCCCAGGTTGGTCGCAAGTCCCAATGTCTCCAGAAGAGCCACTTGCTGCTCTTTGCGCGGCGCTTCCCAGATCAGCCGCGAAGCTTGTGAACCGGCAGAGATCTGTACATCACGTACGAATGAACGATCTGTTTCACCATTACAGTTGAACACCCCAACATTGCCGCTCTCTCGCGCTTCCACAATCACATAGTCGGCACCGGCGCGCAGGTCTTCGTCCAGTGTTTGCAGCAGGGGGTCGAGGTCGGCAGTAAAACTGGCTGCTTTTTTGCCGAATTCCGTATAGACGACCAAGCCTGCCTCCTTGGCCAAGCCGATAGCCTGCCAACGCCGTTCTTTGCTGATAGGAAGGCTCCCGTCTGAGACCTCGATTGCGGTAAATCCGAGGGACTTGATGATCGAGATATAGTGTTCCACCGATTCTGTGGTACAAGCCACTTCAAAAAACGTCCCACCCGGCATGATCTGTACATGGTGCATGCGTGCAAGGGCTATTTTACTCTGCAACAGGCTGGTCGGATACAGCACGGATGTACCGAAGCCCAGTTTGTATACATCAATGTAGTCAGCAGATACATTCATCACGTCTTCAAACGAATGAAGACCAAGGCCTTTGTCGATGACCATCGTAAGTCCCTGCTGACGCGGCTTGCTGGTACGCTCTGCGGATGGATCATGCCAGACAGGCGGCCAAAACGATGCTCCATGTCCACTCATATTGTTTCCCCTCTTCTTTAGGCGTTTGCTTCAGTCTATGCCGGACAGGCAGGAGGAGTGATACGCGCACAGTTGAAGTGGGCATTTACCCAGTCTTGGGAAGAGAATTGTGACAAGACTATTGCCTGAACACGGAGCATAAAGTGTTTGTAGGGGAGGGACGAGTATGCTTGAAAAGGCGATTATCGGTATGGCATCGCTGCGGTTTCTGTCAGGAACGATCGAGATTCTGGCAGCCGTGTTGATCCTGAAACTGAATCAAGTGGAGAAGGCGTTGCTGGTTAATTCGGGGTTGGCCCTGGTCGGCCCGATTATCCTGCTGACGACGACAACGATCGGACTGGTTGGCATTTCGGAACGGATCAGTTTCCATAAATTGCTCTGGATTTTTGTCGGTATTGCCTGTATTTTGATCGGCATACGAAAGTGACAGATGGAGCAGTTCATTTTTTCCATTTGTAAGCCGATCCCGATCGGGCACAATACAGTTGTAGTCTGCGAGGAGGGGTTGCAATGGAACAATTGGAAAAGCGTATATCATATCTGCGCGGTCTGGCGGATGGCTTTGATGTCAGCGAGACCAGTCGGGAAGGAAAAGTGTTGGTCGATATGATCCAGGTAATCGACGACATGGTTGCCGAGATGAAAGAACTACATGTTCGCGTGCAGGAAACGGAAGAGTATCTGGAGGCAGTTGACGAAGACTTGAGTGAGTTGGAATACTTGCTCTTCGATGAGGAAGCACTGTATGAAGTAGTAGATGAAGAGGATGAGCAAGCGAGCGATGAGTTTTACGATGATGAGTATTACGATCTGGACGACAGCGAAGATGCTTACATCTACGACAGGACAGACGAGGCGAGAACGGCCGCCCATGAGCATACGGGACAATCCTATGAGATTGAATGTCCCACCTGTCGTGAAGTCATGTTTTTCCACGAAGGGATTGATGACGAAGGGTATCGCCATTATGTCATAGAGCCTTTAAGCGAAGAGGGTGTAATTAACCCGACCTGACCAGATCGGTTGCAGGGTTTGGGCGAAAGCTTGTCAGCAGATATTGCTGGCAAGCTTTTTTGTTGAACGGGAGCAGCCTGTTTTTCTGGCATAATTCTCGTCCAACTCTGCATAGGATGGAGATAAGTCTGAGTGGACAAAGAGGTGGTATGCGTGAAAGAGATACTCGCCATTCTACCGGCTCCCGTCCGCAACATCTTATCTGTTTTGCCGACAGCGGTCAGAGAGAATATCGAGGAGATCCGGCTGAGACAACAGCAGCCCCTGGAGATCCGCTACGGTCAGCAGGCCAGTTATGTCACATCGAGCGGACAACTAACGGCCAACTCCCGGCAGGGGTGGGTATTTACGGAAGAGCAAGCCGCAAAACTGCTCAACCTGGTGAGTCAGCACTCGTTATACGCGCTGGAAGAAGAACTGAAGCGTGGATACATCACGATCGTTGGTGGTCACCGGATTGGCCTGGCCGGAAAAGTTGTCATGGAACGGGGAGAAGTAAAAGGGATACGCGAGATCACCAGCTTTAACATCCGCATTGCCAGAGAGAAGCGGGGGGCCGCTCAAAAGGTACTGCCTTATTTATTCGCCCAGGGGAAAGTGTACAACACCCTGGTGATCTCTCCACCGCAGTGCGGCAAGACAACCCTTTTGCGGGATATGGCCCGCTCGATCAGTTATGGCAACGAATATGCCTCCAGTCGAAAAGTCTCAATCGTGGACGAGCGTTCCGAGATTGCCGGATGTCTGCACGGTGTCCCCCAGCGTGACGTTGGACCGCGAACGGACGTGTTGGACGCCTGTCCCAAAGCACTGGGCATGATGATGATGATTCGAACGATGTCCCCTGAGGTGATCATCGTCGATGAGATCGGCAGGGCGGAGGACAGTGAGGCGATCTGGGAAGCGATTCACGCCGGCGTTTCCATCATTTGTTCGGCGCATGGTTTTGACCTGGAGGAAGCGTCTCGTAGACCGATGTTGGGCAAGCTGATCCAACAGGGGGCGTTCGACCGCTACATCGTGCTGAATCGTACGTCGGGTGTTGGCACCATTGAAGGGGTCTACGATGCCAGTCTGACGCCGCTCAAGAGAGAAGAAGTGGCATGGCCAAGCTGATCGGAGCCGTTTTGATCCTGTTTTCCGCTTCCATGATCGGATGGCAGATCAGCAAGTCCTACGCGAATCGCCCCCTGCAGCTGCGAGCATGGCTGCTTGCCTTGCAGATGCTGGAGACGGAGATTGTATACGGGTCAACCCCGCTTCATCGGGCTTTCGCCAAGATCGGGCACCGTGTCCTCCCGGCGATCGGTCGGATCTTTCTGACGGCTGCGGACCAACTGATCACAGATGAAGGACAAGCGACACAAGCCTGCTGGCAGACAGCGATGGAAAAACACTGGACAGGTACGGCTTTGCGCAAACCGGAAAAAGACGTACTGCTGGGCTTGGGCTACATTCTCGGAAATTCTGACCGTGAAGATCAGCAAAAGCATCTCAGATTGGCCGTTACGCACCTGCGCGCACTGGAAGAAGAAGCAAGAGTCGAGCAAACCAAGTATGAAAAGATGTACAAAACGCTGGGCGTTCTCAGCGGTCTCCTGCTGGTTATCCTCATGTTCTAGAAGCGAGGTGTTCGTTGTGGGTTTCGATTTGACTCCTGTCTTTCAAATCGCTGGAGTCGGTTTTATCATGGCTATCATTCACACCGTGCTGAAAGCTTCGGGCAAAGAGGATGTTGCCCACTGGGCTACCCTTGTCGGGTTTATCATCGTCTTGTACATGGTGGCGCATTATCTGGGAGACCTGTTCAACGAAGTAAAACGCGTCTTTCTGTTCAATTAGGGAGGAGGGCGCCAGCGATGGAAATCGTCCAGATTGTAGGTCTTGGCATTGTTGCCACCATCCTCGCGCTGGTGATCAAGGAGCAGAAGTCGATGTTTGCCTTTCTGCTGACAATCGTGTCTGGTGTGATCATCTTTCTGTTCTTGATCGACAAGATCGCCGAGGTGATCCGCGTTTTGGAACGGTTGGCGGTGCAGGCCGATCTGAACCTGATTTTTCTGGAGACGATCTTAAAGATTATCGGCATCGCCTACATCGCTGAGTTTGGCGCACAGATCACCCGTGATGCGGGTCAAGGTGCGATCGCCTCCAAGATCGAGTTGGCAGGTAAGGTACTGATTCTGGTGATGGCTGTACCGATTGTACAAATCATCATTGAGACGGTTGTCGGCCTGCTTCCGGCTTAGGCAGAAAGGGGGATGCCGGTGACACGTCTGCTTTGGTTCCTGCTTTTTTTTCCGTTGGTGTTGGTTCCGCAATTGGTATTCGCTGAGCCTTTCGTCGATTCGCAAAGCGGGGGCCCGATCGATCAGCTGGTCCGCCAGCAGGCAGAGCATCTGCAGACAGAGAGAATCGAGCAGTTTTGGAAAAAGACGCTGCAGGAGTACAAGGGCTATCTGCCAGATCTGCAAGCGCCGGGTCTGATGCAGCTGCTGTTTCAAGACGGTGAGCTCACCGTAAGTGGTGTTCTGAAAGGACTGTTCAAATACTTTTTCCACGAGGTGCTGACCAACGGCAAGCTGCTCAGTTCGATCATCATCATTACCGTCTTTGCGATGATCTTGGAGACGATGCAGAGTGCCTTTGAGCGAAACACCGTCAGCACCGTTGCCTATGCCATCACTTATCTGGTGCTGATGGTACTGGCGATGAACAGTTTTCATCTGGCCATTACCTACGCCAAAGATGCCATCGCCAACATGTCTGATTTCATGCTGGCTATGATCCCGCTCGTCATCGCCCTGCTTGCGTCGATGGGGAACTTTGCCTCGGCGGCACTGTTTCATCCGCTGATCGTCTTCATGATCAACACAAGCGGCATCATCATCTCGACGATCATCTTTCCGCTGCTGTTTCTGTCGGCGATGCTGTCAATTGCCAGCCTCTTCTCCGAGCGGTATCAGGTAACCCAACTGGCCGTACTGCTGCGGACGATCGCGATGGGAGCGCTTGGTTCCTTTTTGACCATCTTTCTGGCGGTAGTCAGTATACAGGGAGCTTCAGCAGCAGTTGCTGACGGCGTAACCCTGCGGACGGCGAAGTATGTGACCGGCAACTTCATCCCGATAGTCGGACGGATGTTTTCAGAGGCAGCCGATACCGTTGTCGGAGCCTCGCTGCTTGTGAAAAATGCCGTTGGACTGGCTGGAGTGATTATCCTGCTGATCCTTTGCGCGTTCCCGGCAATCAAAATTCTTGTACTGGCCCTGATCTACAACGTTTCGTCGGCCGTACTGCAGCCGCTGGGTTCCAGTCCGATCATCACTGCGCTCGGTACGATCGGCAAATGTCTGGTCTATGTGTTCGCCGCTTTGGCGACTGTTGGCCTGATGTTTTTTCTGGCGATCACCATCATTATCACGGCAGGCAATATCTCACTCATGGTTCGGTAGGTGAGACATGGTGGAATGGTTCACTTTGTGGCTAAAAAAGATCATCTTGCTCGTCCTGTTGGCAGCCTTTCTGGACTTGATCCTGCCGAACACCAGTTTACAGCGTTACGTCAAGATGGTGATGGGCTTGATCATCTTGCTGACGATCATGTCCCCCGTCTTTACCTTGTTTCGCATCCCACCCGAAGAATTGGCTCTGCGGCTCAGCAGCTATCAGCAAGAGTTTGAAGCCCGCGACGAGCCGAATCCACAGTGGGAGTCGCTGTCCAAAAAGCTGATGCAGCAGCAGGACGAGCAGATGGAAAGGTATGTTAGCGGGCAGATGGAATCGCTGATTCGTCAGCAGGTCCTCTCTGCTTATGGGATAGAGGTCTCTTCCGTCGACGTTCGATTCCGTCAATCCGGTGAGAGCACACCGGACATTGAAGCGATCACGGTGGTCGTATCCGAAGACAAAGGGGGTGAGCAGAAGTCGCCCGAAAAGGAGGATCCCGTTCGCCCCATCCGGCCCATCGAGATCGAAGTGGGGAGTGAGTCGCAGTCCAAGGAGTTCGACAGTGTCCCTGTTTCCGGTCAGCAGCATACTGCTTTGTACCGGGAGATTGCTGCGCAAGTTGCCCAGGACTGGCAGGTAGCGCCTGATCAGGTCAGGGTGATCAGTGCCAAAGAGAATGAAACTGGCTGACCGATTGGCAAAAGGGGGGATAGTTGATGCTGTCCAAGCTGAAACAGATACTGGCAGGCGATCCGGACAACAAACAGATGAAACCGATTCACTACTTTATCCTGCTGTTTTGTATCGGGGCTGCGGTCATGATTTTTACCGATTTCCTTTCCGTCGAGCCGGACCAATCCTCTACCAGCGACCTGTTTTCCGCACAGGTACCGGAGCAGGAACCGTCTGCACCGGCAAGCGGTGGCTCGGTCAGTAACGACGAAATACAGGAGTATGAAAACATGTACGAGACCCAACTGGCCGAAATCCTGGAAACGGTAATCGGGGTAGGGCAGGTGGAAGTGATGGTCAATCTGGATTCTACCCCGGAAGTGGTGGTGGAGAAAAACCGCGACATCCGCTCCGCTACGACCAAAGAAACGGATAAGGACAAGGCAACTCGCAACCAGACGGATCAGACCAGAAATGAGCAGGTTGTTGTCGTTCAAGGTTCAAAACAGGAGCATCCCGTCGTACTCAAAACGGTCAAACCAAAAGTGAGAGGAGTGTTGGTGGTTGCCAAGGGAGCAGAGAATATTCAGGTAAAAGCGTGGATCTTGGAAGCGGTACAAAAAGTGTTGGATGTACCGGCCTATAAAATCTCGGTATTACCCAAAAAAAAGTAGGAGGTTGTCAAGATGGTTGTACGCAAACAAACAGTGTGGTTGTTAACAATGTTGGCCGTAATGGTCGTACTGTCCGGGTACTACCTGGTAAAAGGCCCAAGCGAACAAACGCCTGCGCTGGGAGAACCGACAGGGCAGCAAGATTCGCTGTCCGGCGTACAGGTGGAGACCGAGCAGACAGACCAACCGGCCCCCGATGCTGCTCCTGTTGAAGGAACGCCTGATGGCAGCTTTACCGATGAGGCAGCAGCGGGGGGAGAAAGTACTACCGTCGAGGATTCGTCCATTCTGGCTCAAGCCGGTAATGAAACGTTTCAGAGCATCAAGCTCAATCGGGAAGCGTTGATTGAAAAGCAAAAAGATGAACAGATGGAGATTATCGTCAATCCGGACAGTTCGCCGCAAGCGATGGTGGAAGCAAGAGCGCGTCACGATGAACTGTCCGCCCTGCAGAACAACATAATGGCCCTCGAAGAAATACTGAAAGCGGATGGCTACAAGGATGCTGTCGTCCTAGCCCAGAACGAGAGTGTCAAGGTGATTGTCCAAGCCGACAAACTGGACCGCAAGCAGGTGGTTGATATTATCGCGATGGCTAAACAACACCTGAATGTTCCTGGATATCAAGTGACCGTTAGTTCTCGACCGTAACGTTTTACAACATGTGACGGAGAGCGCATAAGCTGATTTCTCTGCACCCACAGTGTAGAAATAAGAGTGAGTAGGCAGCCGCCACACCCCGGTTGCCTTTTTTGTGCAGGAATAGCGGCATCGATGCCGAAACGTTTACATGAGACGAATAGGAGGGGAACCCTTGCGAAAGCCGCGTATTGGTGTAATCGGACTGGGCAGCATTGCCCAGAAGGCGTACCTGCCCATTTTGTCTCAGCAGCAGGGCTGGAGCCTGGTTGGCGCGTTCTCTCCTACTCAAAGCAAGCGTGATGACATATGTGCACAGTACCGCATCCAATCGTTTCCGAATATGGCAGCACTGGTGCGGGAGGTGGACGCGGTGTTTGTCCATAGTTCGACTGAGACCCACTATGAAGTCGTTGCAAAATTGTTGTCAAAAGGCATCGATGTCTACGTGGACAAACCGCTGGCGGCAACCCTCGAGGAAGCGGAAGGGCTGGCCGTGCTTTGCGCAAAGACCGGCAGGAAAGTGATGGTCGGCTTCAACCGACGATTTGCTCCGCTCTATGTGCAAGCGAAGGCTGAAGCGGGGCGAATGGCCTGGATTCGGACGGACAAACACCGGATTGACGGGATTAGGGATGAACCTCATGAGCAAACTCTGCTTGACGATTACATCCATCTGGTCGATCTCGTCAGATGGTTGGCCGCTGATGAGGTCAAGTGCACAGGCGGCCGGATTGTGACAGACGAACGAGGACGGTTGCTGTACGCACAGCATAGCTACCTGTCCAACGTTGGGGTTGGGCTGTCGACGGCAATGCACAGGAGAGCAGGATCCAATCGGGAGCATGTAGAATGGACCGCTGATGGACATGTGATTCGGGTAACGGATCTCGAGGTCTGGGAGCGGGAAGAAAAGGGGCTGGTGATGAGAGCGAAGCCGGCGTCTTGGGATACCATTTTAAAGCGCAGAGGATTTGAAGGGGCCGTGCTTCACTTCATGGAATCGATTATCGGAGACAGTAAACCGAGTGTCGATGCGGACGAGGCTTATAAATCACAGCTATTGCTGGAGGAGTTAATCAAGCTGGGATCATCCGACTGACCAGGTTGTCAGCCGGCCGGGAAAGCATTCCTTGACGTTGTACGAGCAAGAAGTTACCATATTATTTATGGGTTCAACTGCTTTGCGAAGTCTCTTTTAAGAATTGTGAGATGAAGAACAAGGAGTGAACGAAAGATGTTCAAACTTCACGAGATTCGAGAAATGATCAAGTTAATTGACCAATCAAGCATACAAGAGTTCAAGCTCGAGTGGGAAGGTTCCAAACTAAGCATCAAAAAGAATCTCGCCCCTGTCGTTGAAACATCTGTACCTGCACCCGCTTCTGCAGCACAGCCCGCACCTGTACAGGTGCAGCCGACAACAGTTGTGGCCTCCCCTGTGCCTGATGTGCAGCCCGCACCTGTGGCGCAAGAGCAGTCGGCACAAGCGAAAGCTGCTGAAACGGCCCCTGCTGATGATGCTAACCTACATAAAATTACGGCACCAATGGTTGGCACCTTTTATCGTTCGCCGGAGCCCGGCAAACCGTCCTACGTTGAACCAGGGGATAAGGTGACAGCGAACAAAGTAGTCTGCATTCTGGAAGCGATGAAGCTGTTTAACGAGATTGAAGCGGAAGTGACCGGCGAGATCGTCAAAGTGCTGGTGGAGGATGGGCAGTTGGTCGAGTATGGTCAGCCCCTGTTCCTCGTTAAGCCAGAATAAACGGAGGGTGAAGCAGGATGTTTCAGAAAATCCTAATCGCCAATCGCGGTGAAATCGCCGTGCGGATTATCCGTGCGTGTCGCGAAATGGGGATCCGAACGGTAGCCGTCTATTCCGAAGCCGACCGCGAGTCGCTGCACGTCAAGCTGGCTGACGAGGCGTACTGCATCGGACCAACCTCTTCCAAAGAGAGCTATCTCAACATGGCGAATCTGATGAGTCTGGCTGCCAAGATAGGGGTTGACGCGATTCATCCCGGATACGGCTTCCTTGCTGAAAACGCTGACTTTGCCGAGATATGTGCCGCCTGCAACATCGCCTTTATCGGTCCAGAACCCGATGCGATTACCAAGATGGGTGACAAATCGACAGCCAAAGAGACGATGAAACAAGCAGGGGTTCCGATTGTTCCCGGTACGGACGGGCTGATCGAAAACGTGGAGGAGGCGATCGAGACGGCGCAGCAGATCGGCTATCCTGTCATGGTGAAAGCGACGGCAGGCGGCGGCGGACGCGGGATGCGTGTGGCAAACGATGATCAGGAACTGGAAAAAGCGATCCGTCAGGCGCAGAACGAAGCGAAGACCGCCTTTGGCAATCCCGGCGTCTACTTGGAAAAGTTTGTGGAAGGACCGCGCCACGTGGAGATCCAGATCATGGCGGACAAACACGGCAATGTCGTCTACATCGGGGAGCGGGACTGTTCCATTCAACGTCGTCACCAAAAGCTGATCGAGGAGGCACCCTCGCCTGCCCTGAGTGAAGAGCTGCGGGCCGAGATGGGGCTGGCAGCCGTTGCGGCGGCAAAAGCGGTCAACTACCACGGGGCGGGAACGGTTGAATTCTTGTTGGATAAACACGGCAAGTTTTACTTCATGGAGATGAACACACGGATTCAGGTAGAACACCCGGTGACAGAATGGGTGTCCGGCTTTGATCTGATCAAGGAACAGATCAACGTGGCGGCCGGTCTTCCGCTCTCCTTCTCGCAAGAAGATGTGAAACTGGACGGCTGGGCGATCGAGTGCCGGATCAACGCGGAAAACCCGGTCAAGAACTTCATGCCCTCGCCGGGGCGCATCACCCATTACCTGCCTCCTGGCGGATTTGGCGTGCGCGTCGACAGTGCCGCCTATAGTGGATATCAGATCCCGCCGTTTTACGATTCGATGATTGCCAAGGTGATCGTCTGGGGGAAAGATCGCCGCGAAGCGATCGAGAGAATGAAACGCGCTCTCTCGGAATTCGTGATCGATGGCATTTCGACGACGATTCCATTCCATTTAAAAGTATTGGATCATGAACAGTTTGTCAGTGGGGAGTTTGATACCAAGTTCCTTGACACCTATGACTTAAAGCTGGACGAAAGTAGTTTGTAAAAAAAGCCTGGCGTTGCTATAATGGAGAGTAAACCCATAGGGAGGTGCGAACGATGGAAGAGTACACGGCTGATACAGAAAAAACAGAACTTGGCAAAGTCCAGATCGCTCCCGAAGTGCTGGAAGTCATCGCAGGAATGGCCGCCTCGGAGGTCGAAGGTGTAGCGCAGATGAGCGGGGGGTTCGTCGGCGATATCGCTGAACGTCTGGGACGCAAAAACGTTGCGCGCGGCGTCCGTGTCGAGGTTGGTTCACGTGAAGCGGCTGTTGACGTGTCTATTGTTGTCAAATACGGCTACCGAATCCCGGAAGTGGCCCGAAATATACAAGACAGTGTAAGCAGTGCGATTGAGAGCATGACCGGTCTGTCGGTCGTTGAGGTTAATGTACATATCGTCGATGTTGAGCTGAAGCCGGAAGAGAAAGTGCAACCGGTTGTTGCGCAAAATCAAGCGGAGGAGTATCAGAGGGTCCGCTAACCCATTACCAAATGCCCCCAACAAAGGGGGCATTTTCTGCATGAGGAGCACCCGAAGGGCACACGTTCTCGCTCTTGCAGGGAAGCTATATCAACGTAGTAGTCGCGAGTAAGGAGCACCCGAAGGGCACACGTTCTCGCTCTTGCAGGGAAGCTATATCAACGTAGTAGTCGCGAGTAAGGAGGAGCCGATGTGAATTTGTTTGACCGCTTTATCCTAACGATCTACAGTCTCGTCTTGATCGTATTGTCCCTGATTGCGATTGGGGTGTTTTCCAATGTGATCCATCGCTCTTGGGTTGATCTGTTTTTCACGGATATTTACGGCTCGACGACGATGAATCTCCCTTATCTGATAGTTGCCGTGGTCTTCCTTGTGATCAGCATCCGCTTTTTCTTCAGCGGTTTTCGAGGACGCCGGATACGGGAAGATAAAGCGATTTATCAGCGCAATGACTACGGTCATGTCAGTATCTCCTTGGAGACGATCCGAGCTATCGCTGAGCGGGCTGCAAAAAAGGTGAGAGGGGTACGAGAGTTGAAGACGCAGGTTACCACCAAAGACCTGGGGAACATCATCTCTTTGCGGCTCAGTTTCGACGGTGAAACCCCGCTGCCCGAACTTACCCAGAATTTACAGGCGGAAGTAAAAGCCAGAGTAGAGGCGATCACCGGACTGGAAATCGCTGAGGTTTCGGTGAAGGTCATCGAGGTTGCATCGACAGACCATGTTGCCATCCGAAGCAAGCGGGTAGAATAGAAGGTGAAGGATATGATATGGGAGTTGCTTTTGGAACACAAGGGCAAATGTCTGGGGGTAGCCGCCGGTTTTTTCTTTGGTCTGATCTATCTGATTGTCGGTTTTTGGGACACCCTTGTATTCATTGTATTGGTGTCGACCGGTTACTATATAGGGCGGAAGCTGGATCAAAAAGAAGATTTGCGGGATATTCTGGATCGCATCCTGCCTGGCAAATTCAAACAGTAGGTGAACAAGCACATGAAGCGAAGAACAGCACGAGAAAAAGCGGTGCAATGTCTGTTTCAAATCGACATGTCCCAAGTTGAACTGCCGGAAGCAATCAATCTGGTCCTGGAAGAACAGGAACCTGGGGGCACCGACTATCTGATGTTTCTCGTCGAGGGGACGCTCAAGCACCTGCCCCAGATCGACGAAGAACTGAAAAAATACCTGCGGGGCTGGCAACTGGAGCGAATTGCCAACGTGGACCGGGCGATCTTGCGGCTTGCCTTTTTTGAGTTGATGTTTGAGCCGGAACTTCCGGAAAAGGTGGTATTAAATGAGGCCGTGGAGTTGGCTAAACTATACAGTGACGACCAGTCCTACCGGTTTGTCAACGGTGTGCTCTCCAGTTTTCTGCAAGAACGTCCACAAACGCAGCTGTAAAGAGTAGCTTCAGACTCGGATCAGATGGAAATCAGGTGAACGAGAATGGATAAAGTCATACTGGGGATCGATACGAGCAATTACCGGACATCACTCTGTCTGGTACGGGAAGACGGCGAGATTGCTGCTGAAGCGAGACAACTCCTCCGCGTCAAAGAAGGTAAGCGGGGGTTGCAGCAGTCAGAAGCCGTCTTTCAGCACGTGATGAACCTGCCTCAGCTGAGCGACCAACTGCAATTGGGGGACAGAGAGATTGCAGCGGTGTGCGCCAGCGAGAAGCCTAGACCGATCGAACAATCGTACATGCCTGTCTTTAAAGTAGGCGAAGGTTTGGCCAAGTGTCTCTCTGTCTATCTTGGCGTGCCGTACTACTTGACCAGTCACCAGGAGGGGCATATTGCTGCCGGGGAGCTTACGGCGGATGAACGGCCCCAAAGTGCACGGTTTTTAGCTGTTCACCTCTCTGGCGGCACCTCGGAGCTACTCGATTGTATACGGGACGAGAGCGGCTATCGGATCGAAAAGATCGGCGGGTCCATCGACCTGCATGCAGGACAGTTGGTTGATCGCGTGGGTGTGGCACTTGGTCTCCCCTTTCCCTCTGGGCCGTATCTGGAAAAGCTGGCCCAAAGGGCGGAAGGTTCGTTTCGTGTATCCTCTGCTGTGGACGGGCTAACGTTCAGCCTCTCCGGTCCGGAAGCCGCTCTACTGAGGGCTGTATCAAAAGGAGAAGTTGCTGCTGCCGAGATTGCGCGTGCGACAGAACAGTGTCTGGCCAATTCGTTGGAGAAAGTACTGCGCCATGCAGTGGAACAGGGGTGGAGCAAGGAGATATTGATCGTCGGCGGGGTGGCAGCCAATCAGTACATTCAGGATCGACTTATTCAACGACTGGAGCACCCAGCAGTTGGTGCAAAGCTGTATTTCTGTGATCCTGCTTACTCCGGTGACAACGCATATGGAGTAGCGATGCTTGGTTGGTCTATTCACAAAAACCGAACATTATGAGTGATTGGTTGTATAAAATTTCGCCTTTACATCCACTCGACACCTCGCTACACTAATGGTGAGCGAACAGTGCGAAGGGGGTTGTCATCGAGATGACAGCAACAGTGATTGACGGGAAAGCAGTGGCCCAATCGATTCGGGCCGAGATTGCTGAAGAAGTGAAAAAACTGAAGCAAGACGGAATAGAACCGGGTCTTGCGGTTGTTTTGGTTGGACAAGATCCTGCTTCACACTCCTATGTCAAGGGGAAAGTAAAAGCTTGCGAAGAAGTGGGCATCTATTCGGAAGTTCTTCGTTTACAGGAGACCATCAGCCAGCAGGAACTGCTGCAAACGATAAAGCAGTTGAATGAAAAACCGAACATTCATGGGATTCTTGTGCAGCTTCCCCTGCCGCCCCACATCTCTGAAGAGGCCGTGCTGGACGTGATTCCAGCCGAAAAAGACGTCGACGGTTTTCATCCGATCAATGTCGGCAACATGGTGATAGGCAATGACGCGTATCTACCATGCACACCGCACGGAATTGTGGAGTTGATCAAATGGACAGGCACTGATCTGAATGGCAAGCATGTCGTCGTGATTGGGCGCAGCAATATCGTCGGAAAGCCAGTTTCGTTGCTGCTGCTGCAGGAAAATGCGACAGTTACGATGTGCCATTCCCGTACGAGAAATATGGCAGAGTTGACCCGACAGGCCGACATTTTGGTCGTAGCAGTGGGGAAAGCGCATCTGATCGGCAGAGAACATGTCTCACCGGGGGCGATCGTGATTGACGTGGGTGTCAATCGCATGGAGAACGGCAAACTGGTGGGTGACGTGCGTTTTGACGAGGTAGCCGAGGTAGCCGGATACATTACACCTGTACCAGGTGGGGTCGGACCGATGACGATCACGATGCTGCTGGCCAATACGGTCAAGGCAGCCAGAGCACAGTCCCGTGTCGGTGATGAAGTGAAAGGATGAGGAGATGAGCACGCCGGAGATCTGGACGGTCAGTCAACTGACACGCCATGTCAAGCAAACATTGGAGCGGAGTCCACAGTTGACTGATGTATGGATTCGCGGAGAAATTTCCAACTTTACCCATCATACCAGTGGGCATATGTACTTTACCCTCAAGGATGCCCAGTCCCGCATAAAAGTCGTTATGTTTTCCAGCTATAATCGCTTTCTTCGCTTTCTTCCCAAGAACGGGACCAAAGCGATCGTGCGCGGCTCCATTTCCGTCTACGAACGAGATGGTAATTATCAATTGTACGCACGCGAGATGCAGCCCGATGGACTGGGTTCCCTGTACCTAGCGTTTCAGCAGTTGAAGGAAAAGCTGCAGAGTGAGGGACTGTTTGCCCCGGAGCGGAAGCGGCCGCTACCGTCTTTTCCACGAGCGATAGGCGTAGTTACTTCCCCTACCGGTGCCGCTGTGCGGGACATCGTTACCACCATCAAGCGGCGATTCCCGCAGGCTGTGATTACCGTCATACCGGCAATCGTTCAGGGCGAGGAGGCACCTGCTTCCATCGAGGCGGCCATTCGGCGCTGCAATGAGTGTGATCACCTGGAGGTTTTGATCGTCGGACGGGGTGGCGGCTCAATCGAGGAACTGTGGGCATTCAATGATGAGCGGGTAGCGCGGGCGATTGCTGCATCCCGCGTTCCGGTGATTTCTGCCGTTGGTCACGAGACGGATTTCACCATCGCTGACTTCGTTGCCGACATTAGGGCGGCAACGCCTACCGCGGCTGCTGAGTTGGCCGTTCCCCACTATCTGGAGTGGTTGGAGCGGACCCGACAGTTGGAGCATAGGCTGCACCGCGTAATGAACACACATCTGCACGAACAGCGGGAGCGGCTGAACCGCCTGTCTGCCGCTTATGGCATGCGCCTCCCACAGCGGCGGATTGAGGAATCGCACCAACAGTTGGATGAGTGGATCAACAGGCTGCGGCTAACGACGAGACAGCTCGTCAGACGAAAGCGTGAACAGTACACTCTTTTGTCGGATCGTCTACAACGCTACCGCTTCTCTCTGCGGCTAAAGCAGCATCGTCAGATTGTTTTGCGCGGCGAAACGGCATTGCGGCAGGCGATGCAGCGACGGATTCAGCAAGCCCGCCGTGACTGGAACGGTTTGGTAGGACAGCTTGACGCACTCAGCCCGCTCAAGGTGATGCAGCGGGGTTATGCCCTGGTCTACCGTGAGCAAAAACTGGTCAAGCATGCTGCTGCATTTGCCCCTGGAGACAAGCTGATGGTACGATTGCAGGATGGAATTGTACACGCTGATGTGACCGAAATCGTCCGAGAGGAGAATGAGCATGGCCCGCAAGAAAGATGAAAAAGAGTTGGAACTGCCATTTGAACAGGCAATGCAGCGTCTGGAAGAAGTGGTCCGCCGTCTGGAAGAGGGAGAAGTTCCGCTGGAAGAAGCGATTGAACTTTATCAAGAAGGCATGCAGTTGTCCCGTCTGTGCGGCCAAAAGCTGGATGTGATAGAAGCCAAGGTGATGCAGTTGGTAGAGGAAGACGGTACTCTCACGGAGAAGCCGTTCCACATCGAGGAGGAAGCGGAATGAATCAGACGCTCTCCGCTTACCTCCAAGAAAGGGCAGCGTTGATTGAGCGGAACTTGCTGTCTGCTCTGGAAAGAGAAGAGGTGCCAGCCCGCCTCTATGAATCGATGTCTTACTCCTTGATGGCCGGGGGCAAACGATTGCGACCGGTGCTGGTGCTCGCTGTGCTGGAGTCGCTTGGCGCCCCAATTGAGCGGGGCATACCCTATGCCGTTTCACTTGAGTTGATCCACACGTATTCACTCATTCACGATGACCTGCCGGCCATGGACGATGACGATTTGCGCCGCGGCAAACCGACCAATCACAAGGTGTATGGCGAAGCAACAGCCATTCTGGCTGGCGATGCCTTGTTGACGCGTGCCTTCTCCAGCATCGCCGATGCCTACCTGGAGCATCCAGAGGTGAAGCCGGAAAACGGACTCAGGCTGATCGCTGAGTTGGGGCGTCGCTGCGGTGCTGCGGGAATGGTTGGAGGGCAGATGGCCGATATGGAGGGGGAAGGTCGCCCGCTTAGCTTGGCAGAACTGGAGTACATCCACTGTCACAAGACCGGCGATTTGTTGGTAGCGGCTCTGCGTGGAGCGGCCTATCTCGCTGATGCTTCGCCAACTCTCATCGATGCCCTTACCCGCTACGGCATGGCTATTGGCCTTGCTTTTCAAATCCAGGACGACATTCTCGATGTGGAGGGTGATACCGCCCAATTGGGGAAAACGGCGGGGAGCGACCAATCTCGCCAAAAGGTGACCTATCCGTCACTCATCGGAATGGAAGCGTCGAAGCAAAAACTGGCCCAGCTCGTCTCTGACGCCAAAGAGGCACTGCGTGCTGTAGGACTGGGTGATTCGATTCTGGTGCCGCTAGCGGATTACATCATGGAGCGAAGCTGCTAGCATCCAAATCTCATACATATCAACACAATCCTAGTGCTGCACGAGCAGGCTAGGATTATTCCGTCTTTTCTCGTGTAGGAAGTGGAGTTTTTTCACGGAAACGTTTATAATGAAGCAAGTTTCAACCTCAATCGCTTGATGGACGTGATTTGGAAAGTGAGGGATTCATGTGTTGCTGGAGACGATACACAGCCCGGCTGATCTAAAAAAGCTAAGTATGGCCCAACTGCATCAACTCGCTGCGGAAATCCGCGATTTTTTGGTAGAGAATCTGGCCGCAACCGGCGGACACCTGGCTTCAAATCTGGGAGTGGTGGAGTTGACGCTGGTCCTTCACTACCTGTTTGACAGTCCACAGGACAAGCTGATTTGGGACGTTGGCCATCAGGCGTATGTACATAAAATCCTGACGGGTCGATCCGATCAGTTTCCGACCTTGCGCCAGTATAAGGGACTGTGCGGCTTTCCCAAGATGAGCGAGAGTCCCCATGATGTGTGGGAGACTGGCCACAGCAGCACATCTCTGTCGGCAGCGATGGGGATGGCTACCGCACGCGATCTCAAAGGAGAGAAGAACCATGTCGTGGCGATCATCGGAGACGGTGCGCTGACTGGCGGGATGGCCCTGGAAGCGATGAATCACATCGGGGACGAAGGCAAAAATGTGATCGTCGTCTTGAACGACAATGAAATGTCGATCGCTCCCAATGTGGGTGCGTTGCATAATTATCTCGGCAAGCTGCGAACAGGCCATAACTATCGCTGGGCCAAAGATGAACTGGAGCACCTGCTCAAAGCAATTCCCGCTGTAGGCGGAAAACTGGCCCATTGGGCAGAGCGGCTCAAGGACAGCATGAAGTACCTGCTCGTCTCCGGAGTCTTATTTGAAGAACTGGGTTTTACCTATATCGGCCCGATTGACGGCCACAACCTTGAGCTGCTGCATGATGCGATGAGAACGGCAGCCCAGACGAAAGGACCGACCCTGGTGCACGCGATTACCAAAAAGGGCAAGGGATACGCACCTGCGGAAGCGGATTCGTTTAAATGGCACGGGATCGGTACCTACAAGATCGAGTCAGGTGAGGAGATCAAATCAAAGCCAAAGGCTCCTTCCTACAGCAGCGTGTTTGCCAACACAATGATTAAACTGACCGAGGAAGATTCACGGGTTGTGGCAGTCACACCGGCCATGCCCGGTGGATCGGGACTCGTTAAATACGCGGAGGTATTCCCTGAGCGGATGTTTGATGTCGGAATTGCCGAGCAGCACGCTTGTACCTTTGCAGCAGGACTGGCTACACAAGGTCTGAAGCCGGTGTTTGCGGTCTATTCCACCTTCCTGCAGCGGGCGTATGATCAATTGGTCCATGATGTGGCGCGGCAAAAACTAAATGTGATCTTTGCGATCGACCGGGCAGGGCTAGTTGGAGCGGACGGTGAGACCCACCAAGGTGCGTACGACATCGCCTTTATGCGAGCGATACCTAATATGGTGATGATGGCCCCAAAAGACGAAAACGAGATGCAGCACATGATGAAGACGGCGGTAGCTTACGATGACGGCCCTATTGCGTTTCGCTACCCACGCGGCAACGGGCTTGGTGTGCCGATGGATGAGCAGCTTCAGGTTTTGCCCATCGGCAAAGCGGAGATCATCCAGCAAGGTCACGGTGTGGCCATCCTCTCATTTGGCCACGTGTTTGACTTGGCTGAGAAGGCGGTCGATCTGCTGAAGGCGGACGGCATTTCACCAATGCTGGTAAACGCTCGCTTTTGCAAGCCGTTAGACGAAGAGTTGCTGATCAGCCTGGCGCAGTCCGGATATGATCTGGTAACGGTGGAAGAAGGCTGTATCAGCGGCGGTTTTGGCAGCGCCGTACTGGAGTTTCTCGCCCAGGCAGGTTACCGGCATACGGTCGTAGAGTGCATCGGGATTCCCGATTACTTTGTGGAACATGGCAGCGTCAAGGAGCAGCGGCAGGAGATTGGGCTTACCGCTGAGGCGATCGCGACAAAGGTGAGGGCGCTGTATCCTGCACATAAACAGAGGGCATAACGGCGATGAGAAAAGAACGATTGGATGTCCTGCTCGTCGAGCGTGGTCACTATGCAACAAGGGAAAAAGCAAAGGCAGCGGTGATGGCTGGATTGGTGCGGGTAGGCGGTGAGCGTTGTGACAAGCCGGGGACCAAGCTGCCAGAGGATGCCGCGATTACGATAAAAGGAGAGCTTCACCCCTACGTAAGCCGCGGCGGATTAAAGCTAGAAAAGGCGCTGCAGCAGTTTCAAGTGGATCTTTCCGGCAAAGTGATGATGGATATTGGCGCGTCGACTGGCGGATTTACCGACTGTGCCTTGCAGCACGGCGCCCGTCGGGTTTATGCGATCGATGTGGGCTACGGGCAATTGGCATGGGAACTGCGACAGGATGAACGGGTAGTGGTGATGGAGCGAACCAACTTTCGTCATCTCGATCCTGACCAGTTTGCCCACGAGCGGCCGGATGCGGCTTCGATTGATGTGTCATTTATCTCACTCCGTTTGATCCTGCCGGTTCTGCACCGCTTTCTAAAAGAAGATGGGGATGTCATTGCACTCGTTAAACCGCAGTTTGAAGCAGGGAAAGAAAACGTCGGCAAAAACGGCATTGTCCGCGACCCGGCTGTTCACCGTCAAGTCTTGACAGACGTAACCGCCTTTGCCCGAGAGATCGGGTTTGCCGTGCAGGGGATCAGCTATTCCCCGATTACCGGCGGAGAAGGAAATATTGAGTTTTTGCTCCATCTGCGCAAGCAGACAGCTAACCAGGGAACGGACCATCTGCATGACTGGATCTCCCAGGTCGTGAAAGAGGCACACAATTCTCTGTGAGCGGTGCTTCCGTTGAGATCATGGTATGGAAAAGATTAAGCGTTCCGTATAGGGACGCTTTTTCTACTGATGGAAAAACAGTGTGCTAAGCAATCGGATGCAAGTGCAAGCTTCTGCAGAAACGGTTTGACACTCGACTTGTAAAAATCCAAATAACTCCTTTACGATCCAAACATTACCACAAAAAGCGTATTGGGTCGACGCATAGTTCCTTTTCATGCGAAACAGGCTTTTTTTGCCTGCATAAAAAGATGTATACTTGTATAAAAGAAACCAACCTGACAAGCTTGGGGTGGCGACGTGAAGAGAATTGGAATTATAGCCAACAGAGGAAAACCGGAAGCCCGCATCGTAGCGCGGGAGCTTCTCCACCTACTGGAAGAAAAAGGTGCGGAGGTTGTATTGGACGAAAGTATTGCGCATATACTGGGTCGC
Source organism: Brevibacillus humidisoli (assembly GCF_020923435.1). NCBI lineage: Bacteria > Bacillati > Bacillota > Bacilli > Caryophanales > Paenibacillaceae > Brevibacillus > Brevibacillus humidisoli. The sequence goes on along the minus strand of NZ_CP087263.1, from coordinate 2,139,818 downwards.
CCCGATCTGGCTTGTCCAGTCGAACAGTTTCGAGAACGTGCTGAGCTGCTCTGTGTACTTGGTGGAGACGGTACACTACTTGGGATCGCTCGTCAGTTGGCAGGACATGCATTGCCGATCCTGGGCATTAATCTGGGAACATTGGGCTTCTTGTCAGAAGCGGAACCGGATAATCTGCAGACGGCAGCAGAAAGCCTGCTGGCAGGAGCGTATCGAATTGAGCAGCGTATGATGCTGGAAGCAACCCTGCTGCGCAAGGGAGAGCCGCTAGCGACCTATACGGCGATGAATGACATTGGGATCGCCAAGGGATCGTTTTGTCGGATTATCCAGTGTGCCGTCTATCTGGACGATCAATACGTGGCCACGTTTAGCGGCGATGGTGTGATTGTCTCCAGTCCTACCGGGTCTACGGCTTACTCGTTGTCGGCTGGTGGCCCGATTGTAGCACCAAATGTAGACATGCTGCTGTTGACACCAGTTGCTCCTCACTCACTTACTGCGAGACCCATGGTTTTTTCTGCGGACCAGATGATTCGGGTCGAGGTTGACGCGGTTCATCAAGAGATGGGATTGTCCATCGACGGACAGTTCGGCTACCGGCTGGAAGGCGGAGATGTGATCTGCGTCAAGCGCTCTCCTCATGCAACACCATTGATCAAGTGGAACGACGGCAGCTTTTTTGAAGTGATTCGTAAAAAACTGCAAGGGGAATGGGAGTAGAAAAACAGATGAATAAAGGACAACGCCATATCAGGATCCGAGAAATTATCGCCAATAACGAGGTAGAGACCCAGGACGAATTGGTCGACTATCTCCGAGACGCCGGTTTTAACGTGACCCAGGCCACGGTATCGCGTGACATCAAGGAACTGCATTTGGTTAAGGTGCCGCTTGCAGACGGGCGGTACAAGTACTCACTGCCCGCGGATCAAAAGTTTAATCCACTACAGAAACTGAAACGAGCCCTGATGGACAGCTTCATCGGTGTTGATCATGCCAACAATCTGATCGTGATGAAAACGATGCCAGGGAATGCGATGTCGATTGCGGCCCTGATCGATAATCTGCAATGGCCAGAGGTGGTGGGGACCATCGGCGGCGATGATACGATTCTGATCATCTGCCGTACCGATGCACTCTCTCAAGAGGTAATACAGCGATTTTTGGACATGCTGTAGAGGAGAAGATGCGATGCTGCACGAATTGACGATTCGCAACTTTGCAATCATTAAATCGGTCACGATTTCGTTTCGTCGAGGTCTGAACATCCTAACCGGCGAAACAGGCGCGGGCAAGTCGATCATTATCGACGCGATTGGTCTGCTTTTGGGGGAACGCGGCTCTGCTGAGTTTGTCCGCCATGGGGAAAAACGGGCGGAGGTAGAAGGACTGTTCGAGCTGCCCAAGCATTCCCCGGCGTATGCCATCTGCGAAGGATTTGGGGTTCAGGTGGAGGCGGACGGGATGCTGGTCGTCAGGCGGGACATCTCGCTGCAAGGGAAAAACGTAATCAGGGTGAACGGGCAGTTGGTCACGCTGGCCATGCTGCGTGAGCTAGGTCCTTGGCTGGTGCAGATTCATGGACAACATGATGCCCACACCCTGATGCAGGCCGACAAGCATATCGGATGGTTGGATGCCTACGGTGAGTCGGAATTGAGCAAGACGAAACAAGAGTACGCCCAGCTCTACAGTGCGTATCGCAAGACCCGCCAGGATCTGGAGCGGATGGCCAAGAACGAGCGAGAACTGGCACAGCGGATCGATTTGCTGACCTATCAGCTGCAAGAGATCGAGGAAGCCTCGCTTGAGCCTGGAGAAGATGACAAACTGCTCGGTCTCCGCAAAAAATGGAGCAATGTGGAAAAAGTCTTTGCCGGAATTGAAGATGCTTACCAATCCCTTTACGGGGAACACCATGGGCTTGACTGGTTGGGTCACGCGATGAGTGAGCTGGAGCGTGTTCTGCCTTATGACGATAGTCTTGCTCCGATCGTAGACTCGATTCGCTCCGCCTATTACCAGATTGAGGATGCGGTCCAAAGTCTGCGTCAAGTGAGGGAACAGCTTGAGTTTTCACCTGAGGAACTGGCTGAGGTGGAGCGGCGGCTGGATCTCATCTCCAGTTTGCGCCGAAAATATGGGAAAACGGTAAATGATATCCTTGAGTATGCCGCGGCTGTTCAAGATGAGCTGGAAGAGATCCAGCATTACGACGACCGTCTGCAAAAGCTGGAATCTCATCTAAAGGAATTAGCCGACGACCTCGCCGTGGAAGCGTTGGAACTCAGTGTAAAACGTCGTGAACTAGCCAAACGGCTTGCTGCTGCCATTGAGCAGCAGCTTCATGAGCTGTGCATGGAGCGGGCTCGATTTGCCATTGAGGTACGCCAACAGCCGGATGAACAGGGTATCGAGGTAGAGGGAGTGAAGCGACAGATCAATGCACGAGGCATTGACCAAGTGGAGTTTATGATCGCGCCCAACCCCGGTGAACCGCTGCGTCCGCTGGCCAAAATTGCATCAGGCGGGGAGCTTTCCCGGATCATGCTGGCGATTAAGACGATTCTGGCTTCAAGCGACCAAGTGGAGACCTTCATCTTTGACGAGATCGACACTGGAGTGAGCGGACGTGCTGCACAGGCGATCGCCGAGAAACTGGCTCGGGTCGCTCAACATCGTCAAGTACTTTGTATCTCTCATCTGCCGCAGGTCGCTTCCATGGCTGACGTCCACTTTCTGATCTATAAAGAAATGGGCGAACAAGAGACGGTGACCAACGTTACGCCGCTCACAGATGAGGAGCGGGTGATTGAGCTAGCCCGTATGCTGGGCGGTGCCGAAGTGACGGAAAAAACCAAAGAACACGCGCAAGAAATGATCCTGATGGGAAAAGAACGAAAAGCTGTCAATGCGAATTGACAGCTTTTTTTCTGTTATAAACCCCATAGCCCTCGGTAACATTATAGATACGGCAAGGTGGAGATGTAGCAGTAGGGTGTAGGTAGGAGAGTAGGAGTGATTGCTGGTGATCCGTCAACAGAGAAGAAAATGGTTGGGAAGTTTGCTATTGCTCATCACCGCCCTGATCGTCAGCTCAACCCCGTTTCAAGTCCTAGCGTCTCTGCCGGATGAACTCCGTCTCTTCCAAGGGTCGCTGGCCAGATGGCAAATCTCCATGCCGGTTATGGGTACGCTAACCAACAGTAATCCCGATATTCTCCATGTCAATGGCACCGAGGCGAGGCAAGTAAACGTTGATCTAAGCAAACCGCTTTCATTTGAACCACGCAGAACGGGGGAGACCCAACTGCAGTTAAAGTGGGGAAGCATCCCGTTAAAAGCGGTAAAAGTAAATGTCCTGCCTGATATTCGCGTCATCCCGGGAGGACAGTCGATCGGGGTAAAACTACAGACAGCGGGTGTATTGGTCGTCGGACATCACCTGGTCGATACCGGAAAAGCAAAATTGTCCCCTGGAGAAAAGGCGGGGATCCATGTTGGTGACATGATTGTCAAGATAAACGACCTGTACATCAACGACATGGACGATGTGAAAAAAATCGTCAATGAAGCGGGAAGCAAGCATCAATCCCTCGACATGTTGGTTGTCCGCGGAAAAGAGAAGGTGAACCTGACGTTAACACCGGCGAAAGACGCCAAGGACAATGAATACCGTCTGGGATTGTACATTCGTGATTCCGCTGCAGGGGTGGGAACACTTACGTTTTACGAGCCGCGATCGGGTGCATACGGGGCGCTCGGCCACGTGATCTCAGATGTAGACACCGGGCAGCCAATTGTTGTTGGAGATGGACAAATCGTACAAGCAAGCGTTACCTCCATCGAGAAAGGGGAGAGCGGCAACCCTGGAGAAAAGTTTGCCCGCTTTTTCAATGAGAGCCACATCCTGGGTTCCATCACCCGCAACACTCCTTTTGGGATCTTCGGAAAAATAAAGGAGCAGCCGCAACAACACTCCCACCAGGAGCCGATTCCCGTTGCGCTGGCAGAAGAGGTACGGGAAGGCCCGGCGAAAATCCTGACCGTTGTCGATGGGCAGCAAGTAGAGGAGTTTGACATTGAGATCGTCAATGTGGTGAAACAACACTTTCCGGCGACCAAAGGAATGATCATCAAGATAACGGACAAGCGCTTGTTGGAGAAAACAGGGGGAATCGTACAAGGGATGAGCGGTAGCCCGATTATCCAAAGCGGCAAATTGGTTGGAGCGGTTACCCATGTCTTTGTCAATGATCCAACTTCTGGTTACGGTTGTTTCATCGAATGGATGTTGCAGGATGCGGGGATTCCGCTGCAGAAGAGTAAACTCAAGGCAGGATAAAAACTGCCTTGAGTTTTGATTTTTGTCGAAATATCGGAAAAATCTAACGAACTTTCGTCATTGGCAGGAACTGCTTTTTGCTTGTCGAATTGGTTTTCATGACAAAATCGTGATCTTATCTATCTGCATCCGAGTATCGGCATCCAGAAATAGGCAAAAAACAGTCAACCGAGGAGGAACGAGTTTGAGTAAGATTGATGTTGTATTGGCCGATGACAATCGAGAATTCGTAAACTTGCTGGAAGAGTACATCAATAGTCAGCACGACATGAATGTGATAGGCGTTGCTTACAATGGCAATGACGTCCTCAAAGTCCTACAAGACCGGGTTCCGGATGTATTGATATTGGACATCATCATGCCCCACCTCGATGGACTTGCCGTGCTGGAACACATGCAGCAGATGAGGCTCTCACCACCTCCAAAAATCATCATGCTGACCGCGTTCGGACAGGAAGAGGTAACCAAAAAGGCAGTCGAACTGGGGGCTTCCTACTACATTTTAAAACCATTTGACATGGACGTGCTGGCACAACGGATCAGACAGATGATCAGTCAAAACCAAACGACGTTTGTATCCACGGTAAAGAGCCAACCGTCTGCAGTCAAAGGCCGCAATCTGGACGCCAGCATCACCAACATTATTCACGAGATCGGGGTTCCGGCTCATATCAAGGGGTATTTGTACCTTCGCGAGGCCATTACCATGGTGTACAATGACGTGGAACTGCTTGGCTCGATTACCAAAGTACTCTATCCCGACATTGCCAAAAAGTTCAACACCACCGCCAGCAGAGTGGAGCGTGCGATCCGCCACGCCATTGAAGTAGCCTGGTCCCGCGGCAACCTCGACTCGATCTCCAACCTGTTCGGATACACCATCTCCAACTCCAAGGCAAAACCGACCAACTCCGAGTTTATCGCGATGGTGGCCGACAAGCTGCGGATTGAAGCTAAGATTAGCTGAGTGGAGCAGACCGATATTTCCTTCTGACCTATCTTAAAACAGGCTTTGTCCAGCATACGCTACGTGATTCAGACGCATCAAAAAGAACGGAAGAGCAGATTGTCATACAGGAGGGGAGCAACTGTTATGGTAGCTCCTCTTTGTGTAGTGTTTAGCGTTGCGTATGAGCAGGCTGACTGAAAGGGATCTTTCCCTATCAGACGGTATGCTGATATAATAAGGGAGTATTTATCCGCTTGATCGTTAGATTGTTTTCCTCTGTCAACTGATTAGACCGAGTATCAGGCTATACCTACCGCATACGCCAATCCAGTTCGCCATAAAAGCGGCAAGCTGACCGTACAAGCTTTTGGAAAAAGTGGAGGGGGAGAAAATATGTCGCGTCTCTATGAAATCATGGAGCATAACCAGCAGTTCCTTGAACAGAAGGGTTATGAACGCTTTCAAACAACCAAGTTCCCCGACAAAGGGCTGGTCGTCCTATCCTGTATGGACACGCGGCTTGTTGAGCTGCTGCCAAATGCCATGAATCTGAAGAATGGCGATTTTAAACTGATCAAAAATGCAGGAGCGATTGTATCACATCCGTTTGGCAGCATCATGAGAAGCATCCTGGTTGCGATCTATGAGTTAAATGCAAAAGAAGTATGTGTCGTGGGGCACCACGATTGCGGCATGAGCGCGGTCAATCCGGACGGGATGATGGAGAAAATGGTAGAGCAGGGCATTTCCGAAGAGACGATTCATGTCTTGGAAAACGCCGGAGTTGATTTGCGCAAATGGTTAAAAGGCTTCAATCATGTCGCAGATGGAGTCAAGAACAGTGTCCACATGATTCGCAATCATCCCCTGCTGCCTAAGCGTGTTGCCGTCCATGGACTGATCATTGAGCCTCACACGGGCAAGCTGGAGATTGTAGAAGATGGTTATCCGCACGTAAGCAATCGCTAAATCCCCTTTGCCCAACCGTGTAACCAGCGCCCCGATCCTCACGTATTTGATGATGAGGGGAGTCAGGCAAGAACAATCGTGTCTCCTTTTAAAACGTGGAATTGGGGCTGGTTGGGCTGCTGAAAACAAAGGTAGAGCGGGTGAGCCGCTTGGATTTTCTAAAACAGTTGTTCTATTGGATCACGCTGCCGGCCGGCGCTGGGGTATACGCCGTGTTTGTCGAGCGGTACTGGCCGGAGGTCCGGACTCATACCGTATACTTGGATCGACTGCCAGTTGCTTTTGACGGATTGCGGATCGTGCAGTTTAGTGATGTTCACCTTGGACATTATTACGGACCTCGACAGCTTGCGGACGTGGTTGACCAGATTCACTCCTTGCAGGCTGATCTGATCGCCTTCACTGGGGACCTGTATGATCGTGATCTTACATATGAGCGGGAGACGACAGAAATCCTCGCCCGCCTGTCGGCACCCTTAGGCAAATGGGCGGTCGTCGGCAACCACGATTACCGTGCGGGAGCAGAGGCGGTCGGCGATCTGTTGCGACGATCCGGGTTTCAGCTTCTGCATAATCGTCACAGCATGCTCAGTAAGGATGGCGCGGGACTTCTGATCGCCGGCGTCGACGATACGCTCCACGGAAGACCGGATATCGGCAGCGCGCTGCAAGGGATAACAGAAGAGATCTGCACCATTTTACTCGTACATGAACCTGATTTTGCCGATGTGAGCAAGCTGCATGGTGTAGATCTGCAGCTATCTGGGCATACACACGGCGGACAAGTGCGGATGCCGTTTATAGGGCACCTGGTACTGCCGCCGCACGGAGAAAAGTATCCTGACGGACTGCAGCAATTGGATGACTCGACGCTGCAGGTGTACACGAACAGGGGGATCGGCACGACAGGGTTACCGGTCCGTTTTTTCTGCAGGCCGGAAATCACCCTGCTAACCTTGCGGAGGAGGGATAGGTCGTGACCTACCACTTTGCCGGTATTGATCATGTCCAACTGGCAGCCCCAAAAGGATCCGAAGAACTGGCGCGTCACTTTTATCATACGGTGCTAGGTCTTGAGGAGCTACCCAAACCGGCAGAACTGGCCTCCCGAGGCGGTGTCTGGTTCCAATGCGGCGCGCAACAGCTCCACATCGGTATTGAGGAACCGTTTGTACCTGCCAAAAAGGCACATCCGGCGATTTATGTACGCGGACTGGCCATCCTAAAACACCGTTTGCAAGACAGTGGAATTGAGGTTAGGAAAGATACCAATCTGCCAGATATGACACGCTTTTATGTCGATGACCCATTTGGAAACCGCTTGGAATTCCTAGAGCGGAACAATTCCTAACAAGCACGTGCACCGTATATTTTGAACGCAACCGAACTAATTGTGAACCGTTTGTCACAAATAGCTAGATGACTTGTATCGCTGTTGGGTAGACTATATAATGGGATATGGAATTGTATGTGCGCAGATATTACTAAAGGAGTTGTCCCGCGATGAACTTGTTTGACGTTCTGATGTTTTTCTTCACCATTTTTATCGCTGCTGGCGTTTATCGCTCATTGAAAGCGAAAAACATGTTTGCGGTTGCGTTCGGGGCGGTATCGCTCGCTGTGTTTCTGTTTTCCGACGCGTTAATTATTTATTACGCATTTATTAAACCAGCAGCAGGTTAATAACACACGCCAAACGACAAAGGTTGTGCAGCCAGCACAGCCTTTTTTCTTTTGGTTGCATGAATCGCACCAGTATGAGGCATACTATGGGTGGAGGTGGGCGTGTTGAACAGACTGAAGCGAACCAACTCCTACTTCATTACCACCAGCTTGGTTGCGGATGACAAGACAAAACAATTGTGCAAGCGGATACAGCCAGGCCAGATTGCTTTGCTGTGTCACGAGGATGTAGATGAGGTAGCCGCTGTTTCTCTGTTGGAAGCCCGTGTGGGAGCGGTGATCAATACGGCGCCCTTTATGACCGGCAGCTATCCGGCGACTGGAGCCAGGCGGCTGCTGGATGCGGGGATTCCTCTGTACGAGGTGGCAGAGTCCGTTCCCCATCGGTTGATGCAGCTTCCCGACCATACCCCAGTTACAATTAAGGGTCATCAATTGTACATACAGGCGGATGAACCGATCGTGATACCCCTTCGTTTTATTACAGCTTCTACCATCGAACAAAAATCGCAGGAAGCCTATACTCGTCTGGATCAAACCTTGTCACAGTTTATTGATAACACACTTATGTATGCCCATCTGGAAAAAGATCTGTTTTTAAAACCACTAGCCAGACTGCGCTTGCCCGTAAACATGGCCAATCGTCATGTCGTGGTAGTGGTGCGCGGCAAGCATTACAGGGAAGATCTGCACATGCTTTCTTCTTATATAAAAGAGTACCGCCCCGTATTGATTGCCGTTGACGGGGGAGCCGATGCGCTGCTGGAAAAAGGCTACCAGCCTGATGTGATCATCGGTGACATGGATAGTGTGACCGACCGTGCGCTGCGCTGCGGAGCAGAGGTGGTGGTCCATGCCTACCCCGATGGACGAGCACCCGGCAGGGAAAGAGTAGAACGGCTAGGGGTTCCATTCCAGATCCTGCCCGCGCCGGGGACGAGCGAAGATGTGGCCATGCTGCTGGCCTACGAGGAGCAGGCGGAACTGATCGTCACCATCGGTACGCACACCAATATGATTGACTTCCTGGAAAAAGGGCGCAAAGGGATGGCCAGTACCCTGCTGGTCCGAACCAAGATCGGTCCCAAGCTGATTGACGCCAAGGGGGTCAGTCAACTGTATCAGCCTCGCGTTTCCTGGAGCTCTTGGGCATTGTTTGCATCAGCTGCGATCGTCCCTATCGTAGCGATTCTGGCGGTCAATCCGATCACACGTCATGCTGCTTATATGATTTGGAAGCAGTGGAAAATGTTAACCTTTTAGGAGACGAGATGATCCATATTCGTTATCACTTGGTCACAATTGCAGCGATTTTTCTTGCCCTAGGGATCGGAATCCTGTTGGGAGGAACTGCCGGTCAGTCCTGGTTTGCTGCTCGCCAGCAGGAGTTTTTGATCACGATGGAAGAGAAGTATGACCAGGCTCTGCAAAGCAATAACGAGTTGAAGCAGCAGGTGAACGAACTGATCATTCAAGTGGAGCAGAGCAACGAGGAAGTGATCCATCTGATGGCTGCCCGCTACGCCGATGATCTGCAAGGGCAGAAAGTATATGTATGGCGTCCGGAAGATCTGCAGATGGACTACTTGGAACGGGTGTTAGCCTCTGTCGGCGTGCAAACCGTTCCGTTTCAGCCGGATCAGACTGATTTTACCTACCCTTTGCTGCTGTTTGGCAAGGAACGTCCGTCGTGGGTTGCGACTCTGCCTGCCTCATGCAAATGGCTCCACGTGGAGACGGTGCCTGACACACCAGCCAAGCAGTGGAAGTTGTTGGAGAACGTGCAGCTTCTGCTCAAGGAGATGAGGTGGGAACATGAAAAGAGTTAGCATTGTCGTACCGGCTTTTAACGAAGCCCAACATATCGTCGCCACGCTGCAGGCGATACGTCATCGTGTACCTTGTGACGAACTGATTGTGGTTGACGATGGCAGTCGAGATGAAACGGCTATCCTGGCTGCCGATCTGGCTGGCCGGGTCCTGTGCCATGATGGAAACAGGGGCAAGGGGAAGGCATTGCAGACAGGATGGAACGCCGCATCCGGGGAGATCGTTGTGTTGTTGGACGCCGATTTGCGGGAAAGTGCCGGTGAGGCGCATCATCTGATCTACCCCGTGCTCGCCGGAGAGTGTGACATGGCGATTGCCCAACTACCCGCCCCCCTGCGGAAAGCGGGACTGGGGTTGGCCAAAGGGTTGGCCAGGCAGGGCATCCGCTGGCTGACCGGCTTTCACGCGATGGCGCCGTTGTCAGGTCAACGGGCTGTGCGCAGAGAAGTGCTGCATGCCGTTGGAAAACTGGATGAGGGCTTTGGTGTGGAAGTAGGCTTGACGGTGGATGCACTGCGAGCAGGGTATTCGGTGAAAGAAGTACCGGTACCCTTTACACATCGCCAGACCGGAAACGATTGGCACGGTTTTCTCCACCGCGGCCGAGAGTTTGTCGCGATTGGCCGCGCGCTGGGGCAAAAGTGGAAAGAGGGGCTGAAGGCATGAGCGGGAGTTGGAGAGACACCTCCTGGCTGCTGCTTCTCTCTGTGCTGATTCCCGTGTGCTGCCACCTCCTGTGCTATCGCCGCTTTAGGTGGGGACTAATTCGCCAGGGATTGGTGCGCAGAAATTATCGAAACAAGCGGATTCCCACTTCTGGGGGGATGCTGCTGGCCAGTGCAGCGACGCTTGCGATGCTGATCGTGACCAGTCTTGGCTGGTTGACCGGCGGCATCGTCGTAGATGGGCCGACGTTTCTCTTGTTCTGCTGCGGGTCCTTGATCATGCTGCTATTAGGCTGGCAGGATGACCGGGCCAACGATGGGAGCAACAAGGGGTTCCGCGGACATCTCCATGCTTTCTGGTCGGAGCGGCGGCTAACCAGCGGTCTGGTCAAATGTGTAGGGGGCGGATTGACGGCACTGCTGCTCAGCATCGCCCTCTCACAAGGAGTAGAGGAGGTCCTGGTTCATGCCGGGCTGTTGGCTCTATTCAGCAACTTGATCAATTTATTTGACCTGCGTCCAACACGGGCGCTCAAAGCCTTTTGGCTGTCAGCAGCCGCCTTGCTGACTACCGTTCCTTCCTTACTCTTTTCTCCTGCCGTCTGGGTATGGATCCTACCGGTGATGACAGCCAGCATTCTTTTTTTTGGTCCCGATGCTCGCGGACAGATGATGCTGGGAGATGCAGGGGCCAACTACCTTGGGTTTTTGCTAGGGTTTGGTTCGTTGCTGGTACTGCCGTTTACGGCCAAGGCAGCCGTACTGATCGTCTTGATTGTACTGCACCTGCTGGCCGAGATGATCTCGTTTACCCGGATTATCGAAGCGGTTCCGCTGCTTAGGCGACTTGATGAGTGGGGACGGCCGGTGTAAGCCATGTCCCCTTCAGTAATGGCTTTTTTCTCTCCTCTTTTTCGGAAAGACGACGTAAGATAGGGTGATGATTCCGTCTATCAATAAGACGACACTCCAGATCCGGCCGAAGAAACTAGCTGTCTCATTCTGAAAAAATCCGCTCAAGGCATACCGCACGGGCAGGGGAACGTCTGGCTCGGCAGGCAGTTCACTGATGCTGCGCAGTCCGAAGAGCAGGGCCATACCACCCATCACGACGATGTACAGCAGGAGGTGGATCGCAAACTTTCGCAATTCCTTCCGAGTATGGGCAAAGCCGTACGAGCTTCGTTTCATCTGACCTGTTTCTTCATCAGGCAAAGGGATGCCTTTCCACGTCGCCACCCGTCTTCTGACAAAAGAGTCGAGTCGCGCCAAGTCTTTCTTTCCGTATACCACAGCGTAGAGAAGGAACAGGAAGATGACGACTTGGAAGGTCTCAATGGTTCCTGTACGCAAATAATCAAGCACCCCGATAAACAGCAGCCAGAGATCGCTGGCCAAGAACAGGAGAAGAAACACGCTGCTGTATCCAACCAACCCTAACCAGTAGCGAAAGAATAAGAAACTGAGGATACTGCCCCAGAAAATGACTTCGCCAAGAACAAAAAACGTCCATTTATGATCTAGGACAAAATCGACCATTGTTCCACTCCTTGTCTTTCGCTTCTATGATACAAGCGGCTACTTTGTATGTCGCTGTTCGTAGATGTCGAACGCTTTGTCGAGAAAGGCTAGCAGTTCTGGCTCTAGGGGATACAAATGCATCTGGCGTGATTGCTCCGGTGACTTCCGAATATCCCACAACTTCTTCATCAGCTGTTCGTCTCCGTCGAGCAGCTTCTCCGTACTTATGATCATCCGTTCCACAAGCTGCTGCACTTCCGGGGAAGCGGGATCGTCCCGTAGTCGTCGGCGTGCTTCATCAAGCAACCCCATCCATTCACGGCTCACCTCGTCATTTCGTGCCGTATTGGGCAGACGGAGGATCAGCTCCCGTTCTTTCTCGCTAAAATGGGTTTTGCGGAACTCGTCGCGCACGGAGGATGGCTGCATGGATAATTGGATCAATTCATAGAGTAGTGGTGTTTTCAAGCCTCCCTCAAACCGGGCGATGGTTACGATCTCCTGCAGGCGCCGTTCTCTCACCTGCCACTCTGCTATTTGTTCACGCACCAGTTGCAACTGTCTTTCCAGATAGCTTTCCCAACTCCACGTCTGCATGTCCAGCATCTGTTGAATGTCAGACAGGCGGAATCCAAGCTGTTTGAGGAACAGGATCACATAGAGCTTCTCTATATCCTGCTGCGAATAGAGACGGTGCCCTCCGGGTGTGCTCCCGGACGGCCGCAGTAATCCGAGCGAATCGTAATAACGCAGTGTACGGTCGGTGATTCCGGTCTTCCGTTTCAATTCTTTGATCGAAATCATGTCCATAACGCTTCTCCCTTTCTGTTGTATGAGTAGTAGTATAAAAGATGACGTAACGTCAAGTTCAACTGTTTTTTTGCCTCTTCTGGCCATCATTTTTCCCAAGTTGCCTGCAGCCTCGCTAGCGGAGCAAAAAAAGACCTGCCCACAGCTGGAAATACAGCCGGGACAGGTGACGCCCATCCTTTATTCTCTCGGTTACACTTCTTCATCTTCTTCATCCGGTTCCCGCTTCATAAAGCGGGGCTGGACGCGGTTCCGCTTGCGGTCGTGGTGCAGGATGAACCCTCCGATAAAGAAGACAGGTACGACAAAAAGCAATAGTCCAAACAAGAATGGCCCCCACAAGCTCCCACCGGTGTATTCTGGATCAAAGGCGAGGTAAAACGTGTCTCGCATCAACTTGATTCCGTATACGGCAATTGCAGCCGGTACCAGCATAATCAACAGAGCAACCAGCTTTTGGCCCAGCATCGCAGTCACATCCTTTTTTTACACTATCACTCATCTTAAAACATTCCTCCGCCCTTGTCCATTGAACCGTAAAATGGGGTACAATTGGGGAGGATGCGGAAAAGAGGTGAGGGAATGCATAAACTCCTGATCGTCGGAGCAGGTCGAGGTGGAACAGCTCTTTTGCAGGTTTTGCAGAAAATGGAGAAGATTCAGGTGGTCGCATTGGTCGACCGTCGTCAGGATGCGCCGGGGCTCGCCCTGGCAAGGGAGTATGGCATCGAAGTGGCGACCGATTACCAACCGTATCTGGCACAAGTGGACGTGATTTTGGAAGCGACGGGAGACCCAGTCGCTTATGAAGATATTTTGCACAAGAAACCGGACGCTACCGTATTGATTCCCGGTACCTTTACCAGCCTGATTATGCGTTTGATCCATGAGCGTGAGCAGTTGATCGCCAAACTGACGGACAGTCAGCGGGAATACGATACGATGCTGGACTCCACGCATGACGCGATTATCGCCGTTAACGCACAGGGTATTATCACCTTGTTCAACAAAGCAGCAGAGCGATTGATGGGAATCAAGGCAAAGGACGTACTGGGCACCGAAGCGTCCGCGAGCATTCCCAATACCCGCCTGCACATTGTGCTAGAGACGGGACAGCCGGAGTTGAATCAGGAGCAGGTCTTGCCTAACCATACACGGATTATCACGAACCGCGTTCCGGTGCGGGACGAACGCGGGGAGCCTGTTGGTGCTGTAGCTGTTTTCCGTGACATTACCGAGATCATGAGCCTGGCAGAAGAAGTTACCGATTTGAAGGAATTGAAAAGCATGCTGCAGGCGATCATCAACTGCTCAGATGAAGCAATCTCCGTTGTAGATGGTGACGGAAACGGTCTGCTGATCAACCCGGCTTACACTCGGATTACCGGGCTTACCGAAGAAGATGTGATCGGAAAACCGGCTACCGTCGACATCTCGGAGGGAGAGAGCATGCACATGCAGGTGTTGAAGACACAAAAGCCGGTGCGGGGCGTTCCGATGAAACTAGGACCAAAGCGGAAGGACGTGATTGTCAATGTCGCGCCGGTGATGGTCGATGGGGTATTAAAAGGCAGTGTCGGTGTGATCCACGATATTACCGAGTTTAAGAGCTTAACCGAAGAACTGGAGAAGGCGAAACGGATCATCCGTACGCTAGAGGCGAAGTACACGTTTGAAGAAATCACTGGTGAGAGTGAGCCGATGCGGGTGGCCATCGAACAAGCCAAAAAGGCGGCACTGACACCAGCGACCGTCCTGCTGCGGGGCGAATCGGGGACGGGAAAAGAGTTGTTTGCCCACGCGATTCACAACGCCAGTGAACGGAAGTACAACCAGTTCATCCGGGTCAACTGTGCGGCCATTTCAGAATCCCTTCTAGAAAGCGAACTGTTCGGCTATGAAGAAGGTTCGTTTACCGGGGCCAGGCGGGGCGGGAAGCGCGGCTTGTTTGAGGAAGCCAGCGGCGGTACGATTTTCCTCGATGAGATTGGCGAGCTCTCCATGAGCATGCAGGCCAAACTGCTGCGGGTGCTGCAAGAGAGGGAAATCGTCCGTGTCGGCGCGACCAAGGCAACACCGATCGATGTGCGGGTGATCGCGGCGACCCATGTGAACCTGGAATCGGCAATTCAAGCAGGCCGGTTCCGCGAGGATTTGTACTACCGGCTTCAAGTGGTCCCCATCCACATCCCGCCGCTCAGGCAGCGCCAGGAAGATATCAGGCCGCTGGTTATGCACGTGCTGCGCAAGCACAACCAGGAGTACGGTCGTAACGTCAAGCAAATCGCGGACGAGACGCTGCAGATTCTACGCGCTTATCACTGGCCGGGAAACGTGCGGGAGTTGGAAAATGTACTGGGGCGGGCGATGATCAACATGAAGTTCAGCGAAACGTGCATTGAGCCGGAGCATCTGCCGCCCCTCGGCAGCAGCCTGGAAGAAGCGGCTGGAGAGCGGGGTAGGTCCTCTACGGCAGCTGCGCTTTCTTTGAAAGAGGTATTGGAGGAGGCGGAGCGAAAGCACATCGCCACAGTGCTCGCCGCTTGTGAGGGAAACCGTACGGAGACAGCCCGTCGCCTAGGGATATCGATCCGCAGCCTCTACTACAAGCTGGAGAAGCTTGGTATCGAGTAGCAGGTAGCAAAATCTGTTACTCTGATCCAAAGTGTGCATGTTATCTTCATAACATAATAATTATTATGTAAACAAAATGGCTTGTGCATTTTCTTGCACGCAAAATGTTGCAGCAACCTGCATCTTTTTGCGTGCTTCTTTATGGGCTGGCAGCGAGGGAGCACCAAAAATAAAGCGCTTACATTTTTATCTCCGTTTTGGCACGCTCATTGCAAAAGCTACATAGTGGATGTAATGAGAGTAAACCCTATATGCTATGAAGCTGTTTCAGAATGAGACCGAACGACGGAGGGACCGATGATGCAGATTTTTGAATACATGCAACGGTATGATTATGAACAACTGCTGCTTTGCCATGATCAATCGTCAGGTTTGCGGGCGATTATTGCAATTCACGATACCACACTGGGGCCGGCTCTCGGAGGAACCCGGATGTGGACCTACAACTCCGAGGAAGAGGCAGTTATTGATGCACTGCGTCTGGCGCGTGGCATGACATATAAGGCAGCCGCAGCCGGACTTAATCTCGGAGGTGGAAAAGCAGTCATTATCGGCAACCCCAAAACAGACAAAAGTGAAGCCTTGTTCCGTGCATTTGGCCGCTATATTCAAGGGTTGAATGGGCGTTATATCACCGCTGAGGACGTGGGAACCACCGTCGCAGATATGGACATGATCCACGAAGAGACTGATTTTGTCACAGGCGTCTCTCCTGCATTTGGTTCCAGCGGCAATCCGTCGCCTGTGACGGCATACGGCGTCTATCGCGGGATGAAGGCAGCGGCCAAGGTGGCTTATGGCAGCGACAGTTTGTCAGACAAGGTAGTCGCTGTACAAGGGGTAGGCAATGTCGCATACAATCTCTGCAAGCACCTGCATGAAGAAGGAGCCCACTTGGTGGTTACCGATATCAATGAGGAAAATGTCAGCAGAGCGGTGGCCGACTTTGGAGCCAAAGCAGTCGGCGTTCAGGAGATCTTTTCTGTCGAGTGCGACATTTTCTCACCCTGTGCACTGGGTGCAGTGGTCAATGACGACACCATTCCGCTGCTCAAGGCGAAGGTGATTGCCGGCGCAGCGAACAATCAGTTGAAAGAAGAGCGCCATGGCGATCTGATCCACGAAAAGGGGATTATCTATGCTCCGGACTACGTCATCAATGCTGGAGGATTGATCAATGTCGCTGACGAATTACAGGGGTACAACCGTGAAAGGGCATTGAAAAAAGTAGAAGGGATCTACGATAATATCATGCGTTTGTTTGAAATTGCCGAGCGTGAAGGGATTCCCTCCTATCAGGCGGCTGACCGAATGGCAGAAGAGCGAATCGCCCGGATCGCCAGCTCCCGCAGTATGTTTGTGAGAAACGAAAAGTCGATTTTATCCAGATAGTCAGGTATGATGGGAGAGGTAAGGATTTGCCTCTTCTCGCATTTGGTCGTTGCGGCGGCTGCTACACGGCAGCCGCCCGATGATGGCAGATAGCCAGTTTGCGCATCTTGGCCAGTCCTGTGAAAAGGCAGGATACAGTGGCTTGGGAGCGTACTAGGGGTATGCGACGGCAAACTGATATAAAGGAGATTAGCCCTATGTCTCAAGAATATGATCTTGTTGTACTTGGCGGCGGCACAGGAGGATATGTGGCAGCGATTCGCGCTGCACAGTTGGGGATGAGCGTCGCAATCGTCGAAAAGGAGAAGCTGGGCGGTACATGCCTGCACCGCGGCTGTATACCGTCGAAGGCGTTGTTGAGAAGCGCCGAAGTCTATGCGACGATGAAACAGAGTGAAGCGTACGGGGTTCTCGCGGAAAACGTCAGCCTCGACTTTTCCAAGGTGCAGACTCGCAAGCAAGGGATTATCGACCAACTGCATAAAGGCGTACAATATCTGATCAAGAAGGGCAACATCAAGCTGTATCAGGGATACGGCAGGGTGATGGGGCCGTCGATTTTTTCGCCGCAGGCGGGTGCCGTGCGTGTGGAGATGGCAGACGGTGAACAGGAGATGATTGTCCCACGTTTTCTGATGATTGCGACCGGTTCCAGTCCGCGTTCACTGCCAGGACTTGCAATTGATGGAGAATACGTGATTACCAGTGACGAGGCGCTGCAGCTAGACCAATTGCCTCAGTCGATCTTGATTGTCGGCGGAGGTGTGATTGGAATTGAGTGGGCTTCGATGTTAAGCGATTTTGGCGTTGAGGTGACCATCCTGGAGTATGCAGAGCGCATCTTGCCCCTCGAAGATGAAGAGATTTCCCGTGAAATGACCAGACTGTTGAAAAAGCGGAAGGTAAAAGTGGTGACCGGGGCCAAAGTTCTGCCGGACACGCTGAAAAAAGCAGAGGGAAGCGTAGAGGTTCATGCTGTTATCGGAGAGGGTGAACAGCGTTTCGAGGCGGAGAAGGTGTTGGTCTCCGTCGGACGAAAGCCTAATGTAGAGAGTCTGGGATTGGAAGCGACCGAGATCAAGCTAGAGCAGGGAGCGATCGCCGTCAATGCTTACTACCAAACGGCGGAGCCGCACATCTACGCGATCGGCGACTGCATCGGCGGGCTCCAATTAGCTCATGTCGCTGCCCGTGAAGGCACGATTGCTGTTGAACATATGGCTGGTTTGTCGCCAGAGCCGCTCGATCCCGCCAAGGTGCCCCGCTGTACATACAGCCGCCCGGAGATCGCCAGTGTTGGCCTGACCGAAGCGGAGGCGAAGGCACAGGGTTACGAGATCAAAACAGGCAAGTTCAGCTTCAAACCGCTCGGCAAGGCACTTGTTTTCGGTGAAAACGACGGTTTTGTCAAGCTGGTTGCTGATGCCAAAACAAACGATTTGTTGGGCGTGCACATGATTGGACCCAACGTGACTGACCTGATCTCCGAGGCAGGTTTGGCGATGGTGCTGGATGCAACTCCCTGGGAGATCGCACATGCGATCCATCCGCATCCCGCTCTGTCCGAGGCGATTGGCGAAGCGGCGCTGGCCGTTGAAGGAATCGCCATTCATAGTTAATTGATAAAGGGGGCATACCGATGACAAAATCGACCCAAAACCGTCACGCCGCTGTAGGCTTGACTGACCAACAGGTGCTTGACATGTATTATTATATGCTTCTGGCGCGTCGGATTGACGAGCGACAGTGGCTGTTGAACCGGGCAGGAAAAGTGCCGTTTGTCATCTCCTGCCAAGGGCAGGAGGCAGCACAGGTAGGTGCGGCGTTTGCCCTGCAAAAGGATAAAGACTACCTCTGTCCGTATTACCGTGATCTGGCGATGGTGCTGGTGTTCGGCCAGACAGCACGCGACTGCATGCTGTCCGCATTCGCCAAGGCGGAAGATCCGAACAGCGGCGGACGGCAGATGCCCGGCCACTTTGGCAGCAAAAAATACAACATCCTGACAGGTTCCAGTCCGGTTACCACCCAAGTTCCCCATGCAGTCGGCATTGCACTGGCCGGCAAGATGCAGAAAAAAGACTTGGTGGTGTTTACCTCTTTTGGGGAAGGGTCAAGCAACCAGGGAGATTTTCACGAGGGTGCCAACTTCGCCGGCGTGCATAAGCTTCCCGTTATTTTCTTCTGTGAAAACAACAAATATGCGATTTCGGTGCCGGTCACGAAGCAGCTCGGCTGCGAGCGGGTATCGGACCGGGCCGCTGGATACGGCTTCCCGGGGATTACGATTGACGGGAACGACCCGCTCACTGTGTATGAGAGCATGAAGCAGGCCGTGGATCGCGCCCGGGCTGGTGAAGGGCCCACACTGATTGAAGCGATTACGTATCGGTTGGTTCCCCATTCCAGTGACGATGATGATCGCACCTACCGTACCAGAGAGGAAGTAGATGAGGCGCGCAAAAAAGACCCGATCTTGCAGTTTGCCGCCTACCTGAAAGAAGCAGGTGTGATGGACGAGGAGAAAGAGCGTGAGATCGCTGAACGTGTCCAGGCAGAAGTGGATGAGGCCACGGAGTATGCGGAAAACGCACCGTACCCAACTCCGGAATCGGCACTGGACCACGTATATGAGGCGTGAGGGGGACGAGAGAGATGGCAGTGATTTCGTTTATTGATGCAGTTACCCAAGCGATGCGTGAAGAGATGCAGCGAGACCCCAGCGTGTTCGTGCTGGGAGAAGACGTTGGTGTTCGCGGAGGCGTATTTCGGGCAACAAACGGGCTGATCGAAGAATTCGGCGAAGAGCGGGTGATTGACACACCGCTGGCGGAATCGGCGATTGCCGGTGTAGCGATTGGTGCAGCAGCGTATGGAATGCGCCCGATCGCTGAGATTCAATTTGCTGACTTTATCATGACTGCGGTCAACCAAATCGTCAACGAAGCGGCGAAAATGCGGTATCGCTCCAACAATGACTGGAACTGCCCGATCACTATCCGTGCACCGTTTGGCGGTGGAGTGCACGGGGCCCTCTACCATTCGCAATCCGTGGAGGCTATGTTTACCAATATCCCCGGATTGAAAGTAGTTGCCCCGTCTACTCCTTATGACGCCAAAGGGCTGTTGAAGGCAGCGATACGTGCCAATGATCCGGTGCTGTTTTTTGAACATAAGCGCTGTTACCGTCTGATCAAGGGAGAAATACCGGAAACTGATTATGTCCTGCCTATTGGCAAAGCCGACGTAAAGCGGCAAGGAGATGACATAACGGTGATTTCATACGGGCTTACTCTCCACTTTGCCCTGCAGGCAGCGGAAAAACTGGCTCAGGAAGGGATCAGCGCCCATATCCTCGACCTCAGGACCCTGTATCCTCTAGACAAAGAAGCGATTATGCAAGCTGCCTCGAAAACGGGAAAAGTGCTGATTGTACACGAGGACAACAAAGAGGGCGGCGTTGGTGGCGAAGTAGCCGCCATCATCGCAGAGCACTGTCTGTTTGATCTGGATGCCCCGATCAGACGACTGTGCGGTCCGGACGTACCGGCCATGCCCTACAGTCCGTCGCTGGAGAAGTTTTTTATGTTGACCCCGGACAGTGTTTTGGAAGCGATGCGTGAACTGGCTCACTTTTGATAGGGGTACTCGGGTCTGGCTGCAGAGAAGTTCGTTCGACGCAGCAGTCGCCAGTATGAGGTACCTGAGGGCACCTGGATCTGGCTCAGCGAGGAAGTGTATTCGACGCAGCAATCGCCAGTATGAAGTACCCGAGGGCACTTGGATCTGGCTCAGCGAGGAAGTGTATTCGACGCAGCAATCGCCAGTATGAAGGAGGAGCGAAATGGCTACGAGTGTGCTGATGCCGCAATTGGGGGAGAGTGTAACGGAAGGCACGATCTCCAAGTGGCTCGTTAAAGTAGGTGATGTCGTCAACAAGTACGATCCGCTGTGCGAAGTGACGACAGATAAAGTAAATGCGGAGGTACCGTCAACCGTCTCCGGCAAGGTGGCGGAGATTGTAGTGCCGGAAGGGGAGACGGTAGAAGTAGGCACTTTGATCTTGTATATTGACGAGGGTGGAGCAGAGGCTGGCGATCCCTCTCCCGGGCGGGGAGAAGTTGATGCGAGCGCCTCGGTGCAACCTGCTGAGTCGGCGGGATCTGCTAGGGAGTCGACCGGCCAAGAGCGGGACCGGTCCGGAAAACAGCGGTACTCTCCGGCGGTCATGCGCTTGGCGCAGGAGCACAACCTGGATTTGATGAAGATCAAAGGAACGGGTGCAGGCGGACGAATCACCCGTAAAGATGTGCAAAAGGTAGTTGATCAGGGTGGTCTGCCTGTGGAGGCATCCCAGCAGTATACAGACGCCATCCCTGCAAATAGCGGACTGGTTCATGAGACAGCAGAGCAGTCCGCCCATCTGTCCACTGCTGGGCAGATTGGGCAAGGAGCCCATGATGTTTCCACTGCTGAAGGCGATCAGGTGATCCCGGTCAGCGCGATTCGTCGGACGATTGCCAACCGCATGGTACAGAGCAAACACGAGGCGCCGCACGCTTGGACGATGGTGGAGGTGGATGTCACCAATCTGGTCCAGTTGCGCAATCGGGTGAAAGACGAATTCATGAGAAAAGAAGGTGTGAACCTTACGTTCCTGCCGTTTTTTATTAAGGCTGTGGTCGAGTCATTGAAAGAATATCCGATGCTGAACGCTACCTGGGCAGGGGACAGCATTATTGTCAAAAAGAATATCAACATTTCGATCGCTGTCGCTACCGATGAAGCTCTTTTTGTGCCTGTCATCAAAGATGCCGACCAGAAATCGATCTACGGGATTGCCAGAGCGGTCGAAGACCTGGCCGCTCGTACCAGGGCCGGCAAGCTGACCATGGATGATATGAGCGGTGGCACGTTCACCGTGAACAATACTGGCTCGTTTGGCTCCGTGCTGTCGATGCCCATCATCAATTCGCCACAGGCGGCGATTCTAAGTGTCGAGTCGATCGTTAAACGCCCTGTCGTTATCGAGGACATGATAGCCATCCGTTCTATGGTCAATCTCTGTCTGTCACTTGACCACCGGGTTCTCGATGGATTGATCTGCGGCCGATTCCTGCAGGCGGTCAAGCGGCGGTTGGAATCGATCGGACCGGATACCGCTCTGTATTAAGTGGAGATCTACACTGTCGAGAAGGGAAAAAAACCAAGGCTGAAAACGCCTTGGTTTTTTTCAGATACACTCCCTCGCACTCAGCGAACGGAGTGCGAAAAAAGACCCAAAAAAAGAAGCAGTTATGAAAATTTTTTAAAAAAATATGTAACCTTTTCCTCACCTGTGCGTCATACATTATGGGATATCTTTATTTGAGCGGCTTAGGTTAAATAAAGATTCATTAAATTCTCTTGTTGGTTCGTGCCTCTGCTGGTACAACTATGCTAGAATGAGAACGATTACTAGAATTGGGGAGGAGAACATGAAGAAGACAAAAAAGCGACTTTCGTTTGTACTCGCGGCTACAGTTGCAGCAAGTACGTTCGTTGCTGCACCGCAAGCCTATGCCATTGATGATTTAGATGTAGATCCAGAGACAGATCAAGCGGACGAAGAGAGTAAATATACGATTACATTTACCTTAGAGGATGATCTCGAGAAGGGTGATGAGATCACCATTCGTTTTGAAGATGAGTATGAGATAGACGACAATATCGATGAGCGGGACATCGAGGTGAACGGTGATGATGCCGATGAGGTAGAGGTGGATGACCGCGAGAATGAGATTGTGATTGAGGTTCCGGAAGATCTGGAGGACGGCGATGACGTAGAGATTGAGATCAAGGACGGGATTACCAATCCGGATAAAGACGGCGAGTTTTATGTTAAAGTAAGGACGGAGCACGAAAGCTGGAAAACCTTCGATGTGGACATCGAGGAAGACGATGACGACGATGAAGAGTTCTCCGTCGACATCGACGAAGATGACGCAGGTGCCAAAACCTCCTACACTTTGGGGAAATTTGACCTGAAGGGCAGCGACGAGCTGAAAAAAGGAAAAACGATCACCGTCAAATTCCCTGATGACGACATGCTCCCCAGCAGCATTGACACAGATGACGTAGAAATTAACGGTGAAGAAGCGGAAGACGTCGATGTAAACGGTGATGAGGTAGACATCGAAATCCCTGATGATGTGGACGGTGACGATGACCTCAAAATCGAATTCAAAAAAGCTGCCGGCCTCAAAAATCCAAGCAGTAAAGGGGATTATACGATCGAGATCGAGTATGACGGAGAAGACTACGAATCGGAAGAGTTTGAGATCAAAGGCTCCAGCAGTTCTGCCAGCACCGATTTCACCGTCGACCTGTCTGATAAGTCAGTAGGGGCCAACTCTTCCTACAGCTTTGAAGTGGATCTCGGCAGTAAAAAACTTTCCTACAACAACGAGATTCAGGTGGAGTTCCCGTCGAGCGAAATGGTCCCAAGCTACATAGCACCGGCAAGTGTCACCATTAACGGATCAAAAGCGAGCAGTGTTTGGGTATACGGAAACAAAGTATACATTTCCACGCCGTTTAGCTTCACCCCGGACAACAACGTAAAAGTGGCGTTCTCAAAAGATGCTTACATCACCAATCCGAAATCGGCCGGCAACTATAAACTGTCGGTGAAGATGGCTGGCACAACGATCGAGTCCAAAAACTTCTCCATTAGCGGTACGATGATTTCCGTACCAAATGGATCGGTCGACAACAGTACCGCTACCGTCACGCTGTCCAAAACGGCACTAAACACGCCAACGGCGATTACCGTAGGTATCAAAGGATTGGCGGCACCACTCACCCGCGGCCAGGACTTCCTGGAACTGGCGATTCCTGCTGAGTTTGCCGTGCCAACTGCGATTAACGCCTCCCATGTCAAAGTGAATGGACTGGCTCCCAGCTACGTGACCACGCGGGGACAGAATGTGGTGATCTATCCGTCTCAAGATCTGTACGCCAATGCGGCGGTTAGTCTGGCAATCGCCGAGACAGCCAACATTAAGACACCGTCGACAGCGAAAGCCTACAGCATCGGCGTCTATTCCTCCGAAGAGCGCGAACCGTTGTTTGTACGCTCTGTCGGGGTTGGCGGCGTCAATGTGCCACCGCCGGTTCCCGCAGACGCAGCCCGCTTAAAACTAAACGTGGCTTCCTTTACCAAAAATGGCCAATCACATGCGCTGGCCGTTGCCCCGTACACGGCAAACGGGAACACACTAGTACCAGCCCAGTTCTTCCGGGACGCATTGGGGCTTAGCACACAGTGGAACGGCAACTCGGCCGTGGTTGTCAGCGGCTCCACTGTGATCCGCTTCACCGTCGGTTCCGATACTGCCATGATCGGCCAGACGACAGTGAGACTGCCGGTTGCCGTCCAGGTAAAAGAAGGCATGCCGATGCTGCCGATCCGCTTCGTCTCCGACACGCTGAAGTATACGCTTGGATGGGATGGTGCGACTTCCAGCATCGTGATGTACAAGTAAACGGTTTGTAGCACAAAAGACTCCTCGACCACGAACACCTCGTGGGAGGAGTCTTTATTGGTTGTGGTGCTTGCCCTACCAAGGCTGGGCCATCAAAAAGGTAGGGATGACCAGCGACAACACCAGCAATATGATAACCACCTTCATCGCTGTCGATCGTTTCATCTTTCTTGCCTCCTTTATGAAACTGCGTGTTGGATGTAACTATCAGCTGCTACAATCATTCAGAAACACTCACTGCTGTCTAAACCGGTCAGTATAGAGATCACCGATTTATTGAAAAACCGGCAAGCTGTGCTAGAATTGATACGAAGGTTTCTCACCGATTGGCCAAAAAAGAAACGGAATTCACAATCCAGGAGAAACGGGGGGAAAATATGTGTCCAACAAAGATTTTACCCAACTCTATCAGGAGTGGCAACAGCAGGTAGCGGCACGATTGGCAAAAGTGCCGGAGCGAAAGGAACGGTTCGCTACCTCTTCCGACATCGAGGTGGATCGTCTCTATCTGCCCGATCAGATTGATGACGCTTACATGGAAAAGCTTGGTTTTCCCGGTGAGTATCCCTACACCCGTGGTGTACAGCCTACGATGTATCGCGGGAGACTGTGGACGATGCGGCAATATGCCGGTTTCGGCACCGCAGAAGAGACGAATAAACGGTTTCGTTATTTATTGGAACAGGGGCAGACCGGATTAAGTGTTGCCTTTGATCTGCCGACACAGATCGGATACGATTCAGACGATCCGATGGCTGCCGGTGAAGTAGGGAAAGTGGGGGTGGCCATAGACTCCCTGGAGGACATGGAGACACTGCTCAACGGGATACCGCTTGACAAGGTCAGTACCTCGATGACGATCAATGCGCCAGCTTCTGTGCTGCTGGCGATGTACATCGCTGTCGCGGAAAAGCAGGGGATCCCCTCAACAAAGCTGTCGGGCACCATCCAAAACGATATACTGAAAGAGTACATCGCGCGAGGTACATATATATTCCCGCCCAAACCGTCAATGCGCCTGATTACGGACATCTTTGCCTACTGTGCCGAGCATGTGCCGAAGTGGAATACGATCAGTATCAGCGGCTACCACATCCGCGAGGCCGGGGCAACGGCCGTTCAGGAGGTCGCCTTTACTCTCGCAGACGGGATTGCCTATGTGGAGGCGGCATTGCAGGCCGGTTTGGACATTGACCAGTTCGCGCCACAGCTCTCCTTCTTTTTCAACGGACACAACGATTTTCTGGAGGAGATCGCCAAGTTCCGTGCGGCCCGTCGCATGTGGGCACGTTTGATGCGGGAGCGGTATGGGGCGAAGAATCCCAAATCGTGGCAGTTTCGCGTTCACACCCAGACAGGCGGCTCCACTCTGACCGCTCAGCAGCCGGACAACAACATCGTCCGGGTGACGATTCAGGCGCTGGCCGCTGTGTTGGGTGGCACGCAAAGCCTGCATACCAATTCGCGCGATGAAGCACTTGCCCTGCCCACCGAAGAATCAGCGCGGATCGCACTGCGGACACAGCAGATCATCGCCTATGAGAGCGGTGTTACGGATACCGTGGACCCGTTGGCCGGCTCTTATTACATCGAGTACCTGACTGATCAAATCGAACTGCGCTCATTGGAATACATGGAAAAAATCGAACAGATGGGCGGTGCGGTGGCAGCAGTGGAGGCCGGCTACATGCAGCGGGAGATCCACAAGCAGGCGTATGAAACGCAGCGCCGGATCGAAGCAGGAGAAGAACTGGTCGTTGGAATGAACTGTTTCCAGATCGCAGATGAGGCGCAGCCGGAACTGCTGCGTGTCGATCCAACGCTGGGCAGGAGGCAAAAAGAAAAGCTGGATGCTCTGAGGACTAGACGCGACAACAGCGCAGCAGAGCAAACGCTCGCTCGGTTGCGTCGGGGTGCCGCCGGGGCGGAAAACCTGATGCCGCTGATCCTCGATTGTGTGCGGCAGTACGCCACCATCGGTGAAATCTGTGGAGTACTGCGCGAGGTCTTCGGGGAATATCGTGCAGTCTGATACAGCCTCAGCCAAAGTAGCAAGGGGGAATAGTAGGCATGGAGAGAAAGATTCGCGTACTCGTTGGCAAGCCAGGCTTGGATGGTCATGACCGTGGGGCTTTGGTCATCGCCCAGGCTCTGCGCGATGAGGGAATGGAAGTGGTATACACCGGACTGCGTCAGACACCTGCGCAGATCGTCAGCGCGGCGATTCAGGAGGATGTTGATTGCATTGGGCTGTCGTGCCTGTCAGGGGCCCATAACGAGCTCTTTCCCGAAGTGGTTCGGCTGCTGAGAGAGCAGCAAGCGGATGACATCCTGGTGGTAGGGGGCGGTGTCATACCGAACGAAGATATTCCCTATCTGGAGTCACAAGGCATCGCCAAGATTTTTACGCCTGGTTCACCCACCAGAGAGATTGCCGGCTTTATCCGGGAGCGCGTGAAGCCCAAGCAGACGCGTTTTGTTGAGCCACCAAAAAAAATAGTCCATATCGGGATTGCCGTCAACAAGATTGAGACGGCTCTGCCTTTTTACTGTGGTCAGTTGGGACTGCCCCTGCTCGGGCAGGAAGAGGTAGCGAGTGAGCAGGTAAAAGTGGCGTTTCTCGGGATTGGTGACACGCGTCTGGAACTGTTGGAACCGCTTGGCCCGGATAGTCCGATCGCTTCGTTTTTGGCGAAACGCGGTGAAGGAATTCATCACATCGCACTGGAAGTAGACGATCTCGAGCAGCGTTTGGCCACGCTGCGGGAAGGTGGGGTCAGGCTGATCCACGAGACGCCAAAGGAAGGGGCGCATCAGGCACTGATCGCTTTTCTGCACCCGAAACAGGCGAATGGCGTTTTGTTTGAACTGTGCCAGTACCCGCAGCAGAGCAAGGAGGAGACGACAGATGAGTGAGGAGATGTACCAAAAGATCGATGAGATGTACGAGCGAAAACGCAAAATAGAGTTGGGCGGCGGTGACAAGCGGATCGAGGCCCAGCACCACCGCGGCAAACTGACTGCGCGGGAGCGGATCGACATCCTGCTGGACCGAGGGACGTTTGTCGAGTTGAACCCGTTTGTCAAGCACCGGGCAACCAACTTCGGCATGGATCAGTTGGAAGGACCAGGCGAGGGAGTGGTGACCGGATACGGCAAGATAGAGGGTCGTTTGGTCTACGTGTTTGCCCAGGACTTTACTGTGTTCGGCGGTGCGCTCGGCGAGATGCACGCCAAGAAGATCGTCTCGGTTATGGATCTTGCCGCCAAAAACGGCGCACCGGTCATTGGATTAAACGATTCTGGCGGCGCTCGCATTCAGGAGGGCGTCGTCTCACTGGACGGCTATGGTCACATTTTTTATCGCAATTCGATCTACTCCGGGGTGATTCCGCAGATTTCCGTCATTCTGGGACCTTGCGCCGGCGGGGCTGTCTATTCTCCAGCGATCACTGATTTTGTCTTTATGGTGGAAAAAACTTCCCAGATGTTTATCACCGGACCGAAAGTGATTGAGACGGTCACGGGTGAAAAGATCAGCAGCGAAGATCTGGGCGGAGCCAGTGTCCATTCCGCGATTAGCGGGAACGCCCACTTTAGCGCTCCAACCGAGCCGGAGGTGCTGGAGCAGGTTCGTACACTGCTCGGTTTCCTGCCGCAAAATTACCGGGAAGCTCCGCCACGAATTCCTTATCAGGGGGAAGCGGGAGATTGGCTGGAAGAGATGATCGAACTGGTGCCAGTAGCCGGCACAAAAGTGTACGATGTGAAGAATGTGCTCAAACTGATCGTAGATGACGGCAACTTCCTGGAGGTACAGCCCAACTTTGCGCGAAACATCGTGGTCGGTTTTGGTCGGATCGATGGACAGAGCGTCGGTCTGATAGCAAACCAACCGAAAGTGATGGCGGGCGGGCTGGACATCGATTCATCAGATAAACTGGCCCGCTTTATCCGTACCTGTGACGCGTTTAACATCCCACTGATCACCTTTGTCGACGTGACTGGGTTCTTCCCCGGCATTAATCAAGAGCACGGCGGGATTATCCGGCACGGTGCCAAAATCTTATATGCCTACTCGGAAGCAACAGTGCCCAAAATCAGCGTAATTACCCGCAAAGCCTACGGCGGGGCATATGTGGCGCTCAACTCCAAAGCGATTGGAGCAGATGTGGTCTACGCGTGGCCAAATGCAGAGATTGCCGTGATGGGACCAGAGGGGGCAGCCAATATTATCTTCGCCAGGGAAATCGAGCAGAGTGACAACCCTGCTGCCGTCCGCCAGGCGAAAATCGCCGAATACCGTGAAAAGTTCGCCAACCCGTATGTGGCGGCGGAGCACGGCATGGTGGATGATGTGATCGATCCTCGGGAGACGCGCAAACATCTGAAGCAATCGCTGGAGATGCTGGCCGGCAAGCAGGAGAGCCGTCCGGCCAAGAAGCATGGCAATATCCCGCTCTAACCTGCTTGGAAGAACCCGGGAGATACGCTATACTGGAGTGGCGTGAGGGCACTGATTTGATCGAGATAAGTAGGAGGGTTACGATTGATTAATCAAGAGCGTTTGCTGGAAGAGTTTCTGGAGTTGGTCCAGATCGATAGCGAGACCAAACATGAAGCGGCGATTGCCAAGGTAATCAAAGAGAAGCTGCATGCTATGGGGTTTACTGTCGAAGAAGACGAGGCAGCAGCCAAAACAGGCCATGAGGCCAACAACCTGATCGCTACGCTTCCCGGCACGGCGACGGGACCGACCATTTTGTTCAGCAGCCATATGGATACGGTGGTTCCCGGCAATGGGGTGAAACCAACGATTCGCGACGGGTACGTCTACTCGGACGGAACGACCATCCTGGGAGCGGACGACAAAGCTGGGATCGCTGCCATCTTTGAAGCAATCCGCACATTAAAGGAGAAAAATCTGCCTCATCCCACCATTCAGGTGGTCATCACGGTTGGGGAAGAATCGGGATTGGTCGGTTCCCGGGCCATGGACAGCTCACTGTTGAAAGCGGAAATGGGCTTTATCATGGATTCTGATGGAAAAGTGGGAGAGATCATCGCTGCAGGAGCTGGGCAGTATCGGATCGTCACCAAGATCTACGGCAAAGCGGCTCATGCTGGTGTCAATCCGGAAGATGGCATTAGTGCCATCAATGTGGCGAGCAAAGCCATTTCCCGTATGCCGCTGGGGCGGATCGACGAAGATACGACGGCCAACATCGGACGATTTGAGGGTGGCAAGGCATACAACATCGTATCCGACTATGCAGAGGTCTGGTCGGAAGCGCGCAGCCTGGTGATGGAAAAGCTGGAGGCCCAGGTAAA
The DNA here is from genome assembly GCF_020923435.1 of Brevibacillus humidisoli. Taxonomy (NCBI): domain Bacteria; kingdom Bacillati; phylum Bacillota; class Bacilli; order Caryophanales; family Paenibacillaceae; genus Brevibacillus; species Brevibacillus humidisoli. The sequence continues at coordinate 2,110,160 of NZ_CP087263.1, read as the reverse complement.
GAAAATGACCGAAGCTTTTGAGTCGGCTGCAGCGGAGATGGGAGCCCGTTGTGAGAACGAAGTGATGTTCATGTACCATGGATTTAAGTTCGATGAGAATACGCCTGTCGTGGCCAAAGCCATTGCTGCTGTTAAACGGATTGGCAGAGAGCCCAAACTGGGCAGTTCTGGTGGCGGCAGCGATGGCAATGTGTTTAACGGATTTGGCATCCCTACGGTGAACTTTGGGATCGGATATGAACAGATTCATACGACCAACGAGCGGATGCCGCTGGAGGAGCTGTATAAGGCATCGGAACTTGTTCTGGCCTTAGTCGAAGAGTCATTGGCGTAAGAAGACCGACAGAGAGGCTACATAACAAATGGAAAAGAGGCAGAGGGAAAACGAAAGGCCCGGCCTCTTTTTTGTATCTCCTCCTCCTGTCCGGCATACGATCTAGGGAGAAAACGGAAAGAGGGGAGCCGAATGCTTGAGGTCGTTACCGGTACGGTGCTAAGCGTGGTAGAGGAAGATGCAAGAATGCAGATCTTAGAGGTAAGGTGTGGAGCGGAGCGAGCGGGCGAACAGCCAGAGCGGGCAATCTATTTCTGCAGTGGCAAAGAGCGTTGCGCGGCAGGCGACAAAGTGCTGCTCAATGTTACCGCTGTGCGGATGGGACTGGGTACGGGAGGCAGTCACTTCGTCATCGGCAGGTGGACAAAGAGGCCTACAGATTACCATCCTACCGATTGGGGACATATTGTAAAGATGCGATACTCTCCTTGGCAGTTGACGGTAGATGCGGTGGAGGAGCAAAACAGCCCATGGCACGATGTGTTCCTGGACGAGTCACGTCACCTGGAGCGAACGCCAGTGCTAATCGGAGAACTGCATAGTCTGCTGCCGTTTCTTGTGCTCACACTCAAGCGGATTCGTCCGCAGGCGCGAATCGTCTATGTGATGCCAGATGGCGCTTCCCTACCCATCGCACTGAGCCGTCATGTCCGACACCTCAAGCAGCAGGGACACCTGGAAGCGACAGTAACGACCGGACACGCCTGGGGCGGCGACCTCGAAGCGGTCAATCTCTATACAGGATTGCTAGCGGCCAAGCATGTGACCAACGGGCAGTTCATCCTCTGCATACTGGGGCCGGGTGTAGTTGGAACCGGTACACCGTACGGGTTCTCTGGCATGCAGTTGGCTGAAGCGATCCACGCCGTCTCCCTGCTGGGAGGCATTCCAATCTATGTGCCGCGGATCAGTTTTTCTGATCGGCGCAGCCGTCACTATGGCATGAGCCATCATACCTTGACCCTGTTGAAACGCTTTGTTCTGCAGCCCTCACTGGTGCCAGTACCTCATTTTGGTGATGAGCGGGACAAAGTGATCGGCGAGCAGGAGCGACGGGCAAACCTGTACCAAAACCATTGCCGCCTATCTGCTGCTGCTCCTTCACTGGAGACGGTTGCTAGGGTTCAACGGGACTACCCGGAATCGATCACGACGATGGGCAGGGGAATCCAGCATGATCCCGCTCCATTACAGACCGCTTATGTGGCGGCACAGGTAGCCGATTTTTGTCGCAGTTGGGCTGATCGGGAAGCGAACAGCTCCAGACAGGTCGCTTCAGATGAACTGACTGTCAGCGGCAGACAGCAGCAGGGGGCTAGCGCTGTACCGCCCGATCGAGACGAGCTAGCCACTCTTGCAACGTTATGGGCTTGTTTGACAGACGGCGCAGAGTAGCGCGGATTTCCCATGCTTTTCCGACCAGACGCAGGTGATGTAGATCGGTATAGGTTTTCATTTGACAACGCCTCCTGTTATGATGAGATGGGACAAGCAATCCTGTTGCTACTCTATGGAGCTTACGATCACTGTAGAACACCTTTTTGGAGGGGAAATCATGCGGAATACGGACCGCTTTTACGAGAAGACGATCAGTAGCGAACAGATCTACGACGGACGAATTATCAAGGTGAAAGTGGATGAAGTGCTGCTCCCCAACGGGAAAACCGGCAAGCGCGAAATCGTCAATCATCAGGGAGCAGTTGCCGTTCTGGCGCTCACAGACGATGAAAAGCTGGTAGCAGTGCGCCAGTTCCGCAAACCACTGGAGCGGACGATCGTTGAGATTCCCGCCGGCAAGCTGGAACCCGGGGAAGATCCGCTCGACTGTGCCAAGCGGGAGTTGGCTGAGGAAACAGGCTATCAAGCAGAACAGTTTTCCCATATAAGCTCGTTTTATACCTCGCCTGGCTTCGCCGATGAGCTGCTCCATCTCTACCTGGCAACTGGATTGCAGCCGGGGGCGGCACAGCCGGATGAAGACGAGTTCGTGGACGTATTGGAACTAACCATGGAAGAAGCAAAGACGCTGCATGAGACGGGGGAGATCCGGGACGCCAAGACGGTGCTCGCTTTGTTCGCCTGGGAGAATCGGGTGTTGAAACAACGTGGTTAATGCGCTTCCCAGCTATTTCTGCGACATGCATATTCACATCGGTCGGACATGGAGCGGAAAGCCGGTCAAGATCACCGCATCCCGTCAGCTTACCTTGACCCGCATTCTGGAGGAGTCGTCTGAGCGAAAGGGGATGGACATGATCGGGATTATCGACGCTCATTCGCCAGAGGTGCAGGTTGAATTGGAGGATCTGATTGCCCAAGGTCAGGCAGCGCCGCTCCCGGAAGGCGGCATTCGTTACAAACAGACGACGTTGATTCTCGGCTGCGAGGTGGAGATCAAGGAGGCTGGGCGCGGGGAGGCCCATTTTCTGTGCTATCTTCCTTCCCTCGAAGAGATGAGGCGCTTCACCCGTTGGTTGGCCGATCGCTGTAAAAACGTACAGCTTAGCTCCCAGCGGATCGGTGCGACAGTGAGGGAACTGCAGGAGTACACCACAGAGCTAGGCGGGGTGGTTGTACCGGCGCATATCTTTACACCACATAAGGGGTATTACGGCAATTGCGCCGATCGGCTGAGCGAGCTTGCTGATCCGGCTCTGATTTACGCAGTGGAGTTGGGGCTTAGTGCCAACACGGAGATGGCAGACCGGATCAGCGAACTGCACGACAAGACATATCTTACCAACTCCGATGCTCACTCGTTGGCCAAGATCGGTCGCGAGTACCAGCAGGTACGGATGGCGGAGCCAACGTTTGCCGAGTGGCTCAAGGTACTGCGACGGGAGGAGGGGCGATGCGTTGGGACCAATTACGGACTGCACCCTCGTCTTGGAAAATATCATCAAACGAGATGCCAAGCCTGCCAATCTCCGCTGCCTGAACAAGGGGATGGACGATGTCCGGCTTGTGGATTTCGTGCAATTGTCAGAGGAGTAGAAGAGCGGATCGCCCAGCTTGCCGATCTGCCGGCTGGTAACCATCCGGGACATCGTCCGCCTTATGTAGAGCAGATCCCGCTTGAGTTTGTGCCGGGACTAGGCCCGAAGACGATCGGCAAACTGTATACTGCATTTGGCACCGAGATGAATGTGCTGCATCGAGCCAGTCAGTCTGATCTGGCAGTGGTCGTCGGGGAGAAAACAGCCCATCTGATCGGCTTGGCAAGAGCCGGTCAACTCCCGATCAAAACAGGAGGGGCCGGTGTATATGGCCGGATTGACCGTCCACTTGCATAAGACCGCCAGCATAGGCCGAGCTTGCCGCCAGCGGCTGCTTGTCATACTTGTCCACTTGATTGCATAGAGATACAGTATCCAGCGATCAGGAGGCGAGCAGGCGTGCGCAATCGCTTTGGGCAAACCATCCAGCTCTACCTTGTGGAACACCGGACTCTTTACCTGTTTACCATCGTCTTGTTTGCGATGGGGATTATCTTTGGGACATTGATCGTCAACGCATTAGCGGCAGAACAGAAGCAGGAATTGCTCTCTTTTCTCCAGTACTTTTTCGGCAGTGTGAGTGACCAGGGTATTCCTGAGACCAATCAGCACTTTCAACAGTCTTTCGGACAATATCTGAAGACGGTAGCGGTGATGTGGGTCTTCGGTCTGTCGATTATCGGCCTGCCGGTTATTCTGCTGCTATTGTTTTTAAAAGGGTTGATCGTCGGCTTTACTGTCGGTTTCTTGGTCAACCAGTTAAAGTGGCAGGGTGTCACCTTTTCGCTTGCAGGCGTTCTACCGCAAAACATGTTGGTCGTCCCTGCGCTGCTGATCGTCGGCGTAGCCGGCATCTCTTTTTCCCTTCGATTAATTCGCACCCGGCTGCTGACCAGACAGGGTCAAATCCTGCCTCACTTTCTGAGCTACACCTGTATCTCTCTGGCCATGCTGGGTGTGATGACGATGGCTGCTCTGTTCGAGACGTTTGTCTCGCCTCACCTGATGCGTTACGTGCTTAATTAAGAATAATTATCACTTGATAACGTATTTGACTTACTCCAAGCCGCTCCTCTATAATAGGAACAGGTTTCATGCGCACGGGGAGGGGCATTTTTATGGAAGATAAAATAGAAAAAATTAAACAGCAGCTGCATTCCCGTAACTATAAGCTGACACCGCAGCGGGAGGCCACGGTTCGCGTATTGCTCGAGCACGAAGAAGACCATCTGAGTGCGGAAGACGTCTACATGCTGGTGAAAGAGAAAGCCCCTGAGATCGGCCTTGCTACGGTTTACCGTACGTTGGAACTGTTGAGTGAACTGCGCGTCATCCATAAAATGAACTTTGGAGACGGTGTAGCCCGTTACGATCTCCGTGACGACAACGCCGAGCGCCATCACCATCACTTGATCTGTATGAACTGCGGAACGGTGGATGAAATCTTTGAAGATTTGCTTGGCGGGGCAGAAGATAGGGTGCGAAACGCATACAACTTTTCCATATTGGATCACCGGCTCAATTTTTATGGCATTTGCCACCGTTGCATCGACAAAGTGAATCTCGACGACTTCAAGTAACCGCTTCTCTCTTTACGAGAGAAGTTTTTGTTTGCAAACTGTCCCTCTGAGACATGATAAGAACGTACATCATGTCATAGGAGGCAGAGACGAGATGATCATTGGGGTTCCGAAAGAAATCAAAAATAATGAGAACAGGGTGGGACTTACACCCGCTGGTGTCGTTGCCTATAGCCAGGCTGGTCACGATGTGCTGGTTGAGACAGAGGCCGGGCTGGCAAGCGGATTTTCCGATGAGGAATATCAGCGGGCGGGAGCGCAAATCGTTTCCGATGCGGCTGAAGTGTGGGGGCGGGCCGAGATGATTTGCAAAGTGAAGGAGCCGCTGCCGGAAGAATATGAACGGTTCCGTGACAATCAGATCTTGTTTACCTATCTCCATCTCGCAGCCGCACCGGAGTTGACGCACGCACTGATAGAGAAAAAAGTAGTTGCGATCGCTTACGAAACCGTCCAGTCAAAGGACGGTTCTCTGCCGCTGCTCACCCCGATGAGCGAAGTAGCTGGACGGATGTCGGTACAAGTCGGGGCACAGTTTTTGGAGAAACCGCACGGCGGCAAGGGCATTCTGCTGGGCGGGGTTCCCGGAGTACTGCCAGGGCGGGTCGTGATCATCGGCGGGGGCGTTGTCGGCACCAATGCAGCCAAGATGGCGATGGGGTTAGGAGCGGAAGTAACCCTGCTGGACATCGACGCTGATCGGTTGCGCGAGTTGGACGACCTGTTCCACGGTCGAATCCGCACCCTGATGTCCAACCCCCATCATATCGCCGAGATGGTAAAAGAGGCCGATCTGCTGATTGGTGCCGTTCTCGTGACGGGTGCTCGCGCTCCCCGGCTCGTCACCGAGGAGATGGTGAAACAAATGCTGCCAGGTTCGGTTATCGTTGATGTCGCGATTGATCAGGGGGGATCGATCGAGACGATAGACCGGATCACCACCCACAGTGATCCCGTCTACATCAAACACGGAGTCGTTCACTATGCGGTCGCCAATATGCCTGGCGCAGTGCCACGCACGTCCACGTTTGCACTGTCCAATGTGACCGTTCCGTACGGGCTGCAGTTGGCAACCAAGGGATATGAACGAGCTATTCGCGAAAACAAGGAACTGGCACGCGGTGTCAACGTAATTGACGGACGGGTCGTATACGAAGCCGTCGCCACTTCTCTCAATCTGCCCTATACTCCTCTGAGTGACGTTCTTGCCGGTGTACCGGTTTGACATGACGTCCACAGAGAGCGCATAGACTTGAGCATAGGGCTTGTTTCACGAATGGGGGATATCGATGGGCGGCAGATTTCGACGAATCATGGACGTCGTTCGCTTCTTTCTCGTGTTTGTGACCTGTTCACTGTTGGGCTATGGAATCGTCACGTTTCTGTCGGAAAACTTTTTGCCGGCAAACCCGTATCGTGAACCGCAGGGCAATGCTGTCAAAGTGGTTCGTTTGCTGCAGGAGAATAGCTCGACTGATCTCGATTGGTATCTGGAGCGCCTGCAGCTGTTTTATCTGGTAGGAGAATAGGGACAGTGCTCGGTAGTAAAGGCCACAGTCCACGGTGACTCGTGCAAAAAGAGGAATTTGGGAACAGGTGTGGAATGCAATAGTGAAATCCACCCAATTGAAGGAGAGCACCCGATGGACTTGCTGATCGACAACTTTACCCACTTTCTAGCAGTCGAAAAAGGGTTGGCTGCCAATACGCTTGAATCGTACCAGCGCGATTTGGTGATGTATGTATCGTATCTGCGTGATCAGGGGATTGAGCAAATTGAGCAGACAAGCCGAGCCCACATCGTTGGCTATCTGATGATGCTGCAGGAAAAAGGACGGGCTACGGCGACGTTGTCCCGCAACATGGCTTCGATTCGCGCTTTTTATCAGTTTTTGGTGCGCGATAAGTATCTGGACAAAGATCCCTCCATTCACCTGGAGACCCCCAAGATTGAAAAACGGCTGCCAAAAGTGTTAACCATCGACGAGGTAGAGCGCCTGCTCGAAGGACCGCCCCTTCATCATCCGGCCGGCATCCGTGACAAGGCGATGCTGGAACTGCTCTATGCGACAGGTATTCGAGTGTCTGAACTGGTCAATCTGAACCTGGGCGATGTCAATCTTGAGATGGGATTTCTCAAGTGTATGGGAAAAGGCTCAAAAGAGCGGATTATACCACTTGGCAAAATTGCGATTGAAATCGTCCGCCAATACATGGAAACCGGCCGTCCCCGTCTGTTCAAGGGAAAGACGGAGACGGCCCTCTTTCTCAACCATTTGGGCAAACGGATCAGCAGACAAGGCTTCTGGAAAATCATCAAAAAATACGCGCAGCAGGCCAACATACGGACTGAAATCACGCCGCATACACTGCGTCATTCGTTTGCTACACACCTGCTGGAGAATGGGGCCGACCTGCGCTCCGTACAGGAAATGCTCGGTCATGCCGACATCTCCACTACTCAGATCTATACGCACGTGACACGTACGCGGATCAAGGATGTGTATGCCAAAACGCATCCGAGAGCATAATCTCTTTTTCAGACTGTTGGCAGACGTCAGTCAAACAAACAAACATACATACATAGGAGGGATACGATGCCGCGTTTTCGTCGTGTTTTTTTAATCGTACTGGACAGTGTCGGAATTGGCGCACTGCCCGATGCTGCCGCATTTGGCGATGAAGGTGCGCATACGCTGGGCCACATCGCCCAACGAGTAGAATCTTTTGCCCTGCCCCATCTGGCATCGTTGGGGCTCGGCAACATTGAGCCACTGCGCAATGTGCCCCCTACAGAGCACCCAAAAGCGCACTGGGGGAAAATGAAGGAAATTTCCGTCGGCAAGGATACAACGACCGGCCACTGGGAAATAATGGGACTTCATGTGTCCAAGCCGTTTCGCACCTATCCGGATGGCTTTCCCGATGCCTTGATCCGATTGCTGGAAGAAAAGACGGGGCGCAAGGTGGTAGGGAACAAAGTGGCATCCGGGACAGAGATCATTGAGGAACTGGGCGAGCACCAGATGAAAACGGGTGATTTGATCGTCTATACGTCGGCTGACAGTGTGCTGCAGATTGCGGCGCACGAAGAGGTGATTGGGCTCGACGAGTTGTATCGGATTTGTGAGATCGCCCGTGAACTTACGTTGCGCGATGAGTTTGCTGTCACCAGAGTGATCGCCAGACCTTACCTCGGCCAGCCCGGTTCGTTTACCCGCACGGCCAACCGACATGATTATTCCGTCAAACCGTTTGGGCCAACCGTGATGAATCGGTTGCAAGATGCCAACTACGACTCGATTGCGATCGGCAAGATAGCTGACATATATGCGAACGAAGGGGTTACCCGTGAGATGCGGACTGATGACAACATGGATGGAGTCGATCAACTGCTGAAGACGATGAGAGAGAGCTTTGAAGGGCTCAGCTTTGTCAATCTCGTCGACTTTGATGCAAAGTACGGCCATCGGCGCGATCCGGAAGGATACGGACGGGCGCTGATGGAATTCGACGCGCGCGTCCCGGAACTGCTCGCAGCTCTTGAAGAAGACGATCTGTTGATCATTACGGCCGACCATGGTAATGATCCCGTACACCATGGAACGGACCATACCCGGGAGTATGTGCCGCTGCTGGTCTACGCCAACAACACGGGGCAGGCCAGTCAGCTTGGAGTGCGCGAGACATTTGCCGATATAGGCGCTACGATTGCCGACAACTTCGGTGTAACTATGCCGGAGATTGGCACGAGCTTTTTAAACGAGATATGAATCAATCTTGAGAGAAGGAGAGGAAAGCGATGAATGCAATCGAACAGGCAAAAACGTTCATAGAAAGCAAGATAAACGCACAGCCGGAGATTGGTCTGGTGCTCGGGTCGGGACTTGGTGTGCTGGCAGATGAAGTGGAAGAGGCCGTCCGGATTCCTTACGAGGAGATTCCCCATTTTACCAAGTCGACGGTAGAAGGGCATAAAGGACAATTGGTGATTGGGAAGCTCCGCGGCAAGACGGTGGTGGCGATGCAGGGTCGCTTCCACTATTACGAGGGGCACAGTCTCGACGCTGTTACCTTCCCGATCCGCGTGATGAAGGCGATTGGGGTGAACAAGATTGTCGTGACCAATGCAGCTGGCGGCATCAACTTTGATTACCGGCCAGGCGATTTGATGTTGATCACCGATCATATCAATTTTACCTTCCGCAATCCGTTGATCGGTCCCAATGACGATACGTTGGGTGTCCGCTTCCCGGATATGTCAGAGGCGTACTCCAAACGACTGCGCGCTCTTGCCAAGGAGTCAGCTGCAGCATTGAACATCCCCTTGCAGGAGGGAGTATACGTCGGTCTGCTTGGGCCCAGTTACGAGACGCCTGCTGAGATTCGGATGTTGCGTACGCTGGGTGGTGATGCAGTAGGGATGTCAACCGTACCGGAAGTTATTGTCGCCCGTCACGCCGGTATCGAAGTACTCGGGATCTCTTGCATCAGCAATGTGGCAGCAGGGATTTTGGAGCAGCCCTTGTCTCATGAAGAAGTGATGGAGACGACGGAGCGGGTGAAGGAGAAGTTTCTCTCGCTCGTACAGGATATTGTTGGCAGGATGTAGGAGGACGCCACGATGACCAATCGATTGCAGCAGATCCGCGAGACGGCAGCATACATATCTGCCAAGATGCAGCTGAAACCACGTGCAGGGCTGATCTTGGGTTCTGGACTTGGCGTATTAGCCGATGAGATTGACAACCCTGTCACGATCCCGTTTGGAGAGATTCCGCACTTCCCTGCCTCCACAGTGGCCGGACATGCAGGAAAACTGGTGATGGGGATGCTCTCGGGCACTCCGGTTATTGCGATGCAGGGCCGCTTTCACTATTACGAAGGGCACAGCATGCAAACCGTGATCTTCCCTGTCTACGTGATGAGGGAACTGGGTGTTGAGACCCTGATCGTCACTAACGCCTGCGGCGGCATGAACCGCTCCTTTGCTCCGGGGGATTTGATGATCATCACCGACCACATCAACATGATGGGTGACAATCCGTTGATCGGTCCCAATCTAGACGAGTTCGGGCCTCGTTTCCCCGACATGTCCAGCGCCTACACACCGGAGTTAGTGTCACTGGCAGAGGAGAAGGCCGAGCAAGCAGGGATCGTCATCCACAAAGGCGTATGCTGCGGTGCGAGCGGTCCCACCTATCTGACACCGTCCGAGCTAGCGATGCTGGCACGGCTCGGCGGCGACGCCATCGGGATGTCGACCGTCCCTGAAGTGATCGCAGCCAGTCACTGCGGGCTTAAAGTGCTAGGGATCTCCTGCGTGACAGATATGGCAATCGGCGAAGAATTAGAGCCGCTGACGCATGAGCAGGTGGTAGCGGTGGCCAACCGTACCCGTCCTCGCTTCATCGCCTTGATGAGAGCGATCATACAGGAGGTGTAGCCGGATGAACATGGTGGACTTGATCGCCAAGAAGCGAGACGGTGGTGTCTATGCACCAGAAGAGATTGCCTTCATCATTCGTGGATACACGGATGGGTCGATTCCCGACTACCAGATGTCAGCCTGGGCGATGGCCGTTTTCTTCCAGGGCATGACCCCGCAGGAAACGGCAGAACTTACCCTGCAGATGGCCGAGTCTGGTGAACAGCTCGATTTGTCGCCGATTCCTGGCTGCAAAGTTGACAAGCACAGTACGGGAGGGGTAGGGGATAAAACGACGCTGATCGTCGCCCCGCTGGTGGCGGCGGCCGGCATTCCTGTTGCCAAGATGTCGGGCCGCGGGCTTGGTTTTTCCGGCGGGACGATTGACAAGCTGGAATCGTTCCCCGGTTTTCAGGTGGAACTTAGCCGTGATCAATTTTTTCAGCAGGTAAGAGACGCCGGCTTGGCTATCATCGGCCAGTCCGGGAACCTGACCCCTGCTGACAAAAAGCTGTATGCCCTACGGGACGTGACAGCGACGGTGGAAGCTGTTCCGTTGATCGCCAGTTCGATCATGTCAAAAAAAATTGCGGCGGGAGCAGACGCCATTTTACTCGATGTGAAGGTAGGCCGAGGTGCATTTATGAAAACATTGGACCAGGCTAACGAATTGGCTCAGGCAATGGTGCAGATCGGTCATAATGTAGGGCGGCAGACAGTTGCCGTGATCAGTGACATGAATCAGCCGCTCGGATTTGCAGTCGGAAACGCACTGGAAGTGAAGGAGGCAATTGCCGTGCTCTCCGGTCAGGGGCCGCGAGATGTGGAAGATCTCGCTCTCACAATAGGAGCGCATATGCTGTTGCTGGCCGGCCAAGAGACGGAGTTGGAAGCCGCCTATCAACGTTTGCAAACCATGCTGCAGAACGGCAAAGCACTCGCCAAGCTAGCGGAGATGGTACAGGCACAGGGAGGCGATCCGGCATTTGTTTACGAGCCGGATCGTCTGCCACAGGCAGCCTATACACGGCAGCTACTTGCTTCCCGCTCCGGTTATCTATCCCAAATGGATGCAGAAAAAATAGGGCAGGCAGCAGTATTACTAGGTGCAGGAAGAGTAACCAAAGAGACCCCTATTGATTTAACTGTCGGGATATTGTTGAATAATAAAGTAGGAGATGCAGTGGAAAAAGGCGGAGTACTGGCTGAAATCCATGCAAATGACCTTGGAAAAGCGGAACAAGCGATTAAGAAAATAGAATCAGCTCTGGAAATCGTTGATCAATCAAGTAGTACACAGAGATTGATCTATGACGTTGTGAGTGCTTCGTAATAGGAACAGGGAGAAAGCTCATAGCTCTCTCCCTGATTTCCATGCGATTCCTGACCCAATCTTACTTCCTAAGTTTTTGCATAGAATTTCTCTCATCGACGATCAAATCACTTGTAGGGTGAGCACAGTTGGACGTGAAGGGAGAGACGTATGCTTCCAGCGTGGAAAAGCTGTCGCGGGAACACCGGGGACAAAATTCCCTAACCAGTTTTCCCTTTAGCAACGAGCGGAACCCGATCTTTTTCAAAGGGACGACAGGGATTTCACAATGAGTGCAATACTTCATAGAGCCCACCTCCACATGTATATTTACAGTTTATTCTAAATAGACTGAATTGAATAGTAGCAGCTTGAATGGATTGGGCTGCATTTGCAAAAAAATATTTATTGTTAGGATTCAGTTTATAATTTTTTATTTTTTAGCCCGCCAAATTTCGTTGACACCGTTATCAAATCAGTATATTTTAAATTTGACAGCTAAATTGTTAAGGAATTTTACGTTTTTCGTAAAAAATGCGCAAGCTATATTCCCATATCGAAATCAGTCATCTATCTGCTGCATGCTTAGACACAACGGAGTGGTTTGGGATTGAAGAAGACAATCGATCAGGTAGACAAGCAAATTCTGCAGATCCTGCGGCAGGACGGACGGACTGCTTACACGGAAATTGCGCATCAGTTGGGGATCAGCGAGGGAACGGTACGATCGCGAATTACCCGGTTGCTGCAGGAGGGTGTATTTGGTTTTAGTATTCATACCGATCCCAGCAAGTTGGGCCTGCATGTACAGACCATTGTCGGGCTTACCACCAAGCTCGGGCTCCAGCAAAACGTTGCAGAAGAGTTGTGCAAACTGCCGGAGGTGTATTTTGTTGGAGCTTTTAGCGGCAAGCACGACCTGATTATCCAAGCCTGCTTCCAGGACAACGAAGAGTTAATTACCTTCGTCAACGAACGTCTCTCACAGATTGAGGGTATCCTTGCTGCCGACGTGTCACTTGAGTTAAAGCGGTATAAGGATTCAATCTCCTTTGTTCGTCACGACGAGGTGGTCATATAACGAAAGGGGTTGATGCCTCTCTTGACAGCAGGCATTGGTTCGCTTTTTGTAAGTTCAGAAAATAAACAAAAGTAATGGGGGTTGTAACGTTGAAAAAAAGTGTGTTTGCATTGGTAAGTTCCGTTCTGGTTCTTGGTACGGCTCTAGCGGGTTGCGGAGGCGGCGATCAGTCCGCGTCGCAAGGCAACAACAGCGGCGGTGACACCACGCAACAAGAACAACCAGCTGCTGGTGAAAGCGATAAGCCTCAGGTTTTGCGGGCCAACCTTCACTCCGAACCGCCGACCGCTGACCCAGGACTTGCGGAAGACTCTACTTCCGGTGCCATCGTGCGGGCTACGTTTGACGGTTTGACTCGTCTCGACGAGAATGGAGTTCCCCAACCGTCTGTTGCCGAAAAGATTGAGAAGTCGGAGGACCTGAAGACATACACCTTTACCATTCGTGATGGTGCTACTTGGAGCAACGGCGACCCGGTAACAGCACACGATTTCGAATACGCATGGAAACGGGCACTCGACCCGGCGACTGCTTCCAACTATGCATACCAGCTCTACTACATCAAAAACGGTGAGAAGTTCAACAAGGGTGAGGAGGGTGTAACCGCTGACCAGGTCGGCGTCAAAGCGCTGGACGACAAGACCCTGCAGGTTGAACTGGAAAACCCGACACCTTACTTCCTGGAACTGACCGCATTCTACACCTACTATCCGGTCAACAAAAAAGTAGTTGAAGCCAATCCGAAATGGGCTGCCGAAGCGGCAACGCACGTAGGGAACGGTCCATTCAAGTTGGAGACCTGGGAACATAAGAGCAAGCTGGTCCTGGTGAAGAACGACAGCTACTGGGACAAAGAGAACGTGAAGCTGGACCGCATCGAATTCGCGATGATCGAGGATCTGAGCACCGAGCTGTCCATGTATGAAAACGGTGAGTTGGATTGGGCCGGTGAACCGACAGGCGACCTTCCGCTGGATGCCATCCCGGCGCTGCGCGATGAAGGCAGACTGACCACCCAGCCGATCGCCGGTACCTACTGGTACAAGTTTAATACGGAAAAAGAACCGTTCAACAACGTGAAGGTCCGCAAAGCTTTTGCCTATGCGATCAACCGTCAAATGATCGTAGACAACGTAACGCAAGCGGGTGAAATCCCAGCAATGGGTGCGGTACCTCCGTCGATGAACCTGAACACGGAACCGTTCTTCAAGGACAACGACGTAGAAACAGCCAAGAAGCTGCTTGAAGAGGGTATGCAAGAGTTGGGCATTTCCGAACTGCCGCCGATAACGCTCTCGTACAACACCCACGACGGGCACAAAAAGATTGCGGAAGCGATCCAAGACCAGTGGAAGAAAGCGCTTGGCGTAGATGTTACCCTGAAAAACACCGAGTGGAAAGTGTATATCGAGGATCTGCATGAAGGGAACTATCAAATCGGCCGGATGGGCTGGTTGGGTGACTTCAACGATCCCATCAACTTCCTTGAGCTGTTTAAAGACAAATACGGCGGTAACAACGATACGCGCTGGGAGCATCCGAAGTTCAAGGAACTGCTGAACAAATCCGCGGTTGAGACCGATCCGGAAGCGCGCAAAAAGCTATTGGCTGAAGCCGAGCAGATCTTTATGGAAGAAATGCCTGTTGCACCGATCTACTTCTATACCATGTCCTGGGTGAAAGACGAAGATGTAAAAGGCGTTCTCGTCGGCGGACTTGGCAACGTAGATTACAAGTGGGCTTATATCGAATAGGAAAACACCCATTGGAATAAACGCGTGTAACTAGATCCACGCAAGGTTCTGCAAGTTAAGGTATATGGGTCACCATATACCTTAACTTTTGCAGACCGTTCAAAAAATAGAGAGAGAAAACAGGAGAGCATCGCTCCGGATGGGGTTATTCCACAATCGATTTTTGCACTGTGGGGGCGCACTCACCCGGCAGTGTGAAAATGGGAAGTGAAAGCAGCTAATCCACATGAGGGGGTAAGTCACATTGATTCGCTATATCGGCAAGCGCATTGTATACATGATCGTTGCGCTGTTTCTCATCGTCACCGCCACGTTCTGGCTGATGCAGGCTGTGCCAGGCGGACCGTTCACCGCAGAGAGACAGGTACCACCAGAGATTGAGGCGGCACTAAACAAGTACTATGGTTTGGATAAACCGCTCTATGAGCAATACGTTGAATATTTGGGCCGGGTCGTTACCTGGGATCTGGGGCCATCTTTTAAAGAGAAATCATCCACTGTTAATCAGATCATTGAACGCGGCTTTCCCGTTTCCTTGCATCTGGGCTTGCAATCTCTCGCCATTGCGATCTTCGGTGGAATCACCCTCGGCGTGATTGCAGCTTTGCGACACAACAAATGGCAGGACTATTCAGCGATGGTGATTGCCGTGTTGGGGCTGTCCGTACCCAACTTTATTCTCGCCTCTTTTTACCAATATATCTTTTCGATCAAATTAGGCTGGTTTCCGATCGCTCAGTGGGAAGGGTTTGAGTATACGGTACTACCCTCATTTGCGTTGGCAGCACTGCCACTGGCCTTTATCGCTCGGTTGACCCGTTCCAACATGATTGAGGTGATGAGCCAGGACTACATCAAGACGGCCAAGGCGAAGGGACTAAGTACCTTTACAACTACTGTCAAGCATGCGATTCGCAATGCCTTGCTGCCGGTTATCACCTACCTGGGCCCGCTCAGCGCCAATATTCTCACCGGTTCGTTTGTCGTAGAACGGATCTTCGGTGTTCCTGGCTTGGGACGTGAGTTTGTGATCTCGATCAGCAACCGTGACTATACGGTGATCATGGGAACGACTGTCTTTTACGCTATCATTCTCGTGGTTCTCGTACTGTTGGTCGACCTGGCGTATACGTTAGTCGATCCTCGGATTAAACTGGCCGGCGGCGGAAAGGAGTAGGATAGCGATGCAACTGACAAAAGAACATTTCCAGCCCATCTCTGTAGATCTTCACGAGGCCGAACAAATCAAGCGTCCGTCCCTTTCCTTTTGGGCAGATGCGTGGCGCCGACTGAAAAAGAATAAGGTAGCGATGGCCTCGTTGGTCTTTCTGATCCTGCTGATGCTTTGTGCCATTCTCGTACCGTTTTTCAGCTCCCACGATTATTATACGACTGAATTAACCAATAAGAACAAAGCGCCGTCTGCTGAACACTGGTTTGGCACCGACGATCTGGGACGTGACGTGTTCGTCCGTATCTGGCATGGGGCCCGGATCTCGCTGGAGGTAGGATTTGCCGCCGGGATCATAGATTTGATCATCGGGGTGATCTGGGGCGGTATTGCTGGGTTCTTCGGAGGACGAGTCGACGAGTACATGATGCGTTTTGCCGATATTTTGTACGCTGTACCGTACCTCCTGGTCGTTATCCTGTTGCTGGTTGTGCTCTCACCTGGGGTGGGGACAATCATTATCGCCTTGACCATTACCGGTTGGATCGGGATGGCTCGGATCGTGCGTGGTCAAGTTCTACAGTTAAAAGCCCAGGAATTCGTACTGGCGGCTCGTTCACTGGGGGCGGACAATGCACGGATTATCTTCAAACACCTGATTCCAAACGCACTGGGCCCGATTCTGGTTACGCTCAGTCTGACCGTACCGCAGGCGATTTTCACGGAGTCCTTCCTTTCTTTCCTCGGTCTTGGTGTTTCCGCACCGGTCGCATCATGGGGAACGATGGCTTCCGAGGGATTATCTGCGATGCGCTACTACCCGTGGCGTTTGCTGTTCCCGGCTATATTCATCAGTATCACCATGCTGGCATTTAACTTGTTAGGTGACGGTATACGCGACGCCGTAGATCCAAAACTGCGGAAATAGGGGGGAGCATAATGGAGCGCATACTCGAAGTAAACGATCTGCACGTATCTTTTCACACCTATGCCGGTGAAGTAAAAGCTGTTCGCGGCGTAAACTTTCACGTGAATAAAGGGGAGGCAGTGGCGATTGTCGGCGAGTCCGGCTGTGGGAAGTCGGTGACCGCACAATCATTGATGAAGCTGATCCCGATGCCTCCAGGTGAAATCAAATCAGGGGAAATCCTCTTTCAAGGGCAGGACATAGTCAAAAAATCGAACAAGGACATGGAAGAAATTCGCGGAAAAGATATCGGCATGATCTTCCAGGATCCGATGACATCCCTTAATCCAACGATGACGGTAGGAAACCAGATCGTTGAAGGCTTGATCAAGCACCAGAAAATGAGTAGATCGGCAGCTCGCAGCCGCGCTGTTGAACTGCTTGAGATGGTTGGGATTCCTCAGCCGGATAAACGGATCGATCAGTACCCTCACCAATTTTCCGGTGGAATGCGTCAGCGTGCGATGATCGCGATCTCGCTCGCCTGCTCACCCAAGCTGTTGATCGCCGACGAGCCGACGACAGCACTTGACGTGACCATTCAGGCGCAGATCCTTGAACTGATGAAAGACTTGCAGCAGAAAATGGATACCTCCATTATCTTGATTACCCACGATTTGGGGGTTGTTGCCGAGGTTTGTGACCGGGTCATCGTCATGTATGCCGGGAAAGTGATTGAAACTGGAACGGTTGACGATATTTTCTACAACCCGCAGCATCCCTATACAAAAGGGCTGCTTCGTTCAGTTCCGCGCCTCGACCTGAACAAGGACGAACCGCTTACCCCGATCTTCGGTACGCCGCCGGACCTGTTGAGACCGCCGGTGGGCTGCGGATTCACTGCCCGCTGCGAGTCAGCGATGAAGGTGTGCCAGGAGATCGATCCCGAACTAGGTGAGGTAAGCAAAACACAAAAGACGGCTTGTTGGCTGCAGCATCCGCTCGCACAAAGCCGAGTTGGTTCTTAGGAAGGAGGGGCAACTTTGTCAAATCAAGAAGCGTTGTTACAGGTTCGCAACCTGAAGAAATACTTTCAAGTAGGCGACCATACGTTAAAGGCGGTCAATGACATCACCTTTGATATCAAGCGTGGCGAAACGCTGGGGATCGTAGGTGAATCAGGCTGCGGAAAGTCGACGGCAGGCAGAACCATTCTGCGTCTGTATGAGCCGACAGCAGGCGAAGTAATATTTGACGGCAAAAACATCAATCAGCTGAATGCACAGGAAATGAAGGCGATGCGGCGCAGCATGCAGATGATCTTCCAAGACCCGTACGCATCCCTTAACCCGCGGATGACCGTTGGCGACATCATCGGAGAGGCATTGGACATCCACGGCTTGGCAACAGGCCAAAAACGGAAAGAGCGGATTCAAGAACTGCTTTCGCTCGTCAGCCTAAACCCTGAGCACATGAACCGGTTCCCTCATGAATTCTCCGGGGGACAGCGTCAGCGGATCGGGATTGCCCGTGCCTTGGCGGTAGAGCCGAAGTTTATTGTCTGTGACGAGCCGATCTCGGCACTTGATGTGTCGGTGCAGGCGCAGGTAGTCAATCTGTTGGAACAACTTCAGGAAAAAATGGGCTTGACCTACATGTTTATTGCCCATGACCTGTCAATGGTGAAATACATCTCCGACCGTGTCGGCGTGATGTACTTGGGGAAAATGGTGGAGATTGCTGAGAGCGACAAGTTGTACGACAAACCGCTCCACCCTTATACACAAGCCCTCCTGTCAGCGATTCCGATCCCGGATCCGGAGATTGAGCGGAAGCGGGAGCGGATTGTCCTGGAAGGTGATGTCCCTAGCCCGATGAACCCGCCGAGCGGCTGTCATTTCCGGACTCGCTGTCCGAAAGCAATGCCGGAGTGTGCGGAGATCGAACCAGTGTGGAAAGAGGTAGAGCCAGGACACTATGCGGCTTGTCATCTGTACAGTTAGTCCATGTTGAAATCGTACACACGATTAGGTAGTTGTCGACTGTCTACTAGATAGTGACCGTGTAGGACAAAAAAAGCAGGAATTGTTTCTATAGCCTGGGGATCGGTATGATAAAGTACCGATTTTCAGGCTCTTTTTTTCCTTGGAGCAAAACAAAAAATCTTAAATCAAAAAAATATTATTGACAGGCACAGGATTGTCTTTATAATAAAAATTGTAATAAAATACAAAATATTTTGTGAGTTTAGAATTTATGAAAATTAAGGCAAAAAAAGTGGAAAGTGTTCGCACGACGGTTTTCACGTCCAACGTTTAAACACCTCAGATGAATCACGTTCAGGTTTTTGACACGAAGAGATGACGGCATGGTCTTATGCCGTCTCTCTTCTTACTTCATTTTTGGGGGAGGAGAGGCGAGTGGCGGTAGATTTGTATCCCAAATTTAAAGCGATTCACCCCATTTACCGGTTTGACGATCGTTCGCTTCGTCTGGGCGATGTTCCCGGGATTGCGGTTGATGTAGAAGATGAAATAGGATTTGTAAGCGAACTGACAAAAATGTTGGATGGAAGTCGATCGGTGGAAGTGATTCACAACGAGCTGTTGTTGAAGTATCGGGAGTTAGACTTGGAAGATGTTCAGGAGGCTATTGATGAATTAAATACTCTTGGGTTTATCGAGAATGAATCGTTCGGCACCCAAAATAGCTTGACAGATCGGCAACGGGAGAGATATAAAGCCAACGTTCGCTATTTCTCTTTTTTTACCGATGCACACTACAGTCCGTACGCCGTACAGGAAAAGCTTTTGCAAACAAGGGTCACTGTCCTTGGCATGGGAGCGTTTGGCTCCAGTATTCTGGTTAATTTGACCGGGCTGGGATTTGGCCATATCCGGATTTTGGATTTTGATACAGTAGAGTTGAGTAATTTAAACCGGCAGTTCATGTTTAAAGAGGGTGATATAGGACGCAAAAAGATAGAGGTTGCTCAAACCTTCGTCAATGAGTTCAATTCTGACCTTGCGATTGAGACGCTTTCTGTCCAATTGAGATCGGTAGACGAGATTCGTACAGCGATACAAGGGAGCGATCTTGTCTTGCTAGCCGCTGATCAACCATTTGTCATTCTGCAGCGTATGGTCAACCAGGCGTGTGTAGAGCTGGGTATTCCCTTGATCGGGGGAGGCATCAATCTGACAGAGGGAATGGTATACACCATCATTCCCGGGTAGACCGGTTGTGTCGATTGCCTGCATTTGCACCGCAGCAGGGAAGAGAGCTATCCTCGCTTTTTATCAGAAGTGATGGAATCCAATTATCGCCACCCCACCGCCGCTGTCTGTCCCAATGTGATGATCACAACCGGTATGATCGCAGCAGAAGCGATGAATCTGATAACGGGGATTGCAGAGGTTCAGTCTCTGAATAAAATCATCTCGATTCGTTTACATACCTTTGAGAAGAATACAGTCATCGAATGGGGAAGGAATGAAGCCGATTGCCCGACATGCGGGAGGGGGACGGGTGAACACCGTATCTTTCAAGTACTGGGGCAATATGATACGGGCATTCCCGAATTCGTTCGTAGAGGATAGAGAAAGGAGTGCTGACCGTGCAGGTATCGGAAGACAGCATCCTCATCATGCACGAGTTGCAGTCTAGAGAGGAGAACGAGGAGGAAATCTTAATTGGCCGACCCGATGTGAGCAACTACATTGTACCCCGACTATCGGAGTACAGATTATTCATCTGCTTGATCAGGGAAAGACGGTCGCCGAAGTGAAACAAATCGTCGAAGAAAAACTCGTATCTCGTTTGGTCTATATCTCATCCTATTTCTCTCCGCTGTCTTGCTTTGTCTGCTGCAGCCAGGGTTGATTCCACAGCATGCCGATCTGTTTTTCTCCCCTTCCCTGTCCATATCCCTGATTGTTGCTTTTGCCACAGGTTGGGTGCTGGTCTTTTTACACGAATTGGCTCACTTGATGGCCGCTCGTTCCCTCGGAGTGGGCAGTCGCATCGGACTCAGCCATCGGCTTGTTTTTGCCGTTGCTGAAACAAACATGTCCAATATCGTGCTGCTTCCCCCTGCAAAACGATACCGGGCCTACTTCGCGGGGATGGCATGGGATGTGACTTTTTTGTCCCTTGGAATCTGGGTTCTGTTTGCACACGATGTAGGGTGGCTTTCGGTCCCCATCGAGGTCGTTGCCTTCTTGCAGATGGTGAATCTGATCATCATCATGTCGCTCGTTTTTCAATTCATGTTTTTTATGGAGACCGACATATATTACGTTTTTACTACACTGTTCCGCTGTCAGAACTTGCTCGCCAACACAAGGCTTTATTTGCGCAGGTTTTTCTTTAGACTCTCGGACGATGAGCTAGCCATGTGGGAGTATGTAACCGATCATGAAAAAAAGGTGATTCAATGGTACGGTTGGTTTTATCTTTTTGGCTTGGGATGGACGGTTTGGTTCTTTTACGCGTTTCAACTTCAAATCGCCATCGACTTCATCGTCAGAATTGTAGGCAACATATATCATCAATCCATTTTCTCGTGGGCGTTTGTGGATGGCATGCTGCTGATCCTGCTCACGCTTGTGCCATTTATCATTGTAGTGTCGTACGTATCAAGAGCGGAAGCGGCTGCAGCGGGTTACCGAACGTTCGGCCTCTTAGTCGATCCAACATAAAAAAACAGCAGCAAAAAAGCAAGGAAGACCAAGAAAGCAATGATGTGAGATTGATGAACAACGACAGAGGGGATCCCTTCTCATTAGGGAACCCGTCTTATTTTTTATGGTCTTTTCTAAGTAACCTCTGTTCAAGCTACTGCAAATGAAAAAGGATACAAGGGAATGATCCAGAAGACCTGATGGAAAATTGGTTCAAAAGAAGGATTTTTACGGGAAAAAGAGAATTTATTATTGGATCCGGCATGTATGAAAGGGGGCTTCATGATGACCACGACGAAAAAAAGAGAGTTCCTTGGTCCTAGTCAAAAAGGGTGGAGTCGGCTGTTGGGGAGCAAAGAGAAGAAGCAATGGTCAAACGAAGATGGCAAACCGGAGCAGATGAAGCAAATGAACGGTTCGCTTGCCAGAAAGATGGTTGGGTTTGGAATTGTTCTTGTCATCCTTATTATGGTATTATCTCAATTCATTGCCTTGACGTATTCCAAAGAAACGTTGATGAGCATAACCTCCAGACAGGCTAAAATGTTGGCAGAGCAGCACAGTGCCAGCACGGAAGAATGGTTGCAAGGATTGATCAACTCGACGAAAGCGACGGCATCCAAACGGGTGATGACCACCGATTTGGAGACGTTGATTCTGGAGCAGTTCCGTCTCTTGGCGCAAAGCCATCCAGAGGTGATCAAGGTATTCCTGTTGAACGGAACGACAGGCCAACAGTTGTTTTCGCTGACAGGCAAAATCGATGAGAACTTTGTCGACAAACAGTACGTTAAACAGGCTGTGCAAACCAAAGCGACATACATATCAGATGAAGAAATTGTCCCCGGTGCGGAGCGAAGCGTCCTCTACATCGCAGCTCCAATCGGTGATCAAAATAGTGACCCGAGTCGTGTTCTCGTTGTCGGCTTCTCCATTCAGCAGCTTATCGATAAAGTATCCGCGATTCCATTCATGGAGCAGGGATACGCCTACATGGTCAATGGAAATGGCTTGGTGATCGCACATCGTGACACCAAACACAACAACACGCTGGAACTGCACAAAGATCCTGCTTATCAGGAAATGTTGGAACGGATGAAACAGCAGCAAAGCAGCAGTTTGATCTATGACCGAAACGGTGATTCTTCCTTTGCTGCATTTGCGCCAATCCCTTCCATTGGCTGGAACATCGTGCTTACCACCTCCGTTGATGAGATTTACGGTGAAGTGGATCATATGGGGCAGTTTTTCCTGCTGATCAGTATTCCGATCATCTTGCTGGCTGCACTTTGCATTTGGTGGTTTGCACGGCGCATTCGCCGCTCCCTTCATCAGATCGCCCAGGACATGCAGCGCATCGGCAGTGGAGACTTCAATATACAGGTAGATGTGCGCGGAAACGATGAATTGGCACTGCTTGGCCAAACGATGAACCGGATGGTAGGGGAACTACGCGGTTTGATCTCTTTGGTACAGGGGCAAGCCTCTCATCTAAACGAAGCGGCAGAGGATCTCCATGTGTTCGCCCAATCAAACCGGCAGGCTGTTGATCAGATCTCCGACAATATTGGTGTGATTTCGGAGAGGGTCGGTCAGCAGACGAAAGAGGTCCAGTCAGCAGCTGCCACCGTGACAGAGATCTCACAGGGCGTCGAACAGGTGGCGATTGCAGCCGAGTCTACTTCAACGGCGACCACTCGTACATTTGAACGTGCACAGAGCGGAGTCACCCTGGTACAAGAAGTAATCGACAAAGTGAGGAACGTAACTACGGAAGTGGAGCAGACGACAAAACGGATGCACAGCCTCCGCGACCGAGCCAAGGAGATCACCAGCATCGTGGAGATGATTACGACGATCGCATCCCAGACGAATTTGCTTGCGCTCAATGCTGCAATCGAAGCGGCACGCGCGGGAGAAGCGGGGAGAGGTTTTTCCGTAGCGGCCAGCGAGGTACGCAAGCTGGCGGAGGAAAGCAGTGCCTTTTCAGAAAAAATTGCCAACATCGCCCACTCGATTAACGAAGAAGCTACTGATATGAGCGGCAACATGGACCAAGTCGTACAAATGGTTGGCGACGGACTGAACGCAGTCGAAACAGTAGGGGAGTCTTTCCAGCACATTCTCCGGGAGATTCAGTCAGCTGCCGAACAGAGTGAAGCGATGACGGCTACCTCGGAGGAAATGGCGGCGGGCAATCAGGTGGTCATCTCCTCCATGCAGCGACTCTCTGCCATGTCAGATGAAATCAACGGCTCCATCGGTGGCGTAGTGGGGACGATCGATCAGCAGCTTGACTCGATTGCCCAGATGACGGAAAACGTAGAGAATCTGAAGAAACTAGCCGACGATCTAGCCAAACAAGTGAAACGGTTCGTCATCTCGTAAGGACTAACGAGGGTGTCCCAAAAGTAAACTTAGGAACGACCTCATCAGAAAAAAAATTAGATAAGTCTCGGAAGAAACAAAAAACAAAGGAGCTAAGCGACCTGTTCTCGCTTAGCTCCTTGTCTTTGGGCGTCCACTGCAGCCTTCTTGAGCAAATTGTGGGCAAGGGAAAGCCACCCGACCTCCAGACTTACTTTCGGTAAGCCTCGAAGCAGGAACCTTTTGAACCCTCGATTGTTCTTCATAGCACCAAACACGGGCTCCGGCTCAATCATGCGCCTCACTGCCAGGGCATACCCTTCTTCGCTGCGGAGCTTCTGCTTTGCTTGGTTCTTTAGCCGCAAATACTTCATGCTGACTTTGACTTCGCGATTGCCTTGGGCTTTCGTACACTGAGACTTCAACGGACAGTCCTCGCAACCGGCGCTTCTGTAATGACGGTACACGATTTCGTATCCACTTTCCGTTTTCTCCTTGCTCTCTCTTCGGAAATGGAGGGTTTGCCCCGCTGCGCATGTCCACGTATCTTGCTCACTGTTATACGTCCAGTTGTCGATCTTGCTGATGTCCCTTTGCCATGCCTTGCTTTTTTCGCGGTGATACGTGCTGTATTTGACGATGGCTTCGACTTCGTTTTGTTCGAGATAGTCATAATTCTCTTCGCCGCCATAACCCGCATCTGCGATGACGCTTCTCGGTAGCTTTCCGATCTGCGCCTTTACTTTTTCAAGATGAGGGATAAAGCAGCGCGTATCGGTCGGCCGCTGATGCACACTGTAGCCGACAATGAATTGATTTTCGGTGCCAATCTGCACATTGTAGCCAGGTTTGAGCTGGCCGTTTCGCATGTGGTCTTCCTTCATTCGCATAAAGGTAGCGTCAGGGTCCGTTTTGCTGTAACTATTTCGAGTGCCTAGTATCTTCTCATGTGTTTCATACTTTTGGAGGCGAGGAAGCAGGTCTTTGCGGATGGTGCGAACCGCCTTCTTTAGTGGCTTGTCTTTTGGCTTCTCCTGCAGGCGTTCCTCCAATTGCTTGACGGCATGCTCCAGCTTTTCACTTGTGAGGGTAGAGGACTCGCCCAGCTCGCGAAGATCTTGGCCCCCGTGCGCTCCTTCTTCTTGCTTTTCGGCTTCCTCAATGGTGGCAAACAAGGTCTTCACTTTCTCCTGGAGCTTGGCTTTGTGCTTGACGACAGCCTTTCCCCAAACAAACGTATACCGATTCGCATTGGCTTCGATCTTGGTACCGTCCACAAAGTAATGCTCCAGCTGCACGTAATTCTCCTCGACCAAGAATTGAAGAATGGCGGTAAACACAGTCTCCAGTACGGGTTTCATTCGTTCCGAGCGAAAGCGGTTGATGGTGCGGAAGTCCGGACGTTGTCTGCCTGCGATCCACATGAACATTATGTTTTCACGGACGGCCTTGGCAATCTGGCGAGAAGAGTAGATGCGCTGGGTGTAGGCATAGATGATGATTTTGGTGAGCATCTTGGGGTGATAGCTGTCTCGTCCGCCTCCGGGGTAAGCCGCGTCAAAGATGGCGTCGTCGAGACGATTGACAGCGGCGTTGACCACACGAACGAGATGATTGGCGGGAATGTCCTCTTCTACATCCATTGGTAAACAAAGTTGATCCATGGTATATTGAATGTACAAAGAAACCACTCCTTTTGTATGTGTTGGGTCGCACTTACATTTTACCAAAGGATGGTTTCTTTTTGTTTTTCTAGATTGAAAAAAAAGGGGGATCCCTCAGCCATTATTCATGGCTTTTGGGACACCCTCTTTTTTGTGAATATTTTCCTCTATCCTTGGAGAGAATAAGAGCATGAAATGGAGGGAAGAGAGCGTCATGAAAAGCAGATATCGCAGTCTGGTTTGTACCATCCTTTGTTTCGTCTTTTTTTCCTCGCCAGTCCTGGCTGCATCGGAAGCAGCTCCTGAGTTGAATATGGCGCCAAAGGCCACCTCAGCCATTCTGATGGAGATGGATTCAGGAACCGTTCTGTACGAAAAAAACAGTCACCAAAAACTGCCTCCAGCCAGCATCACCAAGGTTATGACCCTGCTGTTGATCATGGAAGCGATTGACCGCGGAGAGTTGAAGTTGACGGATACCGTGCGAACCAGTGAACGCGCTGCTTCCATGGGTGGCTCGCAGATCTTCCTGCAAGCTGGTGAAACGATGACCGTAGAAGATATGATCAAAGGAATCGCGGTCGCGTCCGGCAATGATGCTTCCGTAGCAATGGCTGAGCACATCGGCGGAACAGAAGAAGCGTTTGTCGCCAAGATGAACCAGCGGGCCAAGCAGTTGGGGATGAAAAACACCCATTTTGTCAACTCGAACGGACTGCCCGCTCCCGACCACTACTCAACCGCCCACGACATCGCGATCATGTCGCGAGAACTGCTGAAATACGAACTGATCACCAAGTATACGGGAATCTATCAGGATTACCTTCGCAAGGAAAGCAACAATCCATTCTGGTTGGTCAATACCAATCGACTGGTACGTTTTTATGAGGGGGTAGACGGTTTAAAAACGGGCTACACCTCACAAGCCAAATACTGCCTGTCCGCTACGGCGAAACGGAACAACATGCGGGTGATTGCCGTGGTGCTTGGCGAACCGGACACCAAAACACGCAACAGTGAAGTAACCGCCATGTTCAACTACGCCTTTAATCATTACCAAGTGTACCCTATCTACAAAAAAGGGGAACCCGTAAAGCAGCTTTCGGTCGATAAAGGACGAGAACCGCTAGTCAATGCGGTCACCTCGCAAGATGTGAGTCTGCTTACCAAACGCGGCGAAAAACCGGAGATGTTTACACGGGAAGTGGTGGTCAAGTCATTTGTCCAGGCTCCTTTGAAAAAGGAAGAGGTGATCGGTCATATATTCATCAAAAAGGATGGAGTCGAGGTTGCCCGTATCGATCTGCATCCGGAAAAAACGATACAGCAAGCAAGCCTGTGGGAGATTCTCAAGCGAACATCCAAGCAAATCTTGATCCACTATCACTCCTGACAATCTACGCAAAGAATCGAGATGTCCCGGAATCGACATGGCTTCTCGATTTTTTTGTTCTTTTGTCGACTGGGAGGAATTGCCTGCTGGTGCGGAGAAAAGAGAGTCTATCAACGGGAAGAGGAGTGTTCCGAACATGAGTCTGTCTGTCGACATGGAGACGAAACACGATGTTCTCGTCGTTCGCCTGCGAGGAGAGCTGGATCATCACACGGCTAACGATCTGCGTAACAAAGTGGATGAGGTTCTTCGTAATGCGGATATACGTCACATTGTACTAAGTCTAAAAGACCTGGAGTTTATGGACAGTTCCGGAATCGGTGTGATTCTTGGGCGGTATAAACAGGTATCAGCCCGTTCGGGAGAGATGGTTGTTTGTTCGATCAATCCGACCGTTCAACGGATCTTCGAAATGTCGGGACTGTTTAAAGTGATCAAGTTTCGTGAGAGCGAAGCAGAAGCTTTGCACGTATTGGGGGTGGCGTAAGTGAGTCTGCGGAATTTCATGCGCCTCCAGTTTGCTGCCCTCAGCC
Source organism: Brevibacillus humidisoli (assembly GCF_020923435.1). Lineage (NCBI taxonomy): Bacteria > Bacillati > Bacillota > Bacilli > Caryophanales > Paenibacillaceae > Brevibacillus > Brevibacillus humidisoli. Next base: position 2,082,958 of record NZ_CP087263.1, on the reverse strand, counting down.
AAAATGAATCGTTTGCCCGTGTCGCTGTCGCATCGTTTATCTCCCAGTTGGATGTGACGATGGAGGAGATGGAAGAGATCAAGACGGTCGTATCAGAAGGGGTCACCAATGCCATCATCCACGGATACGAAGAAAATCCGGAGGGGATCGTCTACATTGAGGTATCGATCCAGGATGACTTAATTGAACTGGTCATTGAAGATAACGGGAAGGGCATCGACGACCTGGATCAAGCGATGCAGCCGCTGTACACGACAAAGCCGGAGCTGGAACGATCGGGTATGGGTTTTACCATTATGGAGAACTTTGTGGATTCAATCGAGGTGGCAACCAGCGTCGGAAAAGGAACGAGAATACGCATGACCAAGCGTCTCTCCTTCGCAAAAGCCATGCAAAACTAGGGGTAATGCCATGGGAGCTGAAATCAAACAACCAGGTCAGCCGTTTTTGACGAATGAACAAGTAAAAAAGTTGATTGCAAAGAGTCAAAGCGGGGATGCCGAGGCCCGCGAATGTCTGGTAAACAGCAACATCCGCTTGGTGTGGTCAGTCGTACAGCGGTTTATCAACCGTGGCTATGAAGCGGATGACTTGTTCCAGATCGGTTGTATCGGGCTTTTGAAAGCCGTGGACAAGTTTGACCTGAACTATGACGTCAAGTTTTCCACTTACGCAGTGCCGATGATTATCGGCGAGATACAGCGTTTCCTGCGAGATGATGGGACGGTAAAAGTAAGCCGTTCGCTAAAAGAGACGGCCAACAAGGTGCGCCGCACCAAAGACGAGCTGTATAAGCACTTCGGACGTTCGCCTACTGTGGGCGAAGTGGCCGAAGCGCTGGGCATCAGCCCGGAAGATGTTGTGTTTGCCCAAGAGGCAAGCCGGGCACCTTCTTCGATCCACGAAACCGTGTTTGAAAACGACGGAGATCCCATCACGCTGATTGATCAGATTGCTGATGACAACATGGGAAAATGGTTTGACAAGATCGCGATCAAAGATGCGATCAGTCGGCTGAGCGAGCGAGAACAACTGATCGTCTACCTCAGGTACTACAGGGATCAGACGCAGTCGGAGGTAGCGGAGCGTCTGGGCATCTCACAGGTGCAGGTTTCTCGGTTGGAAAAACGAATCTTAAAAACGATACGCGACCAGATTGAGCAGTAGCTTGATCTGGTCTTTTTTTGTCCTCCTTCTTGGCATGGGGGTCAGGGTCGCGCGCCTGTTGCATTTTCCTGTTGTCCGGGGCACATACTAGCCTATAACCAGCCTGTCAGAGGAGGGAGCTTGATGAGCGAGCCGTTGTATCTGCGCCTGCGCAAGCGTCTGTCAGTCAAACCAGGTGCAGTGATCTCGCTTGGCGATATCTGCCAGCTGTACTGGGATGGAGAAAAAGAAAAGGGTATCGCCAAACTGCACGTTTACCAAGTCAAACCGGAAGATGGGGATTTGATTATCATTGATATTATGCAGGTGATCGGCAAGTTGCGGCAGATGCTTCCCGAAGTGCCACTAGAGGTTCAGGGTGCACCACAAATAATCGTGGAAGTGGCCCGTCCGCACCGGAATCCCAATTTATTATTGGTAGGTTTTGTGTGGGTGGTTCTGTTTATCGGCTCGGGATTAGCCATCATGAACTTTCACACGGATGTCAGCATGCTTCAGGTCCATCAGCGACTTTACTATCTGATTACGGGTGAGCACAATCAACAGCCGCTGCTGCTGCAGATTCCCTATTCTTTGGGGATCGGATTGGGGATGGTGCTGTTTTTTAATCATCTCTTTCGAAAGCGGATCAATGAAGAACCAAGTCCGTTGGAAGTGGAATTGTTTCTCTATCAGCAAAACGTTGACCAGTACTACTTGCAGTACGAAAACAAGGAGAACGAAAAGACCAAACCATGAGCATGATCCAGCTATTCTTGCTGATCGTGGTAGGGTTGGGTGGAGGATTGGCCGTCGGCAGCGGCCTGGTTGCCTTTATAACCGTTCTCGACATTATTCCCAGGTTGACGCAGCTAACCAATAGCCGCCGCTATATCAGGTGGTACGAGTGGGCATTGGTCTGTGGGGCTCTGTTTTTCACCGTGACCGATTTTTTTCATCTCAAGTACAACGCTAGCCGTTACACAACACTTTTTTGGGGATTGTTTGCGGGGATCTTTGTTGGGATGCTGGCGGCCGGCTTGACTGAAGTCCTCAACGTTTTTCCCATTCTCGCTAAGCGGTTGCGGATGAATCGGTATATCATCGCCCTGCTGATGGCAATGGTTTTGGGCAAGGTGCTGGGTTCAGGTTTGCAGTGGTTGCTCCATTTATGAGTGTGGTAATAAAATCCGCTTATAGATTCGTCTGGAAACAGGAAAACTATCTGTGCAAATCAACTCGATACCGTCAAAACGTTATGTAGAAAGGATGTGATCAGCGATGGCGACGAAATCCAATCAGCGGCTCCAGCAGCTGACCAAGGAACGGTACAAGCAGCAGGCAGCGAGGTTTCAGCCAAGACGCAATGTACTGCTCAACTCCTGGCGGGCCTTTTGGGTTGGTGGAATGATCTGTCTGCTTGGTCAGGGGCTGCAGAACTTTTACATCGCCGTCTTTGATTTTACGGAGAAGACAGCCAGCAATCCAACGGTGGCAACGCTGATCTTTCTCTCCGTTCTGCTGACGGGCCTGGGTGTATATGACAACATTGGTCAGTATGCCGGAGCAGGCTCAGCCGTACCTGTGACGGGCTTTGCCAACTCGATTGCATCAGCGGCAATTGAGCATCGCAGCGAGGGGTATGTGCTGGGAGTAGGCGGAAATATGTTTAAACTAGCTGGATCGGTGATCGTATTTGGAGTAGTGGCGGCCTTCATCGCTGGCTTGATCAAGAGCTTATTCGGGCTGGCCTAGTGGGGAGGAGGTGTCAGTTGTGACAAACCTGACTGCGCCATCGCGAAAACTTGGAAAGCAAACGTGGAAATTTACTGGTAATGTGCGTTTGAAAGCATCAGCGGCCGTCGTTGGCCCGAAAGAAGGGGAAGGTCCGCTCGCAACCTTTTTTGACAAGGTTCATTCCGATCTGTATGCCGGTCAGGATTCGTGGGAAAAAGCCGAACGAAAACTGATGGAAGATGCCGTCACAATCGCCCTTGAGAAGGGCGGACTGTCTAAAGAGGATGTGGACCTGATTCTCGCAGGTGATCTGCTCAACCAAAATATCACGACATCGTTTGCTGCAGAGTTGCTGGGAATGCCGCTCATGGGCATGTATGGCGCATGTTCCACATCGATGTTGACCTTGGCTAATGCAGCTGCTCTGGTAGATGCCGGATTCGCCGACCATGTGATTGCAGCCTGCAGCAGTCACAATGCCACCGCAGAGCGCCAGTACCGCTATCCCACTGAGTACGGTGGACAAAAACCGCCATCCGCACAGTGGACGGTGACTGGCGCAGGTGCTGCTCTGGTGGGAAGAGATGGGAGCGGTCCTGCGATAACCTACGCGACGTTGGGACGAGTCTTGGATTTGGGTATTACCGATCCCTATGACATGGGCACAGCGATGGCTCCTGCAGCTGTTTCCACACTGGCGGCCCATTTTCGCGATACTCAGCGTCAACCGCAGGACTACGATCTGATCGTCACGGGTGACCTGGCTGCGGTGGGGTACCCGATTGCCAAGGAGCTGATGCGCAAGGAGGGATTTGATCTGGAACACGTCTACGATGACTGCGGGTTGATGATCTATTCGCCGGAACAGCAGGTGTTTGCCGGTGCGAGCGGATGTGCCAGCAGCGCTGCCGTTACGTATGGTTATCTCGTTTCCCAACTGCAGAGAGGTCAACTGAATAAGGTTCTGGTTTGTGCGACAGGAGCGCTTCTTAGTCCGGTTAGTTACCAACAGGGTAGTTCCATCCCGTGTATTGCTCACGCCGTAGCCTTGGAAGTATTCTGATGCAAAACGACAGTAGTTTTCAAGTGGAATCGACGAAGCAGCGCCAGTTCATTGGAAGTACCCTCTCCAGGGCACTTCAGATTCTGGCTTGCTAGGAAGTAAATCGACGAAGCAGCGCCAGTTCATTGGAAGGGGTAAGAGCAGTGGAGTATGTAATCGCATTTGTGGTGGGCGGCTTGATCTGTGTGATTGGCCAGCTGCTGCTGGACGTGGTCAAGCTGACACCGGCCCACGTGATGAGTACACTCGTTGTTGCAGGTGTCGTGCTCGACTTTGTCGGTGTATACGATCCATTTATCGAGTTTGCCGGTGCAGGAGCTACTGTACCGATTACCAGTTTCGGACACTCGTTGTACCACGGAGCGATAGCAGAAGCCGAGCAGCACGGTATTGTCGGGGTGTTGACAGGTATCTTTGAGGTTACCAGTGCTGGTATATCCGCTGCGATTGTTTTTGGATTTCTTGCTTCGCTGCTCTTCAAGCCGAGAGGGTGACCAGCATGTGGTGGTGGAACATATGGGAGAGAAGTCCCGCAAAGTAATTCTTATCACCGATGGTGATCATGTTGCCCAGCGGGCGATCGAGACGGTAGCCAAGCAGGTGGGTGGACGATGTATTTCGCTGTCTGCAGGCAACCCAACGCCGCTGAGCGGATCACAGGTGGTGGAGCTAATCAAGCAAGCTGCTGCCGACCCCGTATTGGTCATGTTTGATGACAATGGGAATTACGGTCGCGGCCTTGGAGAGCAAGCGATCGAGTATGTGATGCTCCATCCTGATGTGGAGGTCCTTGGCGTGATTGCCGTTGCCTCCAATACGCGCTGGGTGCATGGCACGAGTGTCAAGTATTCCGTAGACAACAAAGGCAACATCATTGAGGAAGCAGTCGACAAAGACGGAAATCCGGCCAAGCATCTGGAGAACCGAATCTACGGTGATACTGTCGATATCCTCAACAAATATCGGATTCCTTGTGTGATTGGAATCGGCGATATCGGAAAGATGCAGGGGAAAGACAGCGTTCGCCGCGGCTGCCCGGTTACGCGGAAAGCAGTGGAATGGATTCTGGAAAGGAGTGAGTGGGGTGGTAAACATGACAAGCCTGCGGGGGAACAAAGAAGGGGAGAGTCGACCCATATCGACCAACGTGGATGAAAATAAAGAATATCTGGATGCGAAACTGGGAGTCGGCGAGAGTTTTGACATCGATGCTCATGAGCTGAAGGTGGGCGGACGGCGAATTGTTCTGTACTACATTAATGGATTTGCCGACAATGAAATTGTAACGATGGTGCTGCGCGACCTGAACAATGTGGAAGGCAGCCAACTGGATACCGAAGAGTTGGAGAAGCTGTACCACAAATATATCCCCTTCTACCAGATGGAGAAGGTGGGGACAACCGACGAGTTCATGGATAAAGTGCTGATGGGACAAGTCGGTTTGGTCATTGAAGGGGAGCAGCAGGCCATCATCCTCGACTCCAAAAAGTATCCGGGACGTACTCCAGAAGAACCAGACCTGGAAAAAGTAGTCCGCGGTGCGCACGACGGCTTCACGGAAACCCTCGTTGTCAACACAGCTCTCACCCGGAGACGGATACGTGACGGACGGCTGCGATTTGAGATCATGAAGGTGGGTAAGCGCTCCAAAACGGATGTAGCGCTGGCTTATCTGAAAGACGTTGCCAATCCGAAACTGATCACTGCCTTAAAGGATCGCATCCAACATGTCGACATTGACGGGATTCCGATGGCCGAAAAGACGGTGGAAGAGTTCATTATCCGAAGATCGTGGAATCCGTTTCCGCTGGTTCGCTACACGGAGCGTCCGGATGTAGCGGCTATCCACCTGTTTGAGGGGCATGTCCTTGTTTTCGTCGATACCTCACCTAGTGTCATGATTACGCCCACCACCTACTTCCATCACGTTCAGCACGCTGAGGAATACAGGCAGACGCCGGTTGTTGGTGCCTATTTGCGCTGGGTTCGATTTTTTGGCATCATCGCCTCGATCTTTTTGCTTCCACTATGGGCGCTTTTGGTACTGCATCCCTCACTAGTTCCTGAACAACTGGACTACATCGGTGTCAAAGAAAAGGGCAGTGTGCCCTTGATTGCCCAGTTTATCATGGCGGAATTAGGCGTAGATCTAATGCGAATGGCTGCGATTCATACGCCTACTCCATTAGCAACAGCGATGGGCTTGATCGCGGCTATCCTGATTGGCGAAGTGGCGATGAAAGTAGGATTGTTTACGCCGGAAGTGATTCTCTACCTAGCTGTAGCGGCGATCGGCACGTTTGCAACACCTAGTTATGAACTGAGTCTGGCCAATCGGTTGGTTCGGATGTTTTTGCTGCTGATGGTAGGCTTTTTCTCGGTTCCTGGATTTGTGCTTGGGATGACGCTCGTTTTGATCGTCCTTGCGCTCACCCGTTCATTGGACACACCATACTTGTGGCCCTTTATCCCGTTTGACCACAAGGCTATGAAGGATGTGCTGATCCGGATGGCCATCCCGTACAAGAAAACGAGACCTAGCATTGTCAAGCCGCAGAACCCGTTTCGCCAATAGGATGATCTCCCATTGTCAAGCTGTCTCGCGCTGTGGTATAGTAACGAGAAGCAGCATGGTTCGCCGAACGTGCAAGTAGAGTCAGACAACTCCTACTGAACAGTTGCTTCGCCCATGTTCAGCAAGGACTTGTCGCAGTAGAATGGACCTATCGAGCAACTGGCGTCATTGCGTCAGTTGTTTTTCTTATATGATACGGAATTGAGCGAGGGTGGGGGAGGAGAAGATTATGTACTTACATGGTACCAGCAGGATAAACAGCCAAGGTCATCTCGAGATTGGCGGCTGTGATGTGATGGAACTGGTCAAGGAGTACGGTACGCCGCTGTATGTATATGATGAACAGCTGATTCGCGACAACTGCCGGGCGTTTGTCAGAGCGTTTCAAGATACCGGTTTTTCTTTTCAGGTTGCCTATGCAAGCAAAGCGTTCTGCACCATGGCGATCTGCAGACTGGTCGAGGAGGAAGGACTGTCGCTTGACGTGGTTTCAGCTGGTGAGCTGTACACAGCTTTGAAGGCTGGGTTCCCTGCCGAGCGGATTCACTTTCACGGCAATAACAAATCGTTGGAAGAACTGTCAATGGCCCTGGAGGCAGGGATTGGCTGCTTTGTCGCTGATAATTTTTACGAGCTGGAGATGCTCAATCTCCTGGCCAAAGAACTGGGAAAAACAGCATCGGTTCTGCTGCGGATTACTCCGGGAGTGGAGGCACACACACACGAATACATTTCCACTGGTCAGCAGGATTCCAAGTTTGGTTTTGACATGAAGAGTGGGCAGGCGCTGCAAGCGATTCGTACAAGTTTGCAGGGAGAAGCACTGGAACTGTTGGGCGTACACTGCCACATCGGTTCACAGATTTTTGAGACGGACGGATTCGTGGCGGCCGTCGCCCATATTGCTGAGTTTCTACGAGAGGTAAGCGAGTCGACGGGATATACGGCCCAGGTGGTCAATCTTGGTGGCGGATATGGAATCCGCTATGTCGAGGGGGACACACCTCGCGAACCGGCGGCATACATCCAATCGATGACGGAAGCGGTGCGGAGGGAGTTTGACCAACGGAAGATCCCCTACCCAGAGCTGTGGATCGAGCCAGGCCGCAGTATTGTCGGTGAGAGCGGCACCACTTTGTATCAGATTGGATCGGTAAAAGAGATACCTGGCGTTCGCAAATACGTTGCTGTAGACGGGGGCATGACGGATAACTTGCGGCCTGCACTTTACCAGGCCAAGTATGAAGCTGCAGTAGCCAACCGGATGAACGAACAGGCAAGTGAACAGGTCTCCATTGCCGGCAAGTGCTGTGAATCTGGTGATATGCTGATCTGGGACGTGCCCCTGCCACCCGTCAGCTCTGGCGATATCCTGGCTGTTCCCTGTACCGGAGCCTATGGATATGCGATGGCCAACAATTACAACCGGATCACGCGACCAGCAGTGGTTTTCGTCAAAGACGGGAATGCGCGGTTGGTTGTGGAGCGGGAAACATTGGACGACTTGATTCGTCTGGATCGCGTCCCGGATAGCGTTCAGCTTCAGAGATAACAGAATGAATCAACAGTTCTTCTTTGATGAAGGACTGTTTTTTTATTGAATATTTATGAGTGGTTCACATCTCCTTCAAAGTTGACTGCCATAATGGGTCTATTGAAGGAGGAATAAATCCCCATGTTGTCACGTTGGTTTCGTCTGCTGCGGGAACAGCCGATTTTTCTTACGGAAAAAAAGATGCGCCTGAAGTCTCTGATTAGTCAGGAGATCGCCAGAGGAGCTTCGGTGCTGCTTTTTTATGTTGATATCGTCAAGCTGACAGAGGTGGAGACGCGATACGGTGATCTGGCTGCCAAACATTTGCTGCAGCGATTCGAAAAAATTTTGTACGCCGTCTCCAGAAATTTGTTTGATGCGGCGGGAAAACTGTTGGGAGTACAAAATTTATGGGGGGACGATTACGCTGTTTACGTCTCGTTTCCCTTCATCAAAAGCGATGAAGAGTACCGGCTGTTGTCGATTAGCTTTCAGGAGCGAATCGAGAATCTGTTGAACCAGCAAAGTCCGTTATTCAGCCGCGGCGATCTGCGCATACACATCGGCTACGCGGTATTCCCTGGACGTGACATCACCAAGGAGATCTATACCACTGTACGTCATGCCGTACACATGGCCAAGTACGGGCTGACCTCCGAGAAGTATGCGAGTATCACCCAGTACCATCGCATTCTCTACGAGGAGGCGATTCACACGGTCTATATGCCGATTGTCTCTCTGCGTGACGGTATCCCACTTGGTTGGGAGGCATTAGCGCGTGGACCGGAGGAGAGTCAGTTTTACTCTCCTGGCTCTCTGTTTGCATACGCGGAAGAGACAGATACCGTTTTTCGCCTCGAACAGATTTGTCGTCGGCGGGCGTTGGAGCATCTCCGTTATGTGAAGCCGTCTGAGAAGCTGTTTATCAATCTCGATCCTCGTGCGATTGACGATCCGTATTTACTGCGGGGCAATCTGTTTAAGTGGTTGGATGAAATGGGCCTTAGCCCGAACAACATCGTCCTGGAAGTTACGGAGCGTCATGCTATTACCAACTACCGAATGTTTCGCAAGATTATTGAAGAATACAGGCGCAAGGGGTATCTGATTGCTGTCGATGACGCTGGTGCGGGTTATTCCAGCTTAGAGTCGATTGCCGAAATCTACCCGGACTACATCAAACTCGATATGTCCCTCATTCGCAACATTGATGTCGATACGATCAAACAGGCTCTACTGGAGACATTCGTCCAGTTTGCGGACAAAGTGAAGTGCCAGATCATCGCAGAGGGAGTAGAAACAGAGCGCGAACTGCAAACCTTGATCGAACTGGGCGTTCCTTATGCACAAGGGTACTACGTTGGCAAGCCGGTAAAAGGGTTGACGTCAACCAGTGGGGCGGCGATGAACCAGATCAACCAAATGCAAGAGCAGCGGCAGGAGGTATATCGTTATCAACGGATGTATGCGCCGCAAGTGGGCGAGATCATCACCAAGACAAGCTGTGTTGATTGTCAGACGAAAGTGCGGGAGGTTCACCATATCTTTGAACAAAACCAGCGGATTGAGTCGATCGTCGTACTGGAAGAGGACAAGCCGATCGGACTTGTGATGCGGTTTCAATTATATCAGGTGCTAGGAGGCCAATACGGTATCGCACTGTACTACGAGCGCCCTGTAGCCCAGATGATGAATCGCAATCCGCTGATTGTAAAGAGCAATGAAAATATCAGTGAAGTGGCACGGAGAGCGATGGCTAGGGAAACGTATCATCTCTACGACGTCGTCATCATTATCGACGATGAGGACCGCTATTTGGGAGTCGTATCGGTACAAGCGCTGCTGGACAAAATGACGACGATCCGTCTGGAGATGGCTACGTTTGCCAATCCGTTGACCGGCCTGCCGGGAAACAACGCGATAGAACGGGAACTGCAGAGCCGCCTGGAGGGGGGAAGCGAGTTTATGGTGGTCTATTGCGATCTCGATCGTTTCAAGTGGTTTAATGATCGCTACGGCTTTGAAGTGGGGGATCAGATCATTCGCCGCACCGCCCAACTATTGGAGCAGAGTATTCACAACGAGGGGGAGGGAAGCGAATTCATCGGTCACATTGGGGGAGACGACTTCATCCTGATCAGTACATCAGAGCGGGTCGAAGCGATCACAGAGGAGATTTCCCGCTCTTTTCCCACTGCTTTTCAGGAAATCTACAGTAAGTATAAACGGGATGGACAGCAACCCCCGGATCTGTCCATATCAATGGCAGGCGTTTTGATCAGACCCTCCGTTGACCAATCGGTGGAGCACATTTCAGAGCGGGCCGCAATTGTGAAGCAGGAAGCAAAACGCAGACCGGGTACCGTCTACGTCTCCGATCGTCAGGATCACCTGGCAGATGCAGCAGCTCCTCACCTAGATGGAAACCAGGTCTCCTGATCGCGCATGCTCTGCGGACCTTGATTGTGTTCTGGGGAAGGGATAAGATAGAGGGGATATCTGACAAGGAGGGCTTGGGATGAAACAAGCGAAGATTACGCTGGAAGGCGGCAAAGAAATCGTACTGGAACTGCATGAAGAAGCAGCCCCCGGCACTGTGTCTAATTTTGAGAAGCTTGCCAACGAAGGTTTTTACAATGGGCTCACATTTCACCGTGTGATTCCCGGCTTTGTGGCCCAGGGAGGCTGCCCGCACGGAACAGGAACCGGTGGCCCCGGTTATACGATCAAGTGCGAGACAGCAGGCAATCCGCACAAGCATGAACGGGGGGCTCTGTCGATGGCCCATGCAGGAAAGGATACGGGAGGCAGCCAGTTTTTTATCTGCTATGATTCCTTTCCCCATCTGGACGGAGTCCACACCGTGTTCGGCAAGGTGACCCAGGGGATGGAACATGTAGATCAGATCAAGCAAGGGGACAAAATGGAAATAGTTACGGTAGGGCAAGAGTAAGCGCTTGATTCAATAGAGGAATCTGGTCATCCAAGATCTTGCTTAACTATTTAAAGAGTGCAAATAGACCACGGCACACGACACACCCAAAAAGGGTGTGTTTGCTTTATTTTACAAAAAATTCAATCCGAACTATTTTCACGTAAGGTTGTGTGTGTTATTTTATCTTATAAATGGGGGAGAATGGTGGTTAGAAATAACATAACGTCAAAGTAACCCAGGTATTACCCATTCTTTGCTTCACAGACACCTTGAGTATCTCAGAATAATTTGTAAGGAGAGTGGTGACGATGAGAAAAAAGGGCTTTTTTGTTGTTTTGGCAACTCTTTTGTTAAGTGTTGGAGTCTTCTTTCATGGTCAAGCAGTAACCGCAAACGTTGTCCCTAACAACTATGATCCATGGGGTAAGAAAGAAGTTTTACACTATTTGCTCTGGACTGTCGATGATAAATTGAAAGAAGATGTAAAAGAATTGCAAAATAAATTAAGTTTGAGTGATAAAGAAATGAAAAAAATGAAGGAATTAGCTTCCGTAGAACATGAAAACATTGTTCAGAAAGAACGATCACCTGGGGATGGCAGTAAGATCCTCTCCAAAGAGGATGTGCAGTCGTTTAACGAGCAAGTCGACACCATTCTCAAGAAGACGGATGAGGAGGTTCACAATTTGCTCGGTGATAAAAAGTATGCCCAATTCCGTTCCTGGGTTCAAGAATGGTGGAGGGAAGAGCAGGCATATCGCTCCAAAGTACTTCAGCAGATAAGATCCCAGTTCTCGGAAATGTCAAGTATTGATCGAGTGTATGTATATGCTACCCAGTTTGACGCTGAAACGGCAAGTGAGGTTGCCTTACCAGACAGATATGTAAAATTTGCAAATCGGGGATGGTGGGGTGATATTCCAGATTCATACGAAAAGTATTACAAAAACACACCGTATACGGTTAATGTATACCATGAAGCAAAGGGGAAGAGTGTGCTAGATGTAAAAGTGAACGAAAATGGTCCTTGGAATAGGGATGACAACTACTGGGATTCTGCTGATGATGCGAACGAGCGACGAATGTTTCAAGATCTGGGGTTGGGGGAACCAGAGGCAGAGGCAGCCTACTACAATAATTACAACAATGGCAAAGATCAATACGGCAGGACTGTGGCTAATCCTGCAGGCATTGATTTGGCTAGGCAGGTTGCTACCAAGTTAGGTCTCGGTGAAAAAGAAAGCGCATGGATGTGGGTACGGTACAGTGATCTACCGTAAGATGACTCTCACGTACCATCACCTCTGGTTTTGGATACGGGTGATCCTGGTGGTTATGCTGGCAACAGTTGGTTGTCAGCAACAAGACAAGACGGTACAGGAAGAAGAAAATAAGTGGAAGCAAGTTGCTATTGACGAAGAGGAGATTCAACAATTACAACACGAGGTGGATAACGGGCATGTTCCTGATTGGCTTGATCCACATTACGTAGCCAAGCTCTTTGTAAGCAAGCAACTAGATGTGAAAGATCCGACCCTACAAGAAGTTGAAACGGAAGCAAATGATCAGAAACTCTTCCGTACTACTTTACAAGATGGCAGTACTGTCGAGATCAGTCTTATCCAGCCAGTGAAAAAAGATTCCACAGGCATATGGGCCGTTCAACAATATCGCGTAACAAAGAAAGATCAACCTATTGCAGATTGATCGCTTTTCCAATCCGCCGGGAAGAGCCGAATCGGCAAGACCGACCGGGCACGATTCGGCTTAGGTTTTATGCGGATGGGGAAGCGTCTTTTGCTTGCTGTGGGACTCACATGTAAGTTAAGGTTGCGGATGTTCGTCGGCTGGAAGCAAAATCCGCCTGGATACTGGTGAGGAGAGGACGATCGACGTATTGACTTGTCCATAAGGAATGAGACGGTCAACCAGTGCTTCGAGTCGTTCCATCGAAGAGACGGCGGCTTTTATCATGTAGCTGCTGCCGCCGGTGACACGATGACACTCCATGATGTCAGGGTCTGTTTTTACATATTCCTCAAAACATCCACCATCCGTCTTCAGCTCGCCGATCTGTATCAATACCAGGATTCCTCTGTCGATTGCCGTGCGAGAGATGCGGGCGGTGAAGCCTTCCACAATCCCTTTGTCCTGCAATCTTCGCATTCGTTCGGCTACACTGGGCCGACTCAGGTTCAGTTCTTTTGACAGCTGGCTTAGCGAGATGCGGCCGTCTGTCTGCAGCCGCTCCAAGATTTGTCTATCAATGTGATCCACTCTGTAATCCTCCACAAATGAAAGATACAATCCACCAATTGAGACGGTCTATCAAGTATAATCGGCATAAACGGTAAAAAATTGTATACAAATAAGCAAAAAATATCCGTTTTCAAAATGTTCTGCAGAATCTGCAAGGTACGTATCGGATAGAAGCGCACGTAACCGTGTTTTTTGCTGTTTCCGTTCTTGTAACGGCGAATATCTGCTGGTATGCTAATAGTTAGCGATTTTTGTTCCATAACAGAACTGGATACATAACTGGAAGCCGATGTATTTCCCGGGAGGATGTAGATGGATTTTAATTTCTTTCACTTTGATTGGAAGACGGTACCATTTCGGATGATTGCATTCGTGATTGCGTTCTCGCTGCATGAATGGGCACACGCATATGTCGCCTGGAAGCTGGGTGATGATACGGCCAAGCGGGAGGGACGCTTGACCATTAACCCGATCCCGCACATTGATCCGTTCGGCTTGATCCTGATACTGTTTGGGCCGTTCGGCTGGGCCAAGCCCGTTCCGTTCAATCCGCTGCAGTTTCGGGGCAACAAGCGTCTAGGAATTGTCTACGTTGCGGCGGCTGGTCCACTGATCAACCTGATTCTGGCCATTCTATTTGCGGTTCTTTTCCTGGCTGTCCGCCAATCGGGCGTACTGGAGACGATGGGGGAGAAAGCGGCATTTGCACTGGATTATACGCTGTTCTTTTGCGTTTTGATCAACTGTGGGCTGATGGTCTTCAACATGTTGCCCGTCCATCCGCTGGACGGCTCCAAGATTCTGCGTTTTCTCTCTCCGCGCCGTTGGGACCGCTATTTCTACCAGTTTGAGATGTACGGCCCGTGGCTGCTGCTGCTGCTCATCTTCATTCCGGGATTGGGCAGTACCATCTTGGGGGTCCCGTTGCAATGGGTGCTGATCGGTGTGCAGTACATCGCCCTCTTGATCCTTGGGATGTAAGCAGGGGCCGACAGAGGAAAAGAACATCGTGAGATAGGCGGGATGGCGCGTGGCATACAGTGTCAAACTGGATTCATTTGAAGGGCCGCTCGATCTGCTGCTGCACCTGATCGACAAGGCGGAGGTGGATATCTACGACATCCCGGTAGCCGAGATTACCGAGCAGTATCTGCAGATACTGGAGGAAGCACAGGAACGGCAGTTGGAGGTAGCAAGCGAGTTTGTTGTGATGGCGGCTACACTGCTGTCGATCAAAAGCAAGATGCTGCTGCCCAAAAAAGAGGAGCATGTCTTCCAGCCGCTGTTTGACATGGACGTGGAAGAGGCAGATCCGCGTGATGAATTGGTACAGCGGTTGCTGGAGTATAAACGGTATAAAATGATCGCTGAGCATCTGCGAGAGATGGAGACGGGACGGAGTCAGGTGTTTACCCGTCCGGCAGAGGATCTCAGTCCGTACATCCGAGAAGAACAGCCGGTGCTTAACGTTACGCTCTACGATATGTTGTCTGCCCTGGAGAAGTTGTACAAACGACGACTGCAGCCGGAACCGCTGGCCAGCGTGTCACGTGACGAGATCTCGGTCAAGGACCGGATGCGGGAGATCAAAGAAATGGTGGAGGTGGGCGGAGGGTCCGTCCGTTTCTCCCAGCTTTTTTCGGAGCGTGCCACGAAGACGGAGATCGTGACCACCTTTCTCGCCATTCTCGAACTGATGAAGGCCAAGCAGATTGCGTGCATGCAAAGCCGGTTGTTTTCCGATATTCTCATCTGTACGTATGCTGAGGCAGGAGGAGGCGAGAGCGATGGATTACGACAAGTTGAAGGGAGTCATTGAGGGACTGCTGTTTCTTGCCGGCGACGAGGGAATCGAAGCGAAACAGATCGCGGAGATTGTCGAATTGGACGAGCCTACCGTAATCGATTTGATCGAAGATATGAAAGCCGACTTTCGCCGTTCTGGCAGGGGGATGCAAATCGTTGAAGTCGCAAAGGCATATCAGTTTACCACGCTTCCCGAGCATGCACCGTACTTTGAACGGATGGCTTCATCACCGAGTCACGGTTCTCTCTCTCAGGCAGCGCTGGAGACCTTGGCGATCATCGCCTACAAACAGCCGATTACCCGTTCCGATATCGAAGAGATCCGCGGCGTAAAGTGTGAAAAGGCCATTCATACCCTCTTGTCCAAGCTGCTGATCCGTGAGGTAGGACGGGCGGAGGGAATCGGACGTCCGATCCTCTACGGCACGACAAAGGAGTTTCTGGAGTATTTCGGTTTGCGCGAGTTGAGCGATTTGCCGGAACCTCCTGTCAACATTAATCTGGATGAGGTTCATCTCGAAGCGGCAGCCTTGTTTGCCAAAGCAGAAGCAGACAGAAACGACCAGACGCAGGATTAGTTGCGGTATATCAGACGTCTCGTCCCCATATACTTTGTACAAACCAAGTATTCCGCCGAAACAAAGGATATGGGGGAGAACGTGATGATGTTCCGAAGGCGCTTGTCCCGCGTACTGGTCGTTTTTCTGTTTTGTCAGTGGCTGCTCGCCTCCCCAGATGCTGGTCTGGCAGCAGCCGCCCCTCCGCACGTGTCGGCTGAGACGGCAGCGATGATCGACGTACAGTCGGGGCGTATTCTGTATGAGAAAAATGCCGACAAAAAAATGCGGATTGCCAGCTTGACGAAGATTATGACCGCGATTGTTGCGATTGAGTCAGGAAACCTGAAAGATATCGTCCTCGTCCCTGATCATGCGGTTGGCGTGGAAGGCTCCTCGATCTATCTCAAAAAAGAGGAACGCCTCACCTTGGAAGACCTGCTGTATGGTCTCATGCTGCGGTCGGGAAACGACGCGGCAGTCGCAATCGCCGAGCACGTGGGTGGATCATTGGAAGGATTCGTCTACATGATGAACGAGAAAGCAGCCATGATCGGGATGACACATACCCACTTTATGAATCCACATGGCCTCGACAATAGCAACCAGCATTACTCTACGGCGGAGGACATGGTGAAGCTGTCTGCGTACGCTTTGAAACATCCGGAATTTCAAAAGATCGTAGCCACAAAGGTAAAGAACATTCCCTGGCAAGGAGAAGAGTGGGGGCGTCGTCTGCAGAATAAAAACAAGATGCTGACTCTCTACAAAGGGGCGGATGGCATCAAAACGGGATACACCCGATTGGCCAAACGCTGCCTTGCTTCGTCCGCGACCAGAGACGGACGACAGTTGGCTGTGGTCACCCTTAACGCACCAGATGATTGGAACGATTCGATGAGTCTGATGAACTGGGGATTTGAACAGTTTCAGCCGGTTAAGATTGCAAACAAAGGTGATACAGTTGATCCAGATGTGACCATTGATCAACGCGACCAGAACCTTATTCTGACCAGTCAAGCTGATTTTACGTACCCGTTAAAAGAGGAAGAAGTGGCAGCAATCTCTTCACGAGTCTATTTGTTCAAACATCACTTGGATCGTTCGATGATCGATCAGCATGTTGGCTACCTGCAGATCTTCTTGGGCAATCAGAGAATCGGCCAAATTCCACTCTCCGTCCAGGAAGCGAAACCGACCCTTAAAGTGGAATCATCCGTCTCCCCCGACAAATCCATCTGGCAGATGATCTGGAAGATCATGGCGGGAGGGATCCTGGATGCTTAATCTCATCTGGCTGATCTTGATTCTGTTCAGCATCGGGGTAGCCGCTGTCAACGGTAAAATCGAAGTGATCAGTCAAGCGTCGTTTCAGGGGGCTAAAACAGGGGTTACCATTTGTTTTGGCTTGTTAAGCGTACTGATTTTCTGGATGGGCATGATGAAAATCGCGGAAAAGGCGGGACTGCTGGATCTCTTGGCCAGGGGATTGTCGCCGGTCGTGCAGCGTTTGTTTCCGGATGTACCCAAGGGGCATCCTGCACTGGGCTACATCTTGTCCAATATCAGCGCCAACCTGCTGGGACTGGGCAATGCAGCCACTCCGATGGGCATCAAGGCGATGGAGGAGCTGCAGAAGCTTAACCCCAACAAACAGGTGGCGTCACCGGCCATGTGCACGCTTTTGGCCATCAACACGGCCAGTATCACGCTGATTCCAACGACGATGATCGCGATTCGCATGCAGTACGGATCAGCTAATCCGATGGAGATCGTCGGTACCACACTGGCTGCCTCGTTTGTCGCTACGGTCGTCGCACTGCTTCTTGACCGCTGGAACCGTCATGTACAGTTACACCGCAGCCGCTAGGGGGGAATGGATTGTACCAATGGATCTCGCTCGTCTCGCTCTGGGCTATTCCGATTATTCTGTCGTTTATCCTGGTATACGGATGGTACAGGCGGGTGCCGGTCTACGAGACCTTTGTCGATGGCGCAAAAGGAGGCATTATTACAACGATCAAGATCATGCCCCACCTGGTAGCGATGATGGTGGCCATTACGCTGTTTCGTGAATCGGGTGCGCTTGAGTTGGTGTTGAACACCATTCAACCGCTTCTGAACTTTCTGCACGTTCCGGCGGAGATCGTCCCGTTGGCTTTGCTGCGACCATTGTCTGGCACCGGGTCGCTGGCAGTTGCTACGGATATGATTGCTCAGTACGGTCCTGATTCGCTGATCGGCCGCCTTGCCTCTACGATGCAGGGAAGTACCGATACGACTCTGTACGTCCTTACTGTTTACTTTGGTGCGGTCGGTATACGCAACGGTGCTTATGCGTTGAAAGTAGGGCTATGGTCTGATCTGGTCGGAGTCATTGCCTCCATCCTTGTTGTCTATCTTGTTTTTTTGTAACCTGTCTCACTTCCTGATCACTTCCCTTCGACAAAGGGAAGTTTTTTCGTTTTTCTTGTCCACACTGGTAGAAATGGGTATCATGAGGGAGAGGTGAAACAGCGTATGGAACGGCTGCAAAAAGTGCTCGCCCAGGCGGGTGTCGCCTCTCGCCGCAAATGTGAAGAGTTGATCAGCCAGGGGCGGGTACAGGTAAACGGCGTAACAGTGAGCGAGGCAGGTACCAAAGTTGATCCCGCACAGGATGTGATTCTCGTGGATGGAAAAGCGATCCAGCGAGAAGCGTTCGTCTACCTGCTGCTGCACAAACCGACCGGAGTGATCACAAGCTTGCATGATCCACAAGGGCGTCGAGTTGTGACAGACCTGCTGTCTGGGGTAAAAGAACGTGTGTATCCGGTGGGCCGCCTCGACTACGATACGTCTGGTCTGCTGCTGCTGACGAATGATGGGGAGCTGGCAAATCGAATTGCCCATCCTTCATTTGAGATCGATAAAGTGTACCAGGCTTGGGTAAAAGGTGTCCCCACCTCGGAACGTGTGCGGATGCTTGCCGAAGGCGTACAGTTAACAGATGGACTCACTGCCCCAGGGCAGGCCAGATTGCTGACTACCGACCCGCCAGGTCGACGTTCGCTGCTAGAGCTCACGATTCACGAAGGACGCAATCGCCAGGTTCGGAGGATGTGCGAGGCGATCGGTCATCCGGTCGAGTCTTTGAAACGGGTTCGCCTTGGTTTTCTTACATTGGACGGATTGTCACCCGGTCAGTATCGTCATCTAACCAGTCAGGAACTGGCCCGCCTCAGACGAGAACTGTCAGCATCTGCACGGCGATTCGGCGGTTAGGATCGGTTAGGATCGGTTAGGATCGTTCAAAATCTGTTCATAAATGGTGTGCTGGCCTATTTTGTAACAACGTTATAATTAGAGTCGAGAACGGAAAAAGTGCGAAGCCGACGTGAACGGACAGGCCGACATGATCATGACTATGTCGGCAATCTAGAATACTTTCGATTGAACAGGAGAATGTGTGATGAGCAGACAGAATCGCACACCTATTCGTATCGCCATTCTCGGCGTACTTTTGGCTGCGCTGGTCTTTGCGGTATACTCCAGCTTTGCTTCGGAGTCTGTACTGCAAGCCGGAGATGCCGCGCCCAACTTTCAATTGGAGCAATTAGGTGGCGGTACGATAACACTTGATGACTTGCGAGGCAAGCCGGTTGTACTCAATTTTTGGGGAAGCTGGTGCAAGCCCTGTGAAGCAGAGATGCCGGAACTGGAAAAGCAATATCAGAAGTACGGGGACGATGTGGCGTTTATTGGCGTCAATATCGGTCAGACACCAATCACGGTGGAGAAGTTTATCGAACAGGTTGGCGTGACATTCCCGATCCTGCTTGACAGAGAGAGAGAAATTACCAAGCTCTACAATATCGGACCGATTCCAACCACTTACTTCATTGACCAGAATGGGACGATCACGGACATCCTCGTCGTTCAACTAACAGAGCAGATGATAGAGGAAAAGTTGGCAAAACTATTGCCACAAGAGAGGTAACATCATGACAGACCAACGGAAATGTGAATGCGGACATACCAATCCGATTGGCACTCTGCTCTGCGAATCGTGCGGAAAGCCGGTGGAAGGGGATAACGAGCAAAACAGCTTTCCCAGCATGCGCTACGAAGGGATGGCCAGACGCTCCAAAACCCATACGAAATCCGTGATCGATTGGATTTGGAACTTTTTTTCATCTGTCAAAATCGCGGTTGTTCTAATCCTGATCACCCTGATCGCCTCGGCGGTCGGGACAATCTTTCCACAGGAACGTTACATCCCTGTGCCGGTACCCACTGAGAGCGCAGTGGCTGCCTTTTATGAGGATACGTACGGGATACTGGGGCAGATCTACTACCTGTTGGGGTTCCACAACCTGTATTCCTCATGGTGGTTTATCACGCTTCTGGTGATGATCGGGATGTCACTGGTGATATGCAGCCTTGACAGGATTGTTCCGCTGTACAAGGCGTTGAACAAACCACGCGTAAATCCCCATCTCTCTTTTTTACAGGGGCAGAGACTGCATGGGGAGAGTGAAGCGGCGATCTCGTCTCCTGATGAGACACTGGAACAAGCGGCTGGCGTGCTGCGCAAGAAAGGGTATCGGATATACCGCGAAGGCACGTCCCTGCTCGGGGAGAAGGCCCGCTTCAGCCGATGGGGTCCTTATATCAATCATATCGGACTGATCCTGTTCCTGCTCGGTGTCCTGCTGCGAGGGCTGCCTGGCATGTATCTGGACGAGTTTGTCTGGGTTCGGGAGGGGCAGACGGTGCCTGTACCTGAGACCCCGTATTACATCAAGAATGTGGAGTACAAAACCGAGTATTACGAGGAACACGAATTCCCGGAACAAGTCGACCTGGATGGTGGAGTCGTCGCAAAAAACTTCCAGACAGACGCGATCCTGTATCTGAACCAAAATGCCGACCTGCCTGGGGCCGAACCGAAACTGAAAGAAGTGAAATCCGGCCCGATTACGGTCAACCATCCATTTGTATACGAAGACCTTTATCTCTATCAGGCATCCAAACAGGAGATGCAGCTAAAAGCACTCAACTTTACCGTAGTTGACAAACAGGCGGGCAACAAGCAGTTGGGCCAGTTGAAACTGGATCTCTACGCGCCGGACACGGAACAAACTATCGCCGATGATGTTACCGTTCGTGTCATCGATTACTTTCCAGACTTCTACCTGGATGAAAGCGGTGAACCGGCCACCCTGTCACCTACGCCCAACAATCCGATGTTTGCTGTGGAAGTCAAATCTATGACAGACGGTACAGCTGAAAAACTGATCTACGTCTCCGGCAGAATTATTCCTGAAAAGGAAAACGGCCGGTATACGCTTGAAATCAAGATGCCGGACTTTACCGATATTACAGGGCTGATGGTGCGGAAAGACAAAATGCTGCCGCTGATCTACTTTGGCAGTTTTGTCGTGATGGTCGGACTAGTGATGGGCTTCTACTGGCAGCATCGCAGAATCTGGGTGCATGTGGAACAGGGATGCCTGTATGTAGCAGGCCACACCAACAAAAACTGGTTCGGTCTGCAGCGGGAGGCAGAGTTCCTGATCGATCAGCTCTCCTTGCCGGTGTCGCTTGTCTTGGAGTCAAAGGAGAAGAAAAAAGCTTCTGGCAAGCGGACCAAGCAGCAGGTAAGGCAAACTTGATCGACTGCAGCTTGGCGAATCTCATCTAAAGGAGGGACTTGGGACCTTGTCACTCATCACAATCAGCGAATGGATGCTGTTGGTGTCCTTTATTCTCTACGTAGTAGCGACGATCGTCTTTGTGTTGGCGATCACAGGCAAACGCTGGGCCAACCGCGACCCGCAAGAACACGAACGAGCCTACGGCCGGAGCGGCTTCGTCCTGGTCGTGATTGGTTTTGTTGCCCAACTTGGCTACGTCATTGCTCGTTGGATAGCCGGGGGACACAGCCCGACCAGCAACATGTTTGAGTTTATGGCGTTCCTGTCATTCTGTATTGTTCTTGCCTTTTTGATTATCTATCGGATCTATCGGCTTACCGTACTGGGTGTGTTCGTCATACCGACAGGGATCATCATGCTTGCTTACGCCAGTGTTTTTCCCTCCGAGGTGACACCGCTGATTCCTGCACTGCAGAGCTACTGGCTGCATATTCACGTGACGACCGCTGCTTTGGGGGAAGGAATCCTGGCGGTCGGGTTTGCCGCGGGTCTGATGTATCTGGTTCGCACAGTTCCGCAGGATCGGCCCAGTAAAAGCACGTTCTGGTTGGAAACTGTGCTTGCCGTCGTCCTAATGCTGCTCGGATTTATCTTGATGGTAAGCGCCTATGCCAATCTGGATCAAAAGACCTCGTTCAGTTTCCCGCAGTTTGATGCGGAGGGCAATGTGGAATCAACACATGAAGTGGAATATGTACTGCCCGCGATCGTTGCCCCCTACCAGTCGACGATTACGAAACCGGGGCCGATGACACCCTGGTTTGAAGCGCCGGTCTGGATGGAAGGAAAAGATGCTGCCCGCAAGCTAAACACGATGATTTGGTCTGTTTTTTCCGGATTGGTTCTATACGGCCTGCTGCGGCTGACCTTTCGCAGACGGCTGGCAGCCGTGCTGCAGCCGACGGTGGCAGACATCGAACCTGATCTGCTGGATGAAATCAGCTACCGAGCGATCGCCATCGGCTACCCCGTGTTTACGCTGGGGGCGCTCATCTTTGCAATGATTTGGGCTGCAGAAGCGTGGGGACGGTTCTGGGGCTGGGATCCCAAAGAGGTCTGGGCCTTGATCGTCTGGCTGTTTTACAGTGCCTATCTCCACCTGCGTCTGTCCCGGGGATGGGTGGGGACCCGTTCGGCCTGGATGTCCGTAATCGGTTTTGTGATCATCTTGATCACGCTGGTTGTGGTTAACCTCGTCATTGCCGGGCTTCACTCGTATGCTGGGGTGTAGGTAGGATATAAGCTTGAAAGCTGGTTGTGCGACCAGCTTTTTGGCATATTAGTTGCGGATTCCCGAAAGAGGTGAATAAGATGGAAAAAGAAGCAAGGATACTTGTGGTGGATGATGAAGAACGGATTCGCCGACTGCTTAGGATGTATCTGGAGAGAGAAAACTATCAGATTGATGAAGCGGAGCAGGGAGAGCAGGCCTGGGAAATGGCGATGACAACCGATTACGACATTATCTTGCTCGATCTGATGCTGCCAGGCATGGATGGTATTGAGGTCTGCCAAAAGATTCGTGAGCACAAGGCGACACCAATCATCATGCTGACGGCAAAAGGAGAAGAGGCGAACCGTGTTCACGGTTTTGAGGCGGGAGCGGATGATTACGTGGTAAAACCGTTCAGCCCGCGCGAGGTGGTGTTTCGGGTAAAGGCGATCTTGCGCCGCTCGTCTGCTACTGCGTATCTGAAGACAGACAACGTGCCAAGTCATTCGATCATCGTCTTTCCCGACCTGACCATTGACCACGACGCTCACAAAGTGATTGCCAATCAGCAGGAGGTTAACCTGACGCCAAAAGAGTACGAACTGCTGCACTACCTGGCCCTGTCCCCGGACAAGGTGTTCTCGCGTGAAGAACTGCTGAAAGACGTGTGGCATTATGACTTCTTCGGTGATCTGCGGACGGTCGATACCCATATCAAGCGGCTGCGGGAAAAGCTGAACAAGGTTTCTCCCCAGGCCGCACAGATGATTGCCACCGTATGGGGTGTGGGGTACAAGCTTGAGGTGCCAAAGTAAGTGGAGATGTTATTCCGCAGCGTCGTCGGCAAGCTTTGGATGACGATCATTGCTTTGTTTGCACTCGTTCTGACCATCTTCAGCCTGCTGATTGTTCAATCGTTTGACACGTATTATCTCCGCAAGCAAACAGACGATCTGCGCGCCTTGGCGGAACGTTTGTCGGCCAGCCTGGATGAGGAGCAAGACAAGCGTCAAATGGTTGAATTGGCGACGAAACTGGGGTCTGTGTACCGTACCGGACTGCTCGTGGTTGACGAGCAGTCCAGACTCATCACCCAATCGCCGGATAAGTCTATCTTGCCGCATGTGGATGCGGACGAACTGCTGCGTCATCCGCAGCTGCCGCTAGAAGAAGCCCTGAGCGGCGCCCATCCAGAGCCAACGAGAATGATCTTTCACAGCGAATCATCTAATGGCAATGACCGCACCCAGATCTTGGCGGTAACGGTACCGCTTGTGATCGGAGCCGGTCAAACCGGCGCTATCGTCATGTATCAGGCACTGGAAGACTTTAACGGGACAGTAGCCGAAGTGCGCAAACTGATTTTTGTCGTCGGCGTCCTTGGTTTTATCTCGACGACCGTATTTGCTTTCTTTCTCTCATCCCGGATCACCTTTCCGCTCCGCCAGATGAAGCAGACGGCACACCGGATCGCGGAAGGGGATTTCCATGCCGAGATTCCGATCCGCACCAGTGACGAGATCGGGGAGTTGGCTTCTTCATTCAACACGATGGCGAGCAGACTGGATGGGTTGGTACACGCCGTCTCGCGGGAAAAGGAGCAATTGGCCAGTGTGCTGCGCAGTATGGTTGACGGTGTGATTATGATCGATGCGGAAGGACGGATTGCTGTCACCAATCCCCCTGCCGAACAGTTCCTGCGCGACTGGGAATACGAACAAAACAGCGTCCCCAGCCCCATCTTTTCACTCTACCAGCGGGTGCTGGAGAGTGAGTATGAGGTGACAGAGGACATCCCGCTACAGGGGAGGATCTGGTCAGTCGTCGTCGCCCCCCTCTATGTAAAGGAGCACATCGGTGGAGCGGTGGCAGTGCTTCGCGACATGACCAAAGAGCGTAAACTGGACAAACTGCGCAAGGATTTCGTTGCCAATGTGTCACATGAGCTTCGTACGCCGCTCTCGATGCTGCAGGGATACAGCGAAGCGATCGTCGATGACATTGCTGCGACGCCGGAAGAACACAAGGAACTGGCGAAAATCATTTACGACGAGTCAGTGCGCATGACCAAACTGGTCAATGAACTGCTTGACCTGGCCAGGATGGAGGCAGGACACGTCGAACTGCAGCGGGAGCAGGTCACTATTCGTCCTTATTTTGAACGGATACAGCGCAAGTTTGCCAACATTGCCCGTGAACGATCGATTGCGCTTCAATTGGAAATGAAGACACCGGTCGAAGAGGCATGGTTTGATCCGGATCGGATGGAACAAGTGCTGACCAATCTGATCGACAATGCACTCCGCCATACTCCGGCTCATGGAACCGTAAAGCTGAGTGTGCGCGGTGAAGGACCGCTGATCGAAGTGAGCGACACAGGAAGCGGGATCCCACAGGAAGATTTGCCATTTGTGTTTGAGCGCTTTTACAAGGCGGACAAGGCACGGACACGGGGCAGAGCGGGAACCGGGCTGGGCCTGGGGATTGCCAAAAATATTATCGAGGCGCATGGGGGTACGATTACGGTACATTCCAAGCCGGGTGAGGGGACAACCTTTACGATTAAACTGTCATCCTGAAGAAGGAGGAGACAGCGTTGAAATACAGTGGCGATGAGAGAAGAGAGGAGTGGACGAGATGATCAAGACTATTTTATTTGACGTTGACGGTGTAATGCTGAGTGAGGAACGTTATTTTGACGCGTCGGCGCTGACCGTTTGGGAATTGTTGCACAATCCACTTTATGTGGGGTTGGCAGGGGACCAGTTTACCCCTTCTCCCGATGAACAGACGATCCGCAGAGTGCGAGAGACCGTTTTTGCTACTGATGACGTACTCAACTTTATCAAGTCCAGGGGGATCAACTCCAACTGGGACATGGTGTTTCTGGCCTTTTCCTATCAACTGATTCGCATCTGCGAACAGCTCCAAGGCGAAAGACCGGAACTTGTGAACGAGTTGCTCTGCGGACAGGTAGATCAACAGAGATTGAGACAGCTTGGAGAAGCAGTCGGTTCAGCCGTCAGTACACCGCTGGACTACGCCGGATTTACCGCAGACTTTGCCAAAGGCAAAGCACAAAAAGCTGAGTTGTTAACCTACCTCAACCATATTGCCAAAGAACGCTGCGGTGTAGAGACGCAGAGTTTTTCGCGCAACAGTGAACTGTGGAAGTTGTGTCAGGAGACTTTCCAAGAGTGGTATCTGGGAGACGAACGGGTCGCCGCATCGATTGGCAGGGAGACGGCACAGCCGGGGAAAAAAGGCTTTCTGAAAGACGAGATACCGATTGTGGAACCGGCCAAACTGCGAGAGATCTTGCTGAAGTTAAAAGAAAAAGGACTGACCTTGGGGATCGGCACAGGACGTCCGACGATCGAGACACATGTACCGTTGGCGGAATTAAACCTGCTCGATCTCTTTGAATCGGATCGCATCGTGACAGCGAGCGATGTACTGGAGGCAGAGAGGGCATTTCCTGAACACGCTCCACTGGCCAAACCCCATCCGTATTGCTACGTAAAGGGACTGCTAGGTTTGCATACAGAGATTCAGCAGGCACTGTTTCACCCACTGCCGATCTCCAATGGCAATGAAGTACTGATCGTCGGCGATTCACTAGCTGATCTGCTGGCCGCCCGAGCCATTGGCTGCCGTTTTGCTGCTACCTTGACCGGTCTCTCCGGCCAAGCGGCACGCAGCAAGTTTGAGGAGGAACAAGCGGATTACATTTTAGATGACGTCAGTCAGATTCTCGATCTTTTTACGTAAAAACAAAACCGGCGCTGGATTAAATCAGCGCCGGTTTTGTTTTTCAGGTACGATCGCAAGCCTTACTCCCAAGAAAGCGATTGGATACAGCGAAAACGGAAGGCATGCAGCAAGAAGACCAGATAGAATTTATTGCGGACGATGACTTCGTAGTGACCGTCCTGATGCGAGTAAAACATCGCGTCGGTGTAGTCTTTGTTTTCCTCGAAGTAGGATCGCAGTTCCTTGACCCGCTCCCGCATCTCATCCGTCTTCACGATAACGTTGAATGTTACATCCTCGTCATTTTTCGATTCACTTACTTCGATTTGCGCATCATCGTACGTATAGCTGACCACATTGAAACCTCCTTCTTGTGGTGTGCACCGATCTTACTGCAGGATCAGAAGTACCGCAGGTAGACGTATCCATGGGCAATCAGAATGGACAAGATCATCAGCGGAAATGCGATTTTCATAAACCCAAGGAAACTGATGTGATGCCCTTCCTTGGCTGCCATACCTGCTACGATTACGTTGGCGCTGGCGCCTATAATCGTGCCGTTTCCACCGAGGCAGGCACCAAGTGCAAGGCTCCACCAGAGGGGTTCGAGATTGTGGATCCCCAGACTGCCCATCTCCTGGATCATTGGGATCATCGTCGCCACAAACGGGATGTTGTCTACGAAGGCAGAGGCGATTGCGCTCAACCAGAGGATCAGGATCGATGTCAGCATCGAATCCCCGCCGGTCCATTCAATTGCCGCCTCTGCCATCCGGGCAATCACCCCGGTTTCCACCAGTCCGGAGACGAGGGCAAACAGGCCGACGAAAAAGAAAATCGTATTCCACTCTACTTTACCCAATGCATCCTCCAGATAGTGCTCTCCCGTTAGCAGCAACAGCAAGAAGGCACCGGTCAGAGCGATGGTGGCCGATTCAAGATGGAACACGCCATGCAGCATGAATCCGAGAATCGTCAGAGCGAGTACGGTTAACGATTTTTTCAGCAGGGTGACATCGGTGATCTCGTCCCGTTCGTTGAGATC
Source organism: Brevibacillus humidisoli (assembly GCF_020923435.1). Taxonomy (NCBI): domain Bacteria; kingdom Bacillati; phylum Bacillota; class Bacilli; order Caryophanales; family Paenibacillaceae; genus Brevibacillus; species Brevibacillus humidisoli. The sequence goes on along the minus strand of NZ_CP087263.1, from coordinate 2,055,636 downwards.
CATCAGTTTTGCCTGCAACTCTGGGGATGATTTCATATCTTTTCGGTAGATCAGCGCCAGCAAGGCAATGGTAACCGCGAGGATCAATACGGCAATGGGGCCGAGGTTAACCATAAAGGCCATAAAATCAAGCTCCGGAACGGCACTGCCAATCATGATGTTTGGCGGGTCACCGATCAGTGTAGCGGTACCGCCGACGTTGGAGGCGATGATTTCGCTGATCAGAAAGGGGAGCGGGTTCACCCTCAACTGTCGAGCGATACTAAATGTAACCGGTACCATCAACAAAACTGTTGTGACGTTGTCAAGAAAGGCAGAGGCAACGGCTGTGATCAGGCAGAGATAAATCAATACCTGCAAGGGATTGCCCTTCGCCAGTTTGGCCGCTTTGATCGCCATGTATTTGAACACTCCGGTCTGGGCGGTGATCGCGACCAGCACCATCATCCCGACAAGCAGTCCGAGAGTGTTAAAATCGACGTGGTGCAGCGCTTCCTCCTGGGTGACAACGCCAAACAGGACCATGAGCAGCCCACCAGCCATGGCAACAATGGTGCGGTGAATTTTTTCACTGATGATAAAAGCGTACGTTAGCAGAAAAAGTCCAATGGCTAAGATTGCTTGGTTTGTCATAGCGAACTCCTCTCAATGATATGGTGTCTTGTACCATTATATCGTATTGTCGACGAAAGAAAAGTGCTCAGTCCACCGACCGGGCACTTTCCGGGTTATTTTATTTGAAGCATCACAGTTCGATCTGGGTAACACTGGTGATCTCACCAAGTTCTCCTAGCGTATCCAATAATTCTGCAGAGAGCGCCTTGTCAACGGTGAGAACCATGATCGCATCTCCGCCTACATCACGTCGGCCAACCTGCATCGTAGCGATGTTAACCTCGTTGGAGCCGAGAATACTCCCGACCCGTCCAATTACCCCTGGTCGGTCATTGTGGTGGATATAGAGCAGTTGTCCTTCAGGGGCCAGGTCGATCGTGTAGTTGTCAATTTTTACGATTCGTGGGCCATAACCGTTCAGGCGGGTTCCGGCCACGATTCGCGTTTCCAGATTGGTGGTAATCGCCACTGTCAGCAAGTTGGTAAACCCGCGGCTTTGCGATGATTTCTGTTCGGTTACATTGATTTCGCGCACTTTGGCCAGATGAGGGGCGTTGACGAAGTTTACCTCGTCACCCAGGCGGAATGCGAGGATTCCTTTTAATATTGTTCGAGTAAGCGGAGAAGTATCCACATCTGCCAGTTCCCCACTGTACGTAATCGTAATTTCCTGCAGAGAACCTACCGTCACTTGAGCGAGAAAGCTGCCCAGTTTTTCGCCGAGATCGAAGTATGGCTGAACCTGTTCCATGACGTGTGCAGGTATAGACGGGAGGTTGACCGCATTTTTAAAGGGCTGTTCCCGAAGTACCTTCAGCAGTTCTTCGGAGACATCGATGGCTACGTTTTCCTGTGCTTCAACCGTAGATGCCCCTAGGTGGGGTGTCGTTACCACTTGCGGCAAACCGATCAGCGGGTTGTCCACGGGCGGTTCTTCTTCATACACATCAAGGGCCGCACCGGCGACTTTGCCGCTGAGAATCGCTTCATAGAGCGCCTTCTCGTCGATGATCCCGCCGCGAGCGCAGTTGACAATGCGGAGGCCGGTTTTAGCCTTGGCAAACTCAGCCGAGCTGATCAGATGGTGTGTCTCTTTGATGAGCGGGGTGTGTACGGTGATGAAGTCGGCTTCACGAAGAATGTCGTCGATGGAGCCGTTGATCACTCCCAGCTTTTGGGCCCTTTCATCCGTCAAGAAGGGGTCGTACCCAATCACTTTCATGTTAAATGCCTTGGCTCGCTTGGCAACCTCCGAACCGATCCGCCCCATCCCGATGACACCGAGCGTTTTTCCGTTCAGCTCGACACCCTGGAAGCTCTTGCGGTCCCACGTTCCGTCCACCAGCTTCTTGTGGGCTTGCGGGATGTTGCGAGCAACCGCCATCAGCATGGCAAAGGAGTGTTCTGCTGTAGAGATCGTATTTCCATCCGGTGCATTGATCACGACAATACCTGCTTGGGTTGCGGCTGCCAGGTCGATATTGTCCACTCCAACCCCGGCTCGTCCGACCGCCTTGAGCCGCTTGCCGGCGGCAAGCACTTCGGCGGTCACCTGGGTTTGGCTCCGCACCAGCAGTGCGTCGTACTCGCCGATTACTGCCAGCAGATCGCTGGGGGAGAGGTTCGTCTGTCTTACCACTTCTACGTCAGGTGCATCCAGCAGTTTCTGAATCCCTTGTTCGCTTAACGGATCGCTAATCAATACTTTATACATGGTTGATCATTACCTCCTGAGCAGCTTTTACGCCTGCACCGAGTGGCACGTCGTATCCAATCTGACGAAGAGCCATCTCAATGGCTGCAACAACCGTGATTACATCCAAAGGCTCGCAATACCCCATGTGTCCGATTCGGAAGATTTTCCCCTTCAAATGCTGCTGTCCGCCGGCCACGACCAGGTTGTGTTGGGTGCGAAGCACCTTGCGCAGTTCCTCCGCATCAAATCTGCCCTGCGGATCGATCGAGGTGACGGTAGGGGAGGCGTAAGCATCTTCAGTCATCAATGGAAGCCCCAGTGCACGCATGGCTGCACGGGTCATGTCCCGCATCCGCTCATGTCGCTCGATAACGTTGGACAAGCCTTCTTCTTCAATCATCGAGCAAGCTTCGGCAAGCCCGTACACGAGTGAGACGGCTGGCGTGTACGGCGTGGTTTTGTCAGCCAGACTTTTGCGGTAAGCCTTCAGATCCAGATAAAAGGCGAGCGGCTTCATGTTTTCGATAACCTGCCAGGCTCTCTCACTGGCTGCCAGGAAAGCGAGTCCGGTTGGGAGCATCAGGGCTTTCTGGGAGCCGGTGACGAGGATGTCAATACCCCATTCGTCCATCTCACAAGGGACGGCTCCCAGGCAGCTGACAGCGTCAACGATAAACAACGCTTCTGTTTTATTGCGGATCACCTGCGTCAGTTCACGTATCGGATTGAGGACGCCGGTAGACGTTTCGCAGTATGTGGCAAATACTGCCTTGACCCCCGGGTGTTTGTCCAGGAACGTGTCAAGTGCCTCCGGAGTAACCGCATCACCCCAAGCGACCTCCAGGCGATGAACAATGATGCCATACCGTTCGCAGATTTTGGCGAACCTGTCTCCGAAAGCACCGCTGACTAGTACGGCAGCTTCTTCGCCGGGTTGCACGGTATTGACTACACCCATTTCCAAGGCGCTGGTGCCGCTTCCGGTCAGGATGTAGACATCTTGCTCTGTGCCGAACAAGGGCTTCAGTCGTTTCGCCGTATCTGCCAACAGGGCGGAGAATTGACCGCTGCGATGTCCGACCATCGGACGGTTCATCGCCTGTTGAATACGAGGCGGGATGGGGGTTGGACCCGGAATTCGCAAAATTTGTTTGTCTGGAAACATTCTCTCTACCTCCTATCGGATGTGAAAAAAATAAAAAGCCTCCCGTACGCCCACTACCACTGTAGTGAGGGACGAGAGGCATTGCTTTCGTGGTGCCACCCTCATTTGCTTCCCTCTTCACAGAAGGAAACCTTGTCAGGTCAAAGACCTGCGAGATAACGGATCAACCGAGCAAACCTACTGGGAACACTGTTCCGTTCAGTCTGGCAACTCCGAAGGGCTCATCTGTTTCGGGAACCACCGGTTTGCAGCGACCACCGGCTCTCTGAGGGTTTCCCTTGAAACAGCTTATCTTCATCATCGTCGTTCGTTATGTGTAATAAAGGAAACTTGCTACTTACTTTATCATGCGTTTTTTGTGCCGTCAAGAGAGAATGATGGAAAAACAGGAACGTTATCAAGAAATATAATTTTATCGTTCGGGAATCATGCATTTCTTCTCTGTTTTCTTATTTCTACTTTCGGTTTTTGCCAAGTGGTCCAAGCTTACAAGAATGGAGGATAGTCGCCAGCTAATAAACGGACACGGGCAACCCCGTGTCTTTTTGCTTTCGTATGTAACGTTACTTGTTCTCCTGATAGCGGGCCAGGCATTCGTCAATTAACTTGGCCGCTTGTTCTGGACCTTGCCATCCTTCGATTTTGGTTTCTTTGTTCTCCAGGTCTTTGTACCGCTCGAAGAAATGGGAAATCTCTTTCAATACGTGCGGGGAGACATCATCGATCGACTGCACACCGTCGAAACGGGGATCGTCTACCGGTACGCCGAGCAGTTTCTCATCTTGTCCTTTGTCATCGGACATGACCAGTACACCAATCACACGGCTTTTAATCACGCAGCCGGGGAACGTCGGGAACGTGGTTAGTACGAGAATGTCCAACGGGTCGCCGTCCAAGGCCAAGGTTTGATCAAGATAACCGTATTCCGTGGGATAGTGCATAGGGGAGAAGAGCACTCGATCCAGACGGAAAACACCGGCTTCCTTGTCGTACTCGTACTTGTTTTGGCTCCCGGTAGGGATCTCAATAAACGCATCAACTACTTTGTTGGAAAACGACATGGAATCCTCCTCCTTCATTTTGCGGTCGACTGTTAAAACCTTCCCCATTATAACAAGAACAAGAAAGGTTGAAAAGCTGTGATCTGGTGCAAACATCAAGGGGTACAATGAAAAAGACCGCTCAATCGTTGATCGCGATGAGTGGCCTTTCTCGTTATCGTTATTCCTCTACTTTAATCGAATCAGTTGGACAGCCATCAGCGGCGTCACGGACGTCATCGAAGAGGATATCCGGGATTTCCGCTGTATTGGTGTTGTCATCAATCTTGTTGTAGGCAATGCCTTCATCGTCGTAATCAAATACGTCAGGAGCCGTTGCGCCGCAAGCTCCACAGGCAATACAGGTTTCTTTATCTACCCATGTTGTCATCGTGGTTTCACCTCCCATACCAGATGGTACGTCCACTGCTCATCTTCATTTTATTCATTGCGAACCAAGATTTCAAGAATGAATCCCATCTAAAAATGAACTTATTCTGTGAAAATCGGCATCTCTGGTGTTCTTACATCTGAGTAAAGGCGATCCCGCAGCGAGCGGTAGTCACCCTTGCGTACCGCATTTGTCGCGTTTAGAACACGAATGGCATAGGGGATGTCATCCCAACCGAGAGATACTGCCTGATTGGTGAGTATGACAGAATCGAGGCGAGCCGTCAAGTCCTCTGGGTTATAGCTGGTAATCGCAGGCTGTTTGGTCAGATACTCGGCAGCCAAATAATTGCGGAAGTGGAAAGAGTACGACTTCCATTGATTGAGATCGATAGCAGTGGGTACGGTATCCGGGATTTCCTTGTTGGTGATGTACGCTGACTCCCATAAGGCTATTGCTTTGTACAGATCAGCTTGTCCTCGCAGCCACAGTGAATAAAATGGAGCCAGATGACGTCCGGCTGCTATCTCCTCGGCGCTAAAAGCATGCAGATTATTTTTGTCCAATACTTGTTCAATACCATCATTATATGCCTTCAAGCTGTTGATATACTCCGTTTTGGCTTTTACCAGCAGAGGAGAGGTGCTGGGAACCAGCCCGTTTTCTGCTTCCTTACGGTGCTTTTCAACCACTTTTTTCATCTCTTCGCTTATCTCAAGCTGTTCGGCGCGAGGCTTGTCCTGCAGGTTGGCCAGATAGCGGAAATGGGAATTGCGAAACTCTTCCAACGGAAGATAGACACCATAATAAAAGCTGACAAAATCTTGTTCGCGATACAGCTTCTGTTCTTTTAGCATCAATTCACGAAAAGCCTTTTCTCGTTCTGCTTTCGTCGCTGTTTCCAGTTCTGTGCTCATTCTCGCTTTCATCACATTTGCGCCCAAAAAAAATCCTCCGACAAAACAGGCAAATGTTATGATGATCATGTAGGTAAGTAAGTAATCTGATTTTTTCAATCTTGCCATGATTCGCCTCCGTCTCGGAACTCGTTCGGTTTTGCAGATGCTGCGATCATTTCTGTACATGTACATGCAGGAAAGGAGTCAAGGATGAAACAACTGTCTGAACGTGAGTTTGATGTTCTGGCTACGGTGGTGCTGGGCGGTCTTCTACCGCTGATGGGGGAACGTACACCCCAGTCGCTTTACTATATACTGGTTGGCCGAAAAGCAAACCAAACCATTCAGGATGTTCATCATTATCGACTTCATCCCTATTATCGGCTGATTCCAAGTTTTTTGAAAGAGAACTGGCAAGATTTTGTTACATATTTTTTAAGAATGGGTTGGATGTCGTTAAAAAAGACAGGCAGTCGAAGTCGCCAGTTCACGTTTGAGATTACTTCAGACGGACGCGAACAGTGGCTTTCAGGCAGGCAGCGCTACCAGCTTGAGCGCTGGTTGAAGCCGCTGAATGGCATCGCTTACGCCGAGAGGGTGGATACATTTTGGATGCGGCTGCACTTGCTGATCCAGACGATCTCTCACTTGCGCTATCGACAGCCTTCGTTTTACCCGGTAGTGCAGCGCCGGCAGATTCAAGCGTGGGTGAAACGTCAATTGCATCATCCCCAGACGAGAGAACACTTGTCGTCCAGCCAGCTATACCATGAACTGCTCGCCGTGCTTGCCTCCTACGACGTAACTCTGCAGCGTCTCTTTGCAGACCAGTTGTCGGGTGTGACACAGGTGGGCTATACACAGGAGCAGATCGCCTATCATATGGACGAACCGCTGCTGTTGGTTCAGATCAAGATGAAGTACCTTTTGACCAGGATCTACCGGGAAGTGCTGGAGAATGAGGAAGGGCGATATCCCCTGCTGTCCAGGCTCGCTACGATCGAATCGGGACGAGACCCGCGGCTCTCTGCAAGTGCAGCGGAGACCTTTCGGCTGCTGCAAAAAGGGGTAAATATGGAGGGGATTGTTAGGCGGCGCGGCCTCAAGCAGGGAACGGTGGAGGATCATCTGGTTGAGATCGCCTTGCACTGTCCGGAGTGGGATGTGACGCCGTACCTCTCCCAAGAGCAAAAACAATTGATCCTAATGACGAGCAGACAGGCAGGCACCAAAAGACTACGCGTGATCAAGGAATTGCTGGGTGAAAGCTGTTCCTACCTGCAGATTCGACTGGCGTTGGCACAGGAGGGGGGAGAGTAGTATGGGGAAGGATGCCGACTTGCTGATCGAAACTCTTGCCCGTCACTATGGCCACTCTTCATTTCGACCGGGTCAGCGGGAATTGATCGAAATCATTCTAAAAAGGGAAAACGCATTGGGATTATTGGCGACCGGTGGTGGCAAATCGTTAACCTATCAACTGCCTTCCCTGATTCTGCCCCAGCTGACGCTGGTGGTCACCCCGTTAATCTCTTTAATGATCGATCAGGTGCAAAAACTGCGCCAACGGGGAAGACGAGACGCGACCTACATCAACAGCACATTGCGGCCCGAGGAAATCAGGCAGCAGTTGCAGGAGATCAGGGCGGGACGTTACAAGCTGCTATACATCTCACCAGAGAAACTGCAGCACACTGCGGTGATCAGAATTCTAAAGGAACGAGGTGTCTCTTTGGTGGCGATCGACGAAGCGCATTGTATCTCGCAGTGGGGTCATGACTTTCGTACGGATTACCTCCGGCTTCCTGAGGTGGTGGAAGCGCTTGGCTCGCCGCCTGTCCTGGCAGTGACGGCGACTGCCACAACCGAGGTTTCGGATGAGATCTGTCGGCTGTTTCAGATTTCTCCCAACCATCTGGTTAAACAGGAATTAAACCGTACCAATATTGCTTATGATGTGCTTGATGTACAGTCGGAGCGGGAGAAACAGGAACATCTGTTATCGCTGATTTCCGGACTGCACGGGTCTGGAATCGTATACTGCAGCACCCGTCAGGCGGTGGAACAAGTGGTGGCGTGTTGCCGGGAAGCGGGGTTCACCAGCGTGCACGGGTATCATGGCGGGATGGAGGCGATGGAGAGGGCACTGATTCAAGAACAGTTCCTCCGCAACAAGCTTCGTGTGATCATCGCGACCAATGCATTTGGGCTGGGCATCGACAAACCGGACATTCGCTTTGTCCTTCACTATCATTTTCCGGCTAGTCTGGAAGCGTATGTGCAGGAGGTAGGGCGGATCGGGAGGGATGGCCAACCGGGGTATGCCGGACTGCTTTATTTGCCGGAGGACGTCATGATCCATCAACGACTGATTGCTGGTGAGACCTTATCTGGCGATGATGTTGAGAGATTTGTCCAACTGGTTGCTGCAGCGGGAGAAAGAGGTGGCAGAATCTCTTTCGAGGAACTCCACGGGATTCTGGGCGTTGGTGAGAATCAGATGCGGGCGCTGTTCTTTTACGCTGAGCGGGTCGGAGTGGTGGAGCAGGTTGTACAGATCAGAGAGAGCTTCCAGTTTCATTCCTGTCCCGTCAGCCTTCCGGACGCGGTTCGCCAGATTACTGGACACCTCTCAAACATCCAACAATCCAAACAGGAAAAATTAGGTGCGATTGTTTCCTGGCTGCAGCAGGAAAGCTGTTTGCGGCAGCAGATCAGCGGCTACTTTGGCGAGGATGGTGCAGCTGATTACGACATCAGCTGCTGCTCTTCTTGTGGGCTGGATCGTTCGTTTTTCTGCCTTCCAACCCAAGCGGACGTACGGGAACCGGTGGAGGAGTGGCGCTTGGAGCAGGCATTGGCAGAGCTGCTAGGAGAAAAAATGGCGATAGGTGGTCAAAAGTGAGACAGGAGTGGGAAATGTTTGATGAGCGCACCCTTCGCAAGCATCTCTACTTTACCCAGGTGGTAGTGGCGTTGATCGCCATGGCGGGTTCCATTTTTCTTTATGAATGGCCCGAATTTGTAGCCATCCTGCAAATGCCCGGCTGGCAGTCATTTTTGATGGCGATCGTCGTTGCAGCACTTGTGGCGGCGATCGGATTTTTGATGGATCGCTGGCTCCCTCATCACTGGACGGATGATGGGGAAATCAACAAGCGAATCTTTCAAGGACTTCCGCTGCTTCCCACCGCTGCGCTTTGCCTGTCTATCGGTGCGGCGGAAGAGTGGCTTTTTCGCGGTGTTGTACAGCCGCTGATCGGGAATGTTTGGACAAGTCTTGTGTTTACCGTGATTCACTTTCGCTATTTTGGCAAACCAGTTCTGCTGATCAGCGTCTTTGTGACCAGCTATGTGCTCGGTATGCTATTTGACCAGACAGGCAGTCTGATTCCGCCGATAACAGCACACGCGTTGATCAACTTCTTTTCTGCAATCTTGATGCAAAAAGAATACCGCCGGAAAAATAGATAAGGGTACAATGGGAGAAAGATTTGCCAATACCTGCATCGAAAGGCCGAATGGAAAGGAGGAAGGGCCTCTTGCCGGACATAAAAAGGGAGACTCGCACCCACCAGCAAACCGGACAGGCCTTGACCACAAGCGGTTTGCCGCCTCGCAGAACGCGGCATGCCCGAAAACCGGAAGGTCGGTCGCGTAAATCATGGATCGTCCTTTGGGCCTCATGCTTTGCTTTACTGTTGATCATAGCCGTCATCTTCGGGATAACACGATCAATCCCTACAGATACGGCAAATATCGAGACAAGTCCTGCCACGAACCAGCAGAAGAGTGAATCAAGTACATTAGACTCGACGTCATTTGAAAACCAGAAACCTGAGGAGAGTAAATCATTGGGTCCATCCGATGATCGCTCCTCGACCCGAGAAAAATCTGTACAGACGGGGACCGACTCACAACAGCTGTCAGCCGCAGGGAGTCACCCGACAGAACAAGTGGAAAATCAAGAAAATTTTCCATCTGCGGCAGCGAATCCGCAGGTGGAGGGCAGCTCAGTCAACCAACTACCGACCAAGTCGACCCCCGCACCCAACGTCGTGAAGCATACGGTGCAGAAGGGGGATACCTTGTTTAAACTGTCCCGCCATTATTACGGGAACAATCAAGGCTGGAAGCGAATTGCCCGATACAATGGTCTGGATCCTGATGATTCCCTGCCGATTGGCAAGGTTTTGTCCATCCCATCACCCACCCGTTCATGATTGGGCAAGCCGCGGGGTACGCTATGGAGACGGACAACCGGTCCGTTGGAGGGACGATCATGTTCTACGATACGATCATAATTGGTGGGGGAATCGGCGGGTTGCAAGCGGCTATCCAACTTGGACGCAGTCTCCGCCGTGTCGTTGTGATCGACAGACAGACGGGCCGATCGGTTGCAGCCAAAAACTATCGCAACATTCTTGGCTTTCCTGACGGTATAAGCGGTCCCGGTCTGCGTGATTTGGGCATTGAGCAGGCGCAAAGGGTAGGAGTGGAACTAGCGTATGGAGAGGTGGCCTCTCTCGTCCGGGAAGCAGAGGATAGATTTCTGGCAACGCTTCAGGACGGACGCCAGTACCAGGCGCATACCGTTTTGATCGCAACCGGCATGACGGATGCTGTACCAGATATCCCCGGATTGGTTGACTGCCTGGGAGAGAGCATCTACATCTGCCCGGATTGCGATGGTTATGAAGTAAAACATCAGAACACACTGGTTATCGGTACAGGAGACGAATTGATCCACATGTCAGAACGGCTTCGTTATTTTACGCAGCGACAAACGTTGGTTCTCTGGGGAGAACCTGCGCCAGATGATGCGCTGCGCGACAAGCTGGAACGCTCCGGTTTTCCTTGGCATGCAGAGAGCATCCGGCAGATCGAACAGGTGGGCGGACAACTTCAGGCTGTGGTTCTTGCCTCGGGAAAGCGGATTATAGCCCATAAAGCATTTGTTGCTTTTAGTGGGAGCCAGGTGAACAATGAGCTGATAAAACCTCTGCAAGCATCGATGTTGCCCAACGGACATGTCCTGGTCGACGCTCGTACCAAAGAAACGAGTTGTCGTAATGTCTGGGCGGTTGGTGATGTAGCGGCTCACTCCCAGATGGTTGCCATCGCTATGGGAGATGGGACGCAAGCAGCGGTCTGGATTCACAAACGCCTGCTGGAACAGAAGCGAGAAGCAGTATCTCTCGCGTAAAAAACATCCCGCTCCTACGTCTCTCCAATGGCTGCCAGCCGTATATATGTATCAGGCAGAGAATCGTCTGTCAAAAATGGCTGCGTGTAATGGAGGGAGCGTGTCATGGCAATCTTTTGGCGCGACTTGCTTCTAGGGCTGCTCGCATGGGCAAGCGGCAAAGTCGCCGTCCAGGTTGCTACGTCCTGGCCTGAACCCGTGGAGGAAATCGGGTCCTCCTGGCCACAGCTTCAGATGGATCAGTTGTCAGATTGGGTCACGTTGGCTATCTTTCGGCCTGCTACGCTCGTTTTGGTGGGCCTCTGTCTATCGCTCAGCTTGTGGCTGGCCTTCCACATTGCGGGAATCCATGCCAGACATTTGCTGCGGAGACGTGCGATACCCGATCGGCACTACCTGCTGCACGTGATTTTACTGCTGTATGCTCTTGTGCTGCTTGTCATTCTATCGTCAAAAGTTCCGTTGGGGGTTGGTCTGGGCTTGCTTATATGGGGAGCGACAGCGTCCAGCAAATGGTTGAGACAACGGACGCTGCGCCGCAAGATCCTGCGAGAATACCGTAGAGGGCATTAGGATGGCTTATCGTCTGTCGGGATGACAAAACGGTACCCTGCTTTCGTCAGCCCGCTCAGTACGTTGTCCAGTTCTTGTGCCGTCCAGGTTCGATCGTGGAACAGGATGTTTCCACCACGGTGGACGTTGGACAGTACTTGCTGGGTGATTTGACCAGGATGTTTGTAGACAGCTGCATCCCAGTCCAATGAGCCGACCGACCAATTCATCGACTGCATGCCTTGTTGGGCACAGACCGTTTTGGAAACATCGGTATAGGCTCCAAACGGCGGACGAAAGTATTTCGGTTTTTCACCGATAATCTGTTCAATCACCGCACTGGTACTGAGGATTTCCTCCTGTTGACGTTCCGGGGGCAATTTCCGCAAGTTTTCGTGCCACCAAGTGTGATTACCGATCAAATGGCCGCGCTTATGGATCTCTTTTAGCAGTGCTGCCTTCTCCTCTTTTATGGTAAAGCTTCCGTCTTCTTTCTTGGTGGCCAACTGCAATCCGTTGACAAACCAGATAGATTTGGCCTGATGGCGATCCAAAACGTCTAGTAAGTCCATGGTGGCCTCTCCTGTTGGACCGTCGTCAAACGTTAGCAGGACGATCTTATCTTCTGGCAGGTCTTGATTAACAATTGTATAATTGGTTGGATTAATGATATAATTCCCCGATGGTGTTTCGTCGACGGGACTGGGCTTTATATCAGCGGGTGGTCCGTAGAAGCGTGCAGGCTCCGCATCTGGTTCAGATTGTCGGCCACCTTCTTGATCTTGCGAAACCGGGGAGCTCGAATCCGCCGACTTTTGATCCGTGGACGGCGGTTGACTGACCGCCGGGGGAGTAGAGCAGGCGGTGAGCAGCAGGATGGAGCAGGCTGTCATGACTAGTTTGTGCAAGGATGTCACCTCCAGATGTTACTTATAGTATCGGTGATACGGTAAACGGGGTGAATCCTTATTTTCTCCTGCTGCTTTGGCCCTATGTGGTCAAAAACTTTCCTGGGAAAGCGCACAATCTGACACCATCCTGCTGGAAGTTGCATACTTCTGTCGAGATGTGCGGAAAAGCCTATTCCGGTACGCGATAGACTATATTCTTGTCCCAAATATGTGGTATGATAATACATAGAAACCGCCTGCTTCTTTTCGCCTATTTTCCTGCAAATCGGTTGATTTGCAAGGGTGGCGGATGGAGCGGTGCGGAGCACCATTACAGGCTGTGCATCATACCCTGTAATACGACTGGATGGCGAGGAGGGACAGTCATGCGTGTAGAGCGCCTTGGCCAAGACAAGATACGGATCTTTCTTACATTTGACGATCTATCGGAACGAGGCATAGAGAAAGAAGATATGTGGCGTGATATTCCAAAAGTTCATGAGCTGTTCAACGATATGATGGAACAGGCCTATCAGGAGTTGGGCTTTGAAGTATCGGGACCAGTCGCCGTTGAGGTATTCGCCTTGCCAGCACAGGGAATGGTCGTGATCGTAACCAGAGGCAAGACCGGCTCAACCAGCGACAAGGAAGATGAGTACGACGATGACGTATATGAAATGGAAGTGACGCTTGAAGAAAGCGATTTAATCATATATGCCTTCCGCGATTTTGAACATATGGTGGAAGCTGCTCATCGGATCAATGCGATGCTGACCAGTGGCGGCACCTGCTATTTCTACCAGGGCAAGTATTTCCTCGTTCTGGAAGAGGTTGATCTGGATCAAGAGCGTTATCAACGCTTGATTGCCATCCTGTCCGAATACGGTGAGGCAACTCCTACGACCGTTTACGTGTTGGAGGAGTGCGGCAAGGTTGTCATTCAGGATGACGCTGTAAAAGAGATCTGTAGGCATTTTTTGTAAACAGAAAAGCACCCGGTGCGAGCGGGACGGAACTGACCCCAGCTGACCGGGTGTTTTTGTTCTGTTGTGGACAACGCTGTTTGCTAACCTGCCCTCAATGAGAGGCTCCAGCTATTCCGTGCTCGTCAACATAAAATGACAGGTCATGCGGCAAGGAATGGCAAGACGACTCATGGCGAGGCAATCCCAGCAAAGAAGTCGTTCTCTTTCCCGGTTACCGTGTATTCGGGCAGATTGTGCCACGCTAGGATATAATGATTGACATGACGCACCTGATGGAAATCTCCTTGCGTAATTCCTGGAAAGACACTTTCGACAGACTGATGCTGTGTACGGTGGGCAAGCAGGGCACGGGCCGCGATTGGTATGTACTCCGGTGCCGAGATTTCGGTCGTGATCGTTTCGTAAGGGTCCGTATAAAGGGTGCGGCCTGCAGGCATCGGCGAGGTGGACGGAATGGTACAGTAGTAAAGTTTTTTCACAGGCGAGTTTTCGGGCAAATGCTTAACTGCTGCTGTAGTGGCTTGTGAAATAGCGTGATGATCAGGATGCCCGGAGATCCCATGTGGCGCGAAGGTAACCACAATCTGGGGCTGATACGCTTTGACGGCCTGTTGAATCTTTTCGACCAGCTCCTCCTGCGGTACGTTGGTCAAGTGTTTGTCTTCGTAGTCAAGTACATCCACGGAATGGATTCCTAGGATCTCAGCGGCTTGTCGTACTTCCCGTTCCCGCACCTGAGGCAGTTCACCTGGGCTGCATAGAGGGGGATCGCCAGCGCTTCCGGCCTGACCGCGGGTCGCACAGAGTAGGGCAACAGCCGCCCCAGAATTGCTGTATTTGGCAATGGTCACCCCAGAGGTGAAGGATTCATCGTCAGGGTGGGCAAATACGAACAATAGCTGTTTTTTCATCATTTGGCTCCTCCCGTTAAGGATCAGATTCTGCTTCGATTATCGCACGAACCGCCGTTAAACGCGAGTGCCAGGGAGCCACAATTTCCCTTTCGCAGTGCTATTCGTGGAGCGGATGATCCGCTTATGAAAGCTCTCCATTTCGGAAAACCTGAAACTATCTATCTTTCTGGTTACTCGTATTGTAACCTTTCCCCATAGGGGAATACGTATGGTTTCCCCAACACACTCCAGACAAATGGTGTCAGGCAAAGAAAAAGGGAATTTATATCTTCTCATCCCTCATACAAGCGTGTATACTAAACGGTGGATTACCGACAACAATTCTGAGGTGAGTAAAGAATGGCAAATCACGAAGTGGTAACCGGAAACGCCCAAGAGCTTGACAACCCGAAGGAGAGCTTAAACTTGCTCACTTCGACACAGTGGGTGATCAAGGAAGCTCTTGAGAAGCTAGGTTACCAGGACGCGATGTATGAGCTGCTAAAGGAACCTTTACGCGTCCTTACAGTTCGCATCCCGGTTCGGATGGACAACGGTGAGGTAAAAGTATTTACCGGTTACCGCGCTCAACACAATGATGCAGTGGGGCCGACCAAGGGTGGTATCCGCTTCCATCCAGAAGTGACAGAAGACGAAGTGAAAGCGCTTTCGATTTGGATGAGCTTAAAAGCTGGGATTGTCGATCTCCCATATGGAGGCGGGAAAGGAGGCATCGTCTGTGACCCGCGTGAGATGTCGTTCCGTGAACTGGAACGTCTGAGCCGTGGTTACGTGAGAGCGATTAGCCAACTGGTTGGGCCAACGAAAGATATCCCTGCACCTGATGTGTTCACCAATTCGCAGATTATGGCCTGGATGATGGATGAATACAGCCGGATTCGCGAATTCGATTCACCCGGCTTTATTACTGGAAAACCAATCTCTCTCGGTGGTTCTCACGGCCGTGAAACCGCTACGGCCAAAGGTGTGACGATCTGCATCAGAGAGGCATTAAAACGACGCGGGATTCAACTGGAAGGGGCACGCGTAGTCGTACAGGGGTTCGGTAATGCTGGCAGTTATTTATCCAAGTTTATGCACGATGCCGGGGCGAAAGTAGTCGGGATTTCTGATGCGTATGGAGCTCTGCATGATCCAGACGGACTGGACATCGACTATTTGCTGGACCGCCGGGATTCATTTGGTACGGTTACCAAGCTGTTTACCAACACCATCACCAATAAAGAATTGTTAGAATTAGATTGTGACATCCTGGTGCCGGCCGCGATTGAAAATCAAATCACCGCTGAGAATGCACACAATATCAAAGCCTCCATCGTGGTAGAGGCGGCTAATGGACCGACTACGCTGGAAGCGACCAAGATCCTGACTGAACGAGGCATTCTGCTTGTTCCTGACGTTTTGGCCAGTTCGGGCGGAGTCACCGTATCGTACTTTGAGTGGGTACAGAACAACCAGGGATACTACTGGTCGGAAGAGGAAGTAGAGCGCAAACTGGAAGAGGTTATGGTTAAGGCGTTTGACAATGTATACCAAACCGCCCAAACGAGGCGGGTGGACATGCGATTGGCTGCTTACATGGTCGGTGTCCGTAAAATGGCGGAAGCGTCTCGCTTTCGTGGTTGGGTATAAGGATAGATACAAAACAAAACCTCTCTTGAACAGTGCCTGTTCAGAGAGGTTTTTGTTGTCGTCACCGCTCAAAATACAGCTCCAGTTGGCTGCGGTTGTTTGACTCCTGCAGGGCGACCATCAGCTTGATCCGCGCTTTTTGACCGTTGAGCCCGTTGGAGAAGATCATTCCCATTTCCCGCAGTTGGCGTCCACCACCTTCGTAGTCGTAGACATCTTGAACCTGGCCATTAAAACAGCGCGAGACGACAACGATCGGTACACCCTTTTGCAGCACCTGCTGAAGAGTGGGCAGGATGGCGGGAGGCAGATTGCCTAAGCCGAGTGCTTCTATGACGACTCCATCGACAGGCTGATCCAATAAAAACGACAGCCAGCGCGGGTCCATCCCGGCTACCGCTTTGATTACGGGCACAGTAGCATCCAACTCTTCTATCGGGTAATACTCCCGCACCAGTGGAGCGTGATGATACAAGACGCTCCGCTTTGTGACCGTACCGATCGGTCCATACTGGGGAGACTGAAAAGTGGCCACATTACTGGTGTGGGTCTTGGTAACGTGTCGGGCAGCGTGTATCTCATCGTTAAACACAACCAGTACCCCTTTGTTCCAACTTGCTGGATCAATCGCTGTTCGAACCGAAGAGATGAGATTGACAGGCCCGTCCGCACCTAGTTCGTTGCTGCTGCGCATCGCCCCGGTCACGACAACAGGTACAGTCAACGGCAGCGTTAAATCAAGGAAGTAGGCTGTTTCTTCCAGTGTGTCGGTACCATGTGTCACAACGATCCCATCGTATTGCGCTACCTGCATTTCCTGAATGATTCGCCTGCGCAGCTCGTTCATAAAACGAGGCGTAATATGCGGGCTGGGCAGGTTGGCGTAGTTCAACATCGTCACCTTGGCATAACGGGTAAGATGCGGCAAAAAACTGCTTACAGCTTGATCGTCCAACGGTTTAATGCGTTCCAACGAGTCAGCTGACATGGCAATCGTTCCACCTGTATTGATCACAAGAACATGTTTCATGATAAAGCCCTCTCCTACAGCGGGTTTTCAATCGGTATCTTTCATGGTACGATGATTTTTAGCTTATGTAAAGGAGCAGAGCGCTCTATGATTGCTCTCATCGGCGCTGCACTGGCGCCCGGTGTTGCCTTGCTCAGCTATTTTTACCTTCGAGACAACCTGCAGCCGGAGCCGATATCGATGGTGGTGCGCAGTTTTTTGTTCGGGGTTCTGCTTGTCTTTCCGATCATGATGCTGCAGTATGTGATTCAAGTAGAGTGGAACTTAACCAACATTTGGTTTCAAGCGATTGTGGCATCCGCTTTCATCGAAGAGTTTTTTAAATGGCTGATTGTGTACTACACCGCATACAAACACATTGCATTTGACGAACCGTATGACGGAATCGTCTACGCAGTTGCTGTGTCACTTGGCTTTGCAACGTTGGAGAACTTTTTTTACCTGATCACAAACGGACTGGAGATGGCTTTCTGGAGGGCGTTGCTCCCCGTTTCCGGCCATGCTCTCTTTGGTATCTTCATGGGCTACTCTTTGGGGCTTGGGAAGTTTACCAGGCAGCGCAGCGTTCAGCTCAAACGTTTGCTTACTGCCCTACTGCTGCCCGCTGGGATGCACGCTGCCTACAATCTGATTTTGCTTAGTGGCCAGTACTGGATCTGGTTGATTACGCCGTTTATGCTGTTTCTATGGTGGAGAGGCCTGAAAAAGGTAGAACTGGCCCACGATTTCGGTTCTAAAACCCGGAATACTCGTCCAGACTAATCAACTGAGGAGGAGACGTTTCGTGGCAAAACAGGATCGAACAAAAGTAATCATTCGCTGCAAGTTATGTGGTGAACGCTACACGCTGAGAGGGCGCCGCGGTACTCAAGGGTTGGTAGAGACAGGTTTTAAACAATGTTTGTGCGACAATGATCAGGACTTTGAAGTGGAAGAACAACCATAGGGCAAAAAGGGAAGATCTGGCACATGCCAGGTCTTTCTTTTTTTGCATAAACGCCGATTGCGGCACGAACACTATTCCCATAGTCACGATCCATCAACAAGGAGGAATGGTGGGTGAGCAAAGTGCGATGTACACGGTGGGTGTTAGCTGCACTTGGACTGGCAGGCGTGATCAGCTTCGCATACATACCCGTCTCTTCGTTGGTATACAGCGAACAGAGAAACGAGACGGTGGAGACGATCGAGTGGAGTGCCCCGGCCCAAAAGCAGCAATCGACCTTTCATCCGTCCAAGATATCCGGAAACGACCTCAAACTGATGGCGAACGCCGTATACGGGGAGGCACGGGGAGAACCGTATATAGGTCAGGTGGCGATTGCTGCAGTTATTCTTAACCGGGTAAAGAGCTCGTCTTTTCCCGACACACCATCGGGGGTGATTTTTGAACCGCGTGCCTTTACGGCCGTGGCTGACGGGCAGATCTGGTTAACCCCCAACGACCAGGCGAAAAAAGCGGTGCAGGATGCCCTCTCCGGATGGGATCCGTCAGATGGCTGTACGTATTACTTCAATCCTGCAACGGCGACATCCAAATGGATCTGGAGCAGACCCCAAGTGAAAAAAATCGGCAAACATATTTTCTGCCGTTAACTGGAAAGGAGGACATAATCAATGGTTTATGGAGTTGTGAGTCGCGTACTTTTTCCGGTAGCGGTCGTGGCACTGGTTGGCGCTGGTGTCTGGGGATATCAAGAGCACAATGAGAAAAACTCGATCTTGATCAAAGCAGAAAACCAGTACCAGCGGGCGTTTCACGATCTATCCTACTCAATCAACAAATTAAACGATGAATTGGGCAAATCCTTGGTCATCAATTCACAGCGTCAGGCAACACCCTGCTTGACCAACGTTTGGAGACTGGCTTATCAGGCGCAGTCCGACGTCGGGCAACTACCCCTCACGCTCATGCCTTTCAATAATACGGAAGAGTTTTTGGCCAAGGTCGCCGACTTCTCATATGGAGTAGCCGTTCGCGACTTGAATAAGCAGCCTTTGTCTGACCAAGAGTACAATACACTGAAAAGCCTTTACAACCATTCGAAAGAGATCCAGCAACAGTTGCAGCACGTACAGACGAAAGTGATTGACAAGCAGTTGCGTTGGATGGACGTAGAAACAACGCTGGCTTCCGACGACAAAAAGTCGGATAACACGATCATAGACGGTTTCCGTACCATCGACAGACAGGTGCAAGAGTTTGATGAAGTGGACTGGGGAGTCAGCATTCAGAACCTGGAAAAGAAAAAGACAGAGCGCATGAAGGGTCTCAGTGGACGCCGCATCAGCAAGCAGGAAGCAGAACAGATAGCCCGCCGTTTCCTGAGTGGGAAGCAGCGGATCGCAACCATTCAAGGGGCCAAAGTGGAAGTTGATGAGAACGGCAAAGGCGAAACGTATAATGCTTATAGTGTTCGCTTTACGCCGAAGGACGGCAAGGATACCATCCATCTCGATGTCACCAAGCGTGGCGGCAAAGTTGTCTGGTTGTTGAATGAACGTGATGTCGAGAAGCCCAAGCTCACGCTTGCACAAGCGGAAACGAGCGCACAAAAGTTTCTGCAGGCGCACGGGTACGGCCGTATGGTTGCAGCGGAAACAGATGCTTATCAAGGGTTGGGCGTGTTTACCTTTGTCCCCCAACAGAATGGAGTACGCATCTATCCTGACGCAGTAACTGTCAAAGTAGCCTTGGATGACGGGAATGTGGTTGGTTTCCACGCTGCCGAATACCTGTACAATCACAAACAAAGGGCACTGCCGAAACCAAAATTGACGGCACAGCAAGCACGCCAAAGGATCAACCCGCGACTGCAGGTCAACCAGCCGCAGCTTGCCCTGATCGAAGGGAAACGAGATGGCAAAGAGGTACTCTGCTACGAGTTTCAGACCAAGTTCGAAGACAACGTGTACATGATCTACATCAATGCGCTGACCGGTGAGGAAGAAGAGATCGTCAAGATGGCAGTGGAAAATCTGCAGGAGAGTGTATAATGGGATGGGGAAAGCTGCAAAAACGGCTTTCCCCATTTGCCGTCTTCCAAAACATAGGTGTATAATATCGATTAAGAGAAGGGAAAGGGGAAGGTGTCTTGATTGTACTGCCGCGCTTGGGTCAAGTGATCTGGCTTCGTCCGCATGCTGATAATGTGCAAAAGAGCAGCCAAACTTTCAAATCACGGATTGCCGATGTGGATGGGGCAACCGCCGCGATGGAAATTCCGACAGATGAGCAGACTGGTCGTCCCGGTTTTTTTTCACAAGGAACCAAGTGGCTTGTCTGGTATTTCGGAACGGATGGATCGCGGTATGAGTTTCAGACAGAGGTAGTCGGAAGACGGAATGAAAACATTCCACTTGTGTTGATCCACATCCCTGACAAAAACCAATTCACGCGAACACAGCGGAGAAACTTTGTACGTGTGGATGTAAACGTGGAGATTGCCGTTAAGCTGGAAGACAAGTCGCGCAACTATCACTTCCTGACCCATACAGTCGACCTCAGCGGTGGAGGATTGGCGATCACCTGTCCTGATACGTACCACTTGATCGTCGGCGATCGGCTAAAGCTGTGGATGGCTCTACCTATGCGCTCAGGGGTCATTGAGCACGTAGCAGCTGTCGGTGAATGCACTCGGATTCAGGAACAAGAATCACGCAGCAGCCGTCATTTCTGGATATCAATCAAGTTTGTGGAGATTAGCGAGAGCGACCGCGCCAAAATCATTCGGATCTGTTTTGAGCGGCAGTTGGAAAAACATAAAATCCTTCCCGAAACCGATCAGAAGGAGATCAGCGGATGAAAGGTGACTACGAGCGTCGATTCTGTCTGCTGTCCGCCCGTGTAGAAAAAGTTCTCTTCACGTTGATTGTATGCTTGGCGGTCCTGCTTGTGGCCGGACAGGCAGCTTATCAAGTCGCTCCGATCCGTCATATGCTGGTTGAGACGGAACGATGGGAGGGCGTATCAGCTCCTCGCTAGTGTTTGCCTGTGCGGTCAATTTGTGATACGATTAGTCACAGCAATGCAAGCGGATAAGCAGGCTTGTCCTGCTTTTGTTTCATCCTGAGGGAGATCTGATTCGGTTCTAACCTGCATTGCTAGCGGCAGAAGCTTGGCGTACGCCAAGTTTTCCCTATTCCCGGCACTTCGAACAGCAGTAGGTGATTACGTGAATGAACATTGCAATTGACGGACCAGCAGGGGCAGGTAAGAGCACGGTGGCGCAGATGGTAGCAGAGCGCCTCGGTCATGTATACATCGATACTGGTGCTATGTATCGTGCTTTGGCTTGGGCTGTTGACCATCACGGGATACCCGTGGAGGATGAAGCGGCTGTCGCTACACTGCTTGGCGAATCAACCATTGCACTAAAGCGAACAGAGCAGGGCCAGATTGTCCTGTGGAATGATCAGGACATTACGACAGAGATCCGTACGCCGAGAGTGAGTCAATACGCATCGATTGTCGCCAGCTACCCACTGGTTCGGGAGCAGATGCTTCATCTGCAGCGAGCGATGGCGTCTGATGGCAATGTTGTAATGGACGGGCGTGATATCGGGACACATGTTCTCCCAGACGCCGACGTCAAGATTTTTTTGACTGCCTCGATTGAAGAGCGTGCTGGGCGACGAATGGCAGAGCTGCAGCAAAAAGGGATTTCAGCGGATCTGGAGTCTTTGAAGCAGGAGATCGCAGAGCGAGACAAGCGGGACAGTGAGCGAAAAGCAGCGCCGCTCAGGCAGGCGGAAGATGCTCATCTCATCGATACGACTGGACTTGGTTTGAGTCAAGTAGTTGACCGTGTGATGCAAATCTGCAAACAGACGGGTGAACAGGACTCGTGAAATACTACATACTCTTCCGAACATTTTTTCGATGGCTTTTTTCTGTGTTCTACCGATGGCAAGTTATTGGCGCCGAACATATACCTAAGAAAGGCCCGGTAATTCTTTGCGCCAATCACATTAGCAACCTCGACCCTCCACTGCTGGGTTCCGGGATTGAGCGTCAAGTGCACTTCATGGCAAAAGAAGAGCTGTTTCGCATCCCGATCCTCTCCTTTTTGATAACCCAATTCGGGGCGTTTCCGGTACGACGCGGAGCGGGTGACCGGGCAGCGATTCGCGCCACCCTGGAAGTTCTGCAGCAAGGGAAAATTTTGGGGATCTTTCCGGAGGGATCACGCAGCAAAACGGGGCAGTTGAAACCAGGGCAGCCCGGCGCCGCCATGTTTGCGCTCAGATCTGAAGCACAGGTTGTGCCGGTAGCCATCATAGGCCCATTCCGACTGTTCCGACCCGTCAAGATCGTCTACGGTCAGCCGATTGATCTGAGCCGATTCAGGCAGGGGAAGTCGAATTCCAACACACTACGGGAAGTAACGGAACTAATCATGCAGCAGATACAGCAGTTGATTGATCAGAACAAATCATAACCGTTGAAGTATCGAAAACAGGAGATGGAAGAATACTACGATTGGATATATCTCCAGTGGAAACCGTAGACCAACCGCCATAATGGCGGAGGTTTATATAATTTAACTACACTATCCCGCTTCATCATCGTTTATCGTGTGACGGATGGTATCAAGGAGGTTTTAGTCAATGGTGGAAGAAACAAGCAACAGCTCAAGCCTGACTGAGGTGAAGACAGTCTCTGTCGGCGACATTTTAAAAGCGAAAGTAACCAAGGTTGAAGATAAACATGCTTTGGTTGATGTCGGACACAAATACGACGGGATTATCCCGATCAGTGAATTGTCCAGTCTTCACGTCGAAAAAGTTTCCGATGTCGTTTCTGTTGGTGACGAATTCGAGGTTAAAGTTACCAAGCTGAACGATGACAAAGAAGAGCTGGTGGTATCCAAACGAGCTGTCGACGCAGAAAAAGCGTGGGACGACCTGGTCCAAAAAATGGAAACGGGCGAAGTGTTTGAAGCAACCGTAAAAGAAGTGGTAAAAGGTGGACTCGTCGTCGATGTTGGTCTGCGAGGGTTTATCCCGGCATCGATGGTGGAGCGCCATTTCGTCGAAGATTTCTCCGATTACAAGGGTCGCACCCTCCCGCTCAAAGTCGTCGAACTGGACCGTGAGAAGAACAAGGTGATCCTCTCTCACAAAGCCGTACTGGAAGACGAAGTGAGCAAGAAAAAAGAAGAGGTGCTGAATGATCTGGCACCGGGACAAATCCTGGAAGGCACCGTACAGCGTCTAACCGATTTTGGTGTGTTTGTTGACATCGGTGGGGTAGACGGTCTGGTACACATCTCCGAATTGGCCTGGGAACGCGTCGAAAAGCCGTCTGACGTGGTGAAGGAAGGCGATCAGGTTAAGGTGAAAGTATTAAAGGTCGACAAGGAGAACGAACGTATCAGCCTTAGCATTAAAGAGACGCAGTCTGGTCCGTGGGAGAGAGCAGGCGAGCAGTTCAAAGCGGGTGATGTCGTTACTGGTACAGTGAAGCGACTGGTCAGCTTTGGAGCATTTGTTGAGATTGCGTCTGGTGTGGAAGGGTTGGTTCACATCTCGCAAATCGCCAACCGTCACATTGCTACACCAGGCGAGGTGCTGAAGGAAGGGCAAGAAGTACAGGTGAAAATCCTGGACGTCAATGTGTCCGAGCAGCGTATCAGCCTCAGCATTCGCGCACTGGAAGAGGAGCGGACTGAACAGGCGGAGCGCGCGAGTAGAAAAGAACACCAAGCGTATCAGCAGGAAAACAACCAAGGCTTGGGTGTTACGCTTGGCGATTTGTTCGGTGACTTGCGCGACAAACTAAAATAAGCTAACTAGCGGTTTAAAAGGGTACGCAGTTGCGTATCCTTTTTTCTATCGTTTCATCAGCTAAAGGAAGGAGAATCAGATGAGCCGATCAAAACGGAAATGGGAGCATATCCAGCATGCGCTCTCTCCTGAACACGCCCCCCTTCAGGGTTTGGACGAGGCACAGTTTGTCCCTGATAGTTTACCAAATATATCTTATGTAAACACTGTGTTGTCTGCCAACCTTCAGGAATTGAAGCTAAGCTCTCCCGTTATCATCAACGCCATGACCGGCGGTTCCCCTGAAACGAAAGCGGTCAATCAAAAGCTAGCCTTGATCGCTCGTGAAAAGAAGCTGGCGATGGCGGTTGGTTCACAAATGGCCGCTTTGCGAAATGCGGAACTAGCGGACAGCTACCAGATCGTGCGAAGAGAGAATCCTGATGGAATTGTGTTCGCCAACCTTGGAGCAGAGGCTTCCGCAGAAGAGGCCATGCGTGCCGTAGAGATGCTCTGTGCCGATGGACTGCAGCTCCACCTCAATGTGATGCAGGAACTGTTGATGCCAGAAGGGAATCGCGATTTCAGCGAGTATAGAAGAAATATCGAGCGAATCGCCAACCAACTGCTGGCAAAAGCACCCCATGTCCCGTTAATGGTAAAAGAAGTTGGTTTTGGGATGAGCCGCAAAACGATGCGCCAACTGTATGAAGCTGGCGTGGCCATCATCGATGTAGGCGGAGCAGGCGGAACCAATTTTGCCCGGATAGAGAATCAACGAAGTGAACATCCGCTTGTCATGTTTGAGACATGGGGCCTTGATACCCTGCAGAGTTTGTTAGAGGCAGGGGCAAGCCAACTGGATCAGCTATCGTTTGTTGCAACTGGCGGGATCCGTCACGGCCTTGATGCAGCAAAGGCCTTGTCGCTTGGGGCATCGGCTGTCGGGATGGCAGGCTTCTTTTTGAGGCTGGTTCAGCACGTATCGATGGAGGAGTGCCTCAGCCGGGTAGATCAGCTTCATCACCAGCTTCGTGTTGCGATGACAGCTTTGGGCGCTGCCACGCTTGCTGACCTGCAAAAAGCACCGCTTACTTTCTCTGAGAGGATCACTGTCTGGGCTGATCAGCGGGGGATTGACATCAGGAAGTATGCGTTGCGGGACGTGGCTGGCCTGTTATGAAAGGTGCAGTTTAGAGGCATAATGGAGAGGAGTACGTGGTAAAAAGGACAAGGAGTTAGTATGAACGAAGGTATTATAGCGCTGATTTTGCAGTGGAGTATCCTCTGTCTGGTTTGGATGGGAGCCCTTGACCGTACCCTTCATCACGTAAAGCTGTCCCGCAGAAGTACATTGGCCGGGCTGGCGGCGTTTATGCTCTGTTCGTTTGCTGATTGGCGTCTTTATTTCTTGTCGGTTGAAATCAACCTAAGCGGGACGGTTCTCCCGCTGCTGCTGGCTGGACGGGTGTGGCGCTCTATTGGACGTGCCAACCGGGCTTATGTGTTGGCAGCCGCTGCATTATGCTTAGCTCTATTGTTCTTTGTTCGCAAGGTACTTTTCATGGACCCGGTTCTGCTGTTGATCGATGAGTGGTTGCTGGTTCCGGGATTGCTGATGCTGATCATGCTGCTCCTGACACGTCATCAGGCGGACCAACTCCTGATCATGCTGCTGGCGTTTCCTCTGTCTGACGCACTTTATACCCTTAGTTTTTTGGGGTATGCGACAGAGTTGGTGATTGGTGCTCCTGCCGCACAGGATCTGCTATGGTGCTCATTTGCCATGTGGGTATGCATCACTTCTGTATGGTTGGCCAGCCGCAGCAGACTGACTACCGTCGCTTTTTTTCAGGTGCCGTGGTTCCGCTGGCGGACCAAGCCGCCCTCGGAGCGGTGAGGAAAATGACGGCATGACCGTGTTGTCAGGCTGATCATTGTTCGTCACAAGTAGATTATGGTATGATAGATCAGGCGTTTTTTCAGCTGATAAAAATACAGAAATGAGTGTTGAGAATCATGGGACTGCCAGTAGTAGCGATTGTCGGCAGGCCAAATGTCGGTAAATCCACGATCTTTAACCGACTGGTTGGCGAGCGAATCGCCATCGTGGAAGACAAGCCTGGAATTACGCGGGATCGCCTGTACGGCAAGGGAGAGTGGCTTAACCAATATTTTCACGTGATCGATACGGGCGGTATTGAAGTCGGAGACAGCGACGAGATCTTGACTCAAATTCGCCATCAGGCTGAATTGGCGATTGACGAAGCGGACGTGATCATACTGGTCGTCGATAGTCGATCCGGTGTCACGGATTCAGATCTGGAAGTAGCCCGCCTGTTGAAAAGGACCAAGAAACCGATCGTATTGGCCGTCAATAAAGTGGATAATCCCGAGATGAGGGCGGAAATCTACGACTTCTACCAATTAGGGGTTGGCGACCCGTTTCCGGTCTCCGGCAGTCACGGCTTGGGATTTGGCGATTTGCTTGATGATGTCGTCTCCCATTTTCCGCAGCAAGCAGATGAGGATAATGCCGAGGATATCATCCGTGTCTCTCTGATCGGACGACCAAACGTGGGCAAATCCTCTCTGACCAATGCGATACTGGGTGAGGAGCGGGTGATCGTCAGCGATGTGGCCGGAACGACGCGGGACGCGATCGATACTCCCTTTGAACTGGACGGACAGCGCTATGTACTGGTCGATACCGCCGGAATGCGCAAACGGGGCAAGGTATACGAGACGACGGAAAAATACAGCGTGATGCGCGCCCTCAAAGCGATCGAGGACTCAGATGTCGTGTTGGTCCTGATCAATGGAGAAGAAGGGATTATCGAACAAGACAAGAAGATTGCCGGATACGCCCATGAGGCGGGCAAAGGGGTCATCATTGTGGTCAACAAGTGGGACGCGGTAGAAAAAGACGACAAAACGATGCATCGCTTCAGCCAATTAATTCGTGAGGAGTTTAAGTTCCTCGACTACGCACCGATCCTCTACGTATCAGCCAAAACCAAGCAGCGTGTCCAAACCATCCTGCCAAAGGTGAATGAAGTGGCGGAAGCTCATGCTATGCGCATTGCGACCTCAACGTTAAACGACTTGGTTACCGATGCGACCATCAGGACACCACCGCCGTCTGACAAGGGTAAGCGGCTCAAGATCAACTACTGCACGCAGGTCGCCGTCAAGCCGCCGACGTTTGTGCTCTTTGTCAACGACCCGGAATTAATGCACTTTTCATATGAACGGTACATCGAAAACAAGATTCGTGAGGCATTTGTTTTTGAGGGGACGCCGATCCGCATCCTGACGCGTAAAAAGACATAGGGAGAGGGTATATGATGAACTGGCTTGCCAGTCTTGTGATCAGCTACCTGTTAGGGTCGATCAGCTTTAGTTACCTGTTGGGGAAAAAATTAGCCGGGATTGATATCCGGACGCAGGGAAGCGGCAATGCGGGCGCTACCAACACACTGCGCGTGCTGGGCACCGGTCCTGCCATTGTTGTTTTGATCCTGGACGCCGTAAAGGGACTAGCCGCGATGGGAGCAGCTCATTGGCTCACAGACGGCAACCCTGTCGTGTACGCATTCGCTGGAATTTTCGCGATCATCGGACACAATTGGCCGCTGTTTTTTGGTTTTCGGGGAGGTAAGGGTATTGCTACCGCCCTCGGCGTCTCAATCGGGCTCTCTCCAACGTCATTTCTCCTTTCTGCTCTGATCACGGTCGTCGTCATTTATGTTACCCGTTACGTATCAGTTGGTTCTTTGGTCTATGTTACCATATTTCCCTTATTCCTCTATCTATTCGGCAGTGAATTAGCCTACGTCTGGGTAAGCCTGCTGGTCACCTTTTTTGCATACATCAGACACTACTCCAATATCGTCAATCTGCTCGAGGGAAAAGAGCGTAAACTGGGAGAGCGGTCTAGTCGAAAACTAAACTGAACGGAGGAGACGCGTTTTGACCAAAAAGATAGCCGTCATCGGTGCAGGCAGTTGGGGAACCGCGCTGGCTTCGGTATGTGCCGACAACCGGCACGAGGTCACGCTCTGGGTGCGGGACCCCCGTATGGCGGATGAGATCAATACGCACCAGACGAACCAAAAATACTTGCCTGATGTGACGCTGGCTCCTTCGCTCAAAGCGGAAACCGATCTCGAGACCGCCGTGAAGAGCGCGGATGTACTGCTGCTCGCTCTTCCTTCTCATGCGATGCGCCAGATTGTCCGACAGCTTGCCCCTTTTTTACGAACAGATGTACTGATTGTACATGCGACAAAGGGGTTGGAACTGGATAGCTTGAAGCGAATGTCGGATGTCATTCGTGAAGAAGTGCCGAGAGAGATCGGTGACAGACTGGTGGTGCTGACAGGCCCTAGTCATGCAGAGGAAGTGATTAGGCGTTCTCCGACCACCGTGGTCGTCGCATCGGAAAGTCAGGCAAGCGGCCGACAGGCACAGGAATTGCTGATGAATACATATTTTCGCGTATACACAAATCCCGATATGGTGGGGGCAGAGATTGCCGGAGCATTAAAAAACATCATTGCGCTTGGCGCCGGGATGTCGGACGGCCTCGGGTTTGGTGATAATGCCAAAGCAGCGCTGCTCACCCGTGGTCTGACGGAGATTAGCCGACTTGGTGTAAAGCTGGGCGCCAATCCACTTACTTTTTCCGGTCTTGCCGGAGTGGGCGACCTGGTCGTGACCTGTACAAGCCGTCACAGCCGCAACTGGCGCGCTGGTTATCTGCTCGGGGAAGGCCAAAAGCTGGACGATGTCTTGGAGCGGATGGGAATGGTTGTCGAGGGAGTCCGAACGACCAAGGCAGCTATGGCCCTCTCCAGGCGTGAGCAAGTACGGATGCCGATCACCCAGGTCCTGTACCATATTTTGTTCGATCAGAAATCTCCGCGCCAGGGTGTAGAAGAATTGATGGCTCGAGATGCGACGATGGAGATGGAAGATCTCTATCAGGGGTAAGAGCGCGAGTACATCTGCACACACTTTCCTCTTTCCACATAGGATAAGGAGAACTCTAGGCGAAGGAGGAGTTAGTGTGGAGAATAACGTGTCGCGTCGGTTGCTGGATAAACTGCAGGGGAAGGTAGATGAGGGGCAGATTCGCAGTATTGCCAGCGGACTTACCATGCAGGACTTTTCTGATGAGGACAAACTACGGAAGCTGATCAAGATGATTGCAGGCTTGAGCGGTACCGCCATCTCCCAAGAGAAGGAGGACCGAATTGTCGGTTTAATTCGCGAGAAACAAATCAATCCAAACGACTTGCAGTCACTTGCCAAACTACTGAAATAAAGGCGACACAATTGGGCGGTTATGCCTGTTCCTTCATGCATCAAATCACATACAGTATGACTAGGAACAATCATGGCTCTACAGGGACATGGCTGGCCTACAGTAAGCAAGACGAAAAAAGAGGGGGCACTTTACCCCTCTTTTTTTCGTTTGGTTGGGCCTCCGGATTGTTGGCTGAGCAGATTTTGTACGAGCGGAGATTGCAGAATGGCCAACAGCTGATTCACATCAAGATTTCCCAAGCCGTTGCCGGACTGTGATCCTGTTGAGGAACTCGTTGACTCACCGAGCGGGTGCTTTTCCTCATCTGATTGGGGCGTTGATCGGTTCGCCGCAGTTTGAGCGGGAGGAGAAGGACGCGTCCCAGACTTCCCGAGTGAATCCAGCATCTCCATCGCTCCGTAGATCGTATCCATGGTCTCTTCCACTTGACGGATCGTGCTGCTAATCCCCTTGATGTTGGAGCGCATGCGTGATACGGACGTCCGTAGATCAGCCGGTACCAACGCCGGTTTCTTCGGTCTAACGGCCAGTGAACCGGCAAGCGACGGGCTTACGGGGTCGGCCTCACTGCGTTCATTCTGTTTGTGAATCGGTAGGTAAGGGTTTCGCCATTTTCGCCTGTTCATGTAACCATCCCTCCAATGACCAGTCATCATCGGAATAGTTTATGCGAGTGTCCGATACTAGGTTCGTGTCCCGGTGTATGCTATAATAAATGCAAAAAGAGAAAAGGATGCTCGTTTGGTATGGCTATTGATCCGATGACAAAAATGAATATTTCGATGGTGGCAATTGCTTTAATGTTTCTTTGCAACTTCCTGATGATCTTTACACGAAAGCTTACCAATAGATTGGCCGTATTTCTGATGAAAACGACTGCTTTTCTTATGCTGATAGCGGTTTTTTTTATGATCGTGATTGTCATATTTGCTTAGGAGGCTGAATCGTGGAAACACTTACTCTGGTTACCCGTAGCGGGACGCAGCAGCTGCCACCGGTAATCGATCAAACGATTGTGAAACTTGCCAAACAATACAAGATATCGTGGGGGTACGCCTGTGAGAGAGGCATCTGTGCCCAGTGTCGAACGAAAGTGGTAGAGGGAGCGGAATTCCTCAACGATGTGACCCAAGAAGAGAAGCTCAGATTGAAGAAAACGGAACGGTCGGCGGGGTTTCGATTGGGCTGTCAGATCCAGATCAAACGGCCGGGCAAGATTACACTCGCCCATGTGCCGTATTGAGAGGGACAACAGATGGCAAAAGTAACGTTTCTTCCATCAGGTAAAATAGTCAAGGGTCGCAGCGGCCAATCGTTGATCAGCTTGGCACGCTCGGCCCGCGTTGTGATTCCGCAGCGATGTGGCGGACACGCATCCTGCCACATGTGTAAAGTGAGCATTGACCAAGGCACCGTTTCTCCGCCTACCATACTGGAACGGCGCAAGATGAGAGAAGCCGACCTGAACGCCGGCATCCGCCTAGCCTGCCAAACCAGGTTGACGGACACAGACTGTACCGTTCGCCTGCACGAGAACAAACTGAAATCAGTGGTTGCTGCTGCGCTTGAGCGCGAGAAACAGCAGCAATCTGAGGATCTGTAGAAAGGATGGACCCGATGACGACGGCTGCAATCAATCGATACTTGCCCGCTGCCGTTTGGCTGCTGCTCCTCTCTTTTTTGCTTGGCGGCTGCCTCTATCCAGAGGAGCGTCGCGCCGAGAATCAGGTGCCTAGCACCGTTTATCTGGAGATGACACAAAAGGCGATCGAGCAGTATCAGGCAGATCAAGGGGTATTGCCGATTGTTACCAAAGAGTTCGATACCCCGATCTTTGAGAAGTATGAGATCGACTTTAAAAAACTGATCCCGAAGTACCTGCCGGATTATCCCGGCAATTCGTTTGAGAAAGGCGGCATGTACAAGTACGTATTGATTGACGTGGAGACCAAACCGACTGTGCGGTTAATCCATCTCGGTATTGTCAGTCAAGTGGCCGATGTGCAGCTTGCCGTGAACCGGTTTTACGGAAACCACGAAGAGTGGCCGATTGGACAGGAAGTAGCGAGCGGTTATCACATCGTTGACTTTAACAAATTAAACCGTGATGAGCAGCAGGTGGAAAGTTTGGTTACGAATCAATTGCTGCCGTTCGTAATCAGTAATCAGGGAGTCGTCGGCATTGATTACGGGGCTGATATTGCAGCCGTGATCCGCAGTACGAACGCTACGGTGCCGGAGAATACCGACCCCCGTCACATCCTGGCCAGAGAGTCGTTATTTGTGCCGATCAAATCATTTGCTTACACGATGAAAAATGACCAACCGGTTCTATACAAGCAGTAGTCCCCATGAAAAGCGGTCTCTTCCTAAAGAGATCGCTTTTTTTGTTCTAGGAATCGAATTTACACATATATTGGTACTGTCCAGACTCTAGTACAAGACTCGCTCCGCAACACTGGTCTGCGAGGGATAAATCGGAAAAACAGTCATAGAGTAGAAATAGACAAACACAAGGAGGTCATTTAAGGTGGAACGTAACGATATTTTTAAAGACATTGCGGAACGTACCGGCGGTGACATTTATCTCGGCGTAGTCGGGCCGGTCCGTACCGGAAAATCGACCTTTATCAAGCGCTTTATGGAGCAGGTTGTTATTCCGAACATTCCCTCTGAAGCGGATCGGATTCGGGCGATTGACGAACTGCCACAAAGTGCATCCGGTCGGACGATTATGACCACGGAACCCAAGTTCGTTCCGAATCAGGCCGTCTCTGTCAACGTTACGGAAGGACTGAGTGTCAATGTCCGGCTGGTCGATTGTGTAGGCTATACCGTGGTCGGGGCAAAAGGTTTTGAAGATGAGAATGGCCCCCGCATGGTAAATACCCCGTGGTACGAAGAGCCTGTACCTTTTGAAGAAGCCGCTGAGGTAGGCACCCGCAAGGTCATTCAGGAACACTCTACGATCGGCGTTGTGGTAACCACGGATGGTTCCATCGCGGAAATACCTCGTCACGGATATATCGACGCTGAGGAACGGGTAATCAACGAACTGCGTGAAGTAGGCAAACCATTTGTAATTCTCGTCAACTCTACCCGGCCGCGTTCGGAAGAGACCCAGCAATTGCGGCAGGAACTCCAGGAAAAGCACGATGTGCCAGTCGTCGCCCTCTCCGTCGATCAAATGACGGAGCAGGAAGTTCTGCTGATCATGCGCGAGGTATTGTTTGAGTTCCCGGTTCACGAAGTGAATGTGAACCTGCCCAGTTGGGTGATGGTGCTGGAGAATGGTCACTGGCTGCGTCAGAATTATGAAGATGCGGTTCGGGAAACAGTAAAGGATATCCGCCGGCTGCGTGATGTTGATCGCGTGGTGGGATTCTTCAGTGAATATGATTTCGTCGATCGTGCCATCTTGTCTGGGATGCAGATGGGGCAGGGGGTGGCAGAGATCGACCTGTATGCACCAGATGAGCTGTACGACCAGATCCTGATGGAAATCGTGGGCGTCGAGATTAAAGGAAAAGACCAATTGTTAAAAATCATGCAGGAATTCTCCCATGCCAAGCGCGAGTATGATCAAGTGGCAGAAGCACTCCACATGGTGAGGTCCACCGGTTATGGCATCGCGGCACCATCTCTGCATGAAATGTCCCTGGATGAACCGGAGATGATACGTCAGGGGTCACGATTTGGGGTTCGCTTGAAAGCAACCGCGCCTTCGATACACATGATCCGGGTCGATGTAGAATCAGAGTTCGCTCCGATCATCGGAACGGAGAAACAGAGTGAAGAACTGGTACGTTACCTGATGCAAGATTTCGACAAAGATCCGCTCTCGATCTGGAATTCTGATATCTTTGGCCGCTCGCTGCATTCAATTGTACGGGAAGGTATTCAGGCCAAGATTACGATGATGCCTGACAACGCACGCTATAAGCTGCAGGAGACGTTAGGCAGGATCATCAACGAAGGATCAGGCGGCTTGATCGCGATTATTCTATAACAGAGAGGCTATCAACAGCATTCTCATACAAAGCAAAAGGCTTCTAGCGATGCTAGAAGCCTTTTTTTCGTCATTTCCCTAGATTTCGACAGGAAAGGGCTTGAATTTATGCAAATGGTGTATTACTATTAGCTTGTCAGAGCGGTAAAAACAGCCAATAAGCGTATAAAATCTATCGTTTCTGTAAAGACAGTGTAATAACCATAAACGGAAACAGTTGTCGACAACTCCTTGAGGGGAGGTGAAGAAAGACATGAACAAGACTGAACTGATCGCGAAAGTGGCAGAAACCACCGAACTCACCAAGAAGGATGCAACGAAAGCAGTTGACGCAGTTCTTGACGCAATTGCTGACGCTCTGAAAGCAGGTGACAAAGTCCAACTGATCGGCTTCGGTAACTTCGAAGTCCGTGAGCGTGCAGCTCGCAAAGGGCGCAACCCGCAAACCGGCGAAGAGATCGAAATCGCATCTAGCAAAGTTCCTGCTTTTAAGCCAGGGAAAGCACTCCGTGACGTTATTCGTTAATCGGTAGCAAAATGGTCTATACATAGGACCGTGCAAGTAAGGAAAAAGAAAGCACCTGAGCAAGACATCAGGTGCTTTTTCTTCGTCCGCATCGGATCAATGAATACAGCATATCCAATCGAAGCAGCACGTTAGCATTGGCGATAAAGCACACCACTCTTTTGCGTTTTTTTTGCATTATGTGGTAAGATGGGCTTGTTGTTTGTTGTAGGGGTCAGGAGGTAGAAAGATGAGTGTCGATTTGGAAAAGATCCAACAAGCAGTACGCATGATTCTGGAAGCGGTAGGGGAAAACCCGGATCGAGAAGGACTGTTGGACACCCCTAAGCGGGTAGCCAAAATGTACGCTGAAGTGTTTGAAGGAATGCGGATTGACGAGGAAGAATACTTCAGCACGATTTTCAGCGAAGAACACGAGGAAATGGTTCTGGTGAAGGACATCCCGTTTTTCTCCATGTGCGAACATCATTTGGTACCGTTTTTCGGCAAAGCGCACGTGGCATACATTCCTCAGGGAGGACGCGTGGTCGGACTGAGCAAGTTGGCACGGGCTGTAGAAGCGGTCGCCCGCAGACCACAACTGCAGGAGCGGATCACGGCTACGGTTGCGGATGCGATCATGAAAAAACTGGAGCCACATGGTGTTGTTGTCGTTATCGAAGCGGAACACATGTGCATGGCGATGCGTGGCGTGAAAAAGCCGGGAGCGGTTACCGTTACGTCTGCCGTACGAGGTATCTTTGCCAACGACAGCGCAGCGAGGGCAGAAGTGTTCAGCTTAATCAAGGATTGATCGCTAACAAGATTGATGTTTACTGGAGTTGCGGCAGTTTATAAAAATGTTTAGTAATGGTAAAGTTTTATCTTGACTTTTCTTTGGTCATTGTGTATACTTTCATGTGTGTAGTCGGGATGTGGCGCAGCCCGGTAGCGCGCACCCTTGGGGTGGGTGAGGTCCAGGGTTCAAATCCCTGCATTCCGACCATCTACCATTACATAAAAAAACTCCTCATTGATATGAGGAGTTTTTTTGACTTTGTCGCTTTGTCCATCTTGGTGCAGCAGCTCGGGACATTTATAATAACGGTATAACAGAAAAGCTCTTTCTCTACTTTCTCAGAGGCTGGTGTACGAATGAACATCGATTTGCGCTACTACTTGTGGAAGCAGATAACGGGACAGTCGGCTGCATCGGGTACTCAACCCGGTGAAATGTCGACTAGTTCATCGCTGAGAGATTTCTCTCAGTTTCTCGCTGAGGAACTGGATAGTGGTGTCCCTGGCAAGCGGGTTATCGCTGCCGAACAGATCCTGGCTGAGCTAGATGGCAGACCAGCTCGCAGCGACATTGACCGATTGACTGGCGCTTTCCATCCCTCACATATCGACTCCTGGTCGCCTCGACTGGTAGCTGCCGGAAGGTCACAGATTGAACAACTGATTCGCCAGGCCGCCCAGCGCTTTGGCGTTGCGATGGAGCTGGTGCGTGAGGTGGTCTGGGCCGAGTCCAACTTCCAACCGTCTGCCACATCACGAGCAGGAGCAAAGGGCTTGATGCAGTTGATGGACCGCACAGCGCAGATGCTGGGCGTGCGAAACCCGTACGATCCCGCAGAGAATATAGCGGCAGGCACACGTTATTTGAAGCAGCTGCTCGACAGATACAACGGTCATGTCAAGGTTGCCCTCGCGGCATATAATGCCGGTCCGGGTCGTATTGATCGCTTGGGGATCAGGACGGATGCCGACTTGGAAGAGAAGGCGTACCTGCTGCCTCGCGAAACACAGCGGTATGTGGCCAAGATTAGTAAACGGCTGCAATAGCTGTAACACTTTTACATGTTTTAGGAAAAGTACATCACAGGTTATGAAAAGAAAATCCTTGGTTGAAACAACTAAGGATTTTCAATTTTTTCACTGCATGGATATTTTTGGTTGAAGGTTATTGTCATTTCCTATACCATTATTTGTGCATGAGAACGTGAATGGAGGGGAGATTTCCTATGCATCAGAAATTGTGGACCAAATTAAGGATGTCATTACTTGCATCGACGATTGTCTTTTCGGCAAGCCTGCCAGCTGCGGCGTGGGACGGAGTGTCTGCCTACGCCACGATCAGTTTTTCGGAGGGTAGTGACTATTATATCGCAAACGGTACTGGAAAAGTATACGGGTCTGGAAGCAATACGGGAGACCAGTTGCTTGTCAATGTTACTCACTTCACAAGTGATGCTTATTTTGTAGGGTCTAACGAAGAAAGTGGAACAAGTAGTCCTGTCACACAAACCTTAAAGAGTGATCGGGAGGGAGATAGAATAACTTGGGCCCTTACTGTGCGAGGAATGGTTTGGGAAGGAGGAAGATACGAGTACTCCGATAAGGACAGTGATGAAAAAACTCACCCAGGTATATAACAGGCATATTTTTTGGCGAGATTCGATTAATGATAAATGGAGGGATGACTGATGAAAGTTCATAGGTATCTCATAATAGGTGTTCTGGTTGCTGCCTTGACCATCACAGGAATCGCGGTATCTTCCACAGAAGCTGATACGGATCACTTCACACCCAAGACGGCTGAAGAGAAAGCATGGATGGATTACGTTTACAAGGAAATCAACAAAAAGTTGTTTGAAGCGTATGACGATGGGATGGCGGTATTTGGGAT
This sequence comes from Brevibacillus humidisoli, assembly GCF_020923435.1. Classification (NCBI taxonomy): domain Bacteria; kingdom Bacillati; phylum Bacillota; class Bacilli; order Caryophanales; family Paenibacillaceae; genus Brevibacillus; species Brevibacillus humidisoli. The sequence goes on along the minus strand of NZ_CP087263.1, from coordinate 2,019,317 downwards.
TGACAAGGAGAAGTACCAATACTATGACTTGCACGCTGATTCAGAGGAGATAAAAGAACTCTCGGAAGACTCGGCTCAACAACTTTTCAGCACGGTTTATTCCAAAGTATTGGGAAAAGACAAAGACATCAAACAAGGAGACATCAAGCCAGGCTTGTTCATCAACAAAGAAGATCTGAAAGAGGCGTTCGTCCTTTTCAAGGCAACCGAAGACGGCAAAAACTACATCTACTGGTTCCAACGAGACGAATCGGAGAATACCTGGTCCCTCTCCAAAAAGAACGTAAAAGCTGGCAAAAAGCTGAAGCCATTGAAAATGAAAAAGCTGGAGGAATTTAAAGCTTCCCAGCAAGCCGACTAAAAAGAGTAACCCCGATAGGCACATCCATCGCCGTGTATAGCGTATCGCCCCCCCTCGTGGCAGAAACCGTTTGACATCAGCAGGCAAACTAAGCGATAGTAATAGATAGGAATCAAGCCAAGAGGGGGAGCTACGTTGGATCAGCGAAAAGATGCGTCTCCAAACGTTTATAACCATCAGGACTTTTTTGTCATCAAGGCAAAGGAAAACGGTGTCCACGTGATTGGATTGACCCGCGGAACGGATACCCGCTTTCACCATACGGAAAAGCTGGACAAGGGTGAAGTGATGCTGGCCCAGTTTACCGAGCACACCTCAGCGATTAAGGTGCGCGGAAAAGCGGAGATTCTGACCCGGCACGGCATTGTCGACACAACAGAAGAGTAGTTCCGCAGAAGCAGGCATAGCCTGCTTTTTTTATTTGTAAAATGGTGAGGAGAGGAGGATTGTCTATGCCCCGCAACATGTTAGCGGCGATTGCTGTATCGACTTGCCTTGCCTTCATTATTTCACTAGTCCCCACGGTGCCCCGGAGCGGCAGCGGCGGCGAGATCGCGGCTTATCGCCCGTATACGCCGCTGTTCTTGAGCGAGCAAAATCTGGTTGATTTATTTACAATGCTACCAACTCATTATAAGATAAAGCATGTAAAGTGGCAGAACGATTCCTTGTATGTGGATATTGCTGTCACGCCGTCCGAACGACTGGAAGAACACCTGCTCTACGGCGACGTTTACTCACTCCTCTATCGTTCCTTCCAACTCACCCGCAATGTGGACCACCTGTTCTTCCGCCTGCTGGAAACGGAGGGGGAGCGTTCGGTGAAGCTGTTGGTGGCGATACAACTGGATCGTCCCCCAGGTGTTTTTCACTTTCCGCCCCCTGAGCAGATGGAGAATCCTCAGCAACTCATCAACGGCGTGGCCTCTCTGATCCGATTGGAGACAGGATATGAAGAGAGGCTTAGCCGATAATCAGAAAATATGTTATACTTGGGGATGGTGACTTTGAGGTGACGAATTCGCTCTCATAAGGAAGCTTTGCTGCCCAATCAGTCAAAAGAACCTTTTCGCTTTGGGATGAAGACCTATCGGCCCAAGCTTCCTTATACAACAGGGAGTACTTCTGAAGAAAAGTCTTGGAAATGAGGCTTTTCCCATTGGAGGAAGCATATGTACAAAGACACAACCGTTTTTACGAACGACATCAGGGAAATCGCGGATCGTGTTCATCGACTGATCGGTAACACGTATATCGTGCGGTATGTCGACTTGCCGCCGATTGCAGAAAACCGCCTGGCTCTCCTGTACTTTTTCTTGTGCGAAAACGGGATTGCCAGATCGCGGGCGCAAACGCTTTGTGTCACCACTGCGCTTATCCAACTTGGTTTGGACATCCATGAGTTGGTAAGGCTGCAGTACGACGACACGCTGCCTGAAGAGCGCAACCGCCAGCTGTCTGTCCTGGCCGGAGATTACTGCAGCGGCTACTACTACCATCTGCTCGCCGAAGCTGGCGAGTTGGAAGCGATCCGGATACTGGCACATGCAGTTGAAGTGATCAACGAAGCAAAAATGGAGCTGTACATAGGGGAACAGCAGAACAAGTTGCCCTGGAAGTCGTATCAAGCGCTTCGCAAAACGATTGATACTGCCCTGTACGTGGGATTTGTGGAGCATTATGCACAGACAGCGGAAACACGAACCTTCTGGCAGACACTGATCGAAAAAACATCTGCTGTCGAACAGGTGATCGAAGAGTGGGAACAACTGCAGTGGGAACAGCGGGTACCATTTGGCTTTTCCCGGTATTTGCTGCAAAAGCCCGGATCGACGATCGCTCATGTGATTGACGCGATCGAACAGAAAGTGATGGAGTTGATCGGGGTGTGTGAAAAGTTGGTCGGCAACCTGTATCCGTCGGAACAGCAAAATGTGCTGACATGGTTGACCTCCCGCTACACCCATCGCGTGGACCGCTTGAAGCGGGTAGTGGAGGAGTTGTAGCATCGTGAACAATCAACAGATGCGCCAAAAAGCCGAGTTCGTCCATTCCGTGTTTGAGAGTATCGCCGACCAGTATGATCGGATGAACAACGTGATCAGTTTTGGATGCCATGTTCTATGGCGAAACTACACGATGAAACAGATGAGCGTACAGCCTGGACAAGCTGCTCTTGACGTCGCATGCGGCACGGGAGACTGGACGATCCAGTTGGCACATGCCGTTGGGAAGACCGGGCGTGTGGTCGGACTGGACTTCAGTCAGAATATGCTGGACGTAGGAGCATACAAGGTAGCCAAGGAAGGCTTGGGGGACAACGTTGCGCTGGTCAATGCGGACGCGATGCAGCTTCCTTACGAAGACAATACGTTTGATTACGCTACGATTGGCTTTGCCCTGCGAAATGTGCCAGATATTCAGACGGTATTAAACGAGATGGCGCGGGTGGTGAAACCCGGGGGACAAGTCGTTTCACTGGAGGTTTCAAAACCACCGTTCCTCCCGTATCGACAGCTATTTTACCTGTACTTTTATAACATCCTGCCGCATATCGCCAAATGGTTCGTCAACAAGTATGAAGAGTACGCCTGGCTGCCCCAGTCGTTGACCCACTTCCCCGACAGCCGCGAACTGGCGGCGATGTTTCAACAGGCCGGATTGGACCCTGTCAGAGTAAAACTGTTTCTCGGCGGGGTTGCCGCCCTGCATATTGGGATTAAAAAGTAGCGCGAACGGAAGTAATGATACAGATCGGAAGTGCGTAGGTATGGTCTTTCGGAAAGTAAACATTATTTTGGAAATGATTAAGTTTGAACATACGATTTTTGCCCTTCCTTTTGCGTTTATGGGCGCTGTGCTCGGCAATTTCGTGGTTGAAGGGGATTGGCCGACGTGGAGTGAAATATTTTGGGTTACAGTGGCCATGGTGGGAGCACGCAGTGCCGCGATGTCGCTCAACCGATTGATTGACCGGTATATCGATGCGAAGAATCCGCGGACGGCCAACCGGGCGATTCCCGCAGGGCTGCTTTCAGTGGGAGAAGTTATTCTCTTTATTATCGTGTCCTTTGCCATGCTGTTTATCGCTGCCTACCAGCTTAATGACTTGGCCGTGAAGCTGCTTCCGCTTGCCGTTTTAGTGCTGATCCTGTACTCGTATACCAAGCGTTTCACTTGGGCGTGTCACTTTGTGCTCGGCGTGGCGATCGGTTTCGGACCGCTTGGCGGGTGGATTGCCACCACGGGCATCGTGGACAGTACGGCTCTGCTGCTGTTTGTAACGGTGATGCTTTGGACGGCTGGGTTTGACATCATCTATGCCTGTCAGGATACCGAGTTTGACCAACGAGAGGGGTTGTACTCAATACCTAGTCGGTTTGGGATTCCCAAGGCCCTGCTGATCGCAAGAAGCTGTCATCTGCTTACCGTCATCGGCTTGTTCGCCTTATACCAATTAGCATCGCTCTCGGTATGGTTCCTGTTAGGGGTGATCTTGGCCTCCCTGATTCTGCTCTATGAACATAGTCTGGTCAAGCCGACGGATCTGTCCAAGCTGGATGTCGCTTTTTTTACGATGAACGGGATTCTCAGCGTCGTCGTCTTCACCTTTACCCTGATTGACCTGGTGATCACATGGGTGTAAAAAGAATAGCAGTTGGGATTACCGGAGCGAGCGGCGCCATCTATGGCGTGCGCTTCGTACAGGAGGTTTTGAAGGCCGGGCACAAGGTTCACCTGATGATTACAGAAGCTGGTTGGCAAGTATTTCGCGACGAGTTGGACTGGTATTCCGATGATCGGGAGCAGCTGCTGCAGGACAGGCTGCAGCAGCAGTTTCCGGGCAGCCTGCACTATTGGACCATGCGCGATTTCTCGTCGCCGGTTGCCAGCGGGTCGGCTAAGTCGGATGGGATGATCATCATTCCATGTTCGATGGGGACACTCTCCGGGATAGCCAATGGAGCATCAGGCAATCTGTTGGAACGGGCAGCCGATGTCGTGCTAAAAGAGGGGCGGCAATTGGTGTTGGTCCCGAGGGAAACACCGCTCAACGCGATTCATCTGGAAAACATGTTGAAACTAAACCGCATGGGGGCAAAAATCATGCCGGCGATGCCTGGTTACTACCACAAACCGCAGACGCTGGATGATCTGGTCCATTTTATCGTGGGAAAGGCATTGGATGCCTTTGACATCCCCCATACGTTGTTTACACGCTGGGGGAGTGAAACATGAGTCAGAAACAACTGCGGATTGGGCAGATTATCTATACCAACACACTTCCGGTCTATTTCTTTTTTGAAGAAGAACGATTTGCTGACAGCATTGATTTTATCACGCAGTATCCAGCTCAACTAAACCAGGCGATGGCGCAGGGGGAGATAGACGTCGGGCCGATCTCATCCTTCAGTTATGCCGAGCATCACCGACAGTACCAGGTACTGCCGGACCTGTCGATCAGCGCAAAAGAGAAAGTCCGCTCTATCTATCTGTTCAGCAAACGCCCTATCGAGGAATTGAACGGGGCGACGATCGCTTTGACCAACACGTCGGCTACTTCTGTCAACCTGCTGCGGATCATCCTGCAGAAGTTTTTAGCATTTGACGTACAGTATCAGGCACATAATCCGGTACTGGAGCAAATGATGACCTTCGCGGATGCCGCTCTGCTGATCGGCGACGAAGCTGTTGTCGCTTACCGGGATCATCACCATCGATACCATGTGTACGATTTGGCTGAACTTTGGTATCGTTACACCGGGTATCCGATGACGTTTGCGGTGTGGGCAGTGCGGAAGCAGGCGGTGCAGGAACAAGGACCGCTTTTGCGCCAGGTTCACGCTGCCTTTTTGGAGAGCAAACAGCGAAGTCTGCGTGAACTGGATAAAGTGGTTGCCTACGCACAAGAGAAGTTTGGCGGCGATCCATCATTCTGGTTTACCTACTTCCGTGGATTGCGATACGACTTTACTGCTGAACTAAGCACGGGGTTGGAGTACTATTTTGCCTTGGCGAAAGAGTTGGGGCTGCTGCCGGCTACGGTAAAGGTAGAGCGTTGGCAGGAAGGTATGCGAGAGACGAATACTACGTTTTTGAGTTAGGGTGGAATGGATGAAGCTCGTAGATATTTACGTACAACTAAAGGGGGATGTGGAATCCATCGAACGGACACTGGAGCAATCGATGGATACGCGAACCCGGGAACTGTATCAGTCCTCTACCCATCTGTTAAAGGCGGGAGGAAAGCGAATACGTCCCGTCTTTGTCCTGCTGGGCGGAAAATGGGGAGAATACGATATTGAGCGGCTGAAGCACGTAGCTGTGCCACTGGAATTGATCCACATGGCCACCTTGGTGCACGATGACGTAATTGACGATGCGGACAAGCGGCGGGGCCGTGAGACGGTAAAAGCAAAGTGGGACAACCGGATTGCGATGTATACGGGAGACTACATCTTTGCGCGTGCGCTTACGATAGCCACAAAACTGTCCAATCCACGCATCCATCAGATCTTGTCCAAAGCGATCGTGGAGATGTGCAAAGGCGAAATCGAACAAGTGCGCGATCTCAATAACTGGGATCAGGGATTAAAGCACTACCTGCGACGCATCAAGCGGAAAACGGCCTTGCTGATCGCCATCAGCTGTCAGTTGGGAGCAATCGCCAGCAATGCGCCAGAAGATCGGATTCGCTCGATGTATCGCTACGGATACAACGTAGGGATGGCGTTCCAGATCGCCGATGACCTGCTCGATTTCACGGCCAGCGAGAAGCAGTTGGGCAAGCCGGTCGGCAGTGATTTGCGTCAAGGCAATATTACGCTGCCTGCCTTGTACAGTTTGTGGTTCGGCCAGGAGAGGAGACGCCTGCGTGACTGGCTGGAGCAGGACGCTATCCACGAGCATATAGAAGAAGCGATTGCCTTGATCCGTGAAGGAGAAGGCATTGCCTACGCCCGTTCACTGGCTCAGCGGTATTTGAATCGCGCCCGGACAGCTTTGAGCGATCTTCCTGACAACAAAACCAAACGCTCGTTGTTGGAGATCGCCGATTTTATTATCGAGCGCAATTTCTAGCATTTTTCCGCTCGTTTGGCTTGCTTGGCGCCTACTCTTTTGATAATATGTTCTTTGGTGTGAGACCACTTTTGAATACATAGTTGTGATGGAGGCAGGAATGGAAAAGACATTTATCATGGTAAAACCGGACGGGGTTCAACGGAACCTGGTCGGCGAGATTGTATCCCGTTTCGAAGCAAAAGGATTTACCCTCGTGGCGGCAAAACTGATGCAGGTAAGCCGCGAATTGGCCGAGCAGCATTACGCCGAGCACAAAGAACGTCCGTTTTTCGGTGAACTGGTGGACTTTATCACTTCCGGCCCTGTATTTGCTATGGTATGGCAAGGAGAGAACGTGATCAGTACGGCTCGCAACATGATGGGTAAAACCAACCCTGCTGATGCGGCTCCTGGCACGATCCGCGGCGACTTTGCCGTCTCCGTGGGCATGAACGTGATCCACGGATCGGATTCTCCGGAAAGCGCTGAGCGCGAAATGGGATTGTGGTTTTCTAAAGAAGAGATCCTCAGTTACGAGAAAACAACCCAACGCTGGATTTAAAACCGGAGAAAACGGGAAAAGACTCCATGCACGGAGTCTTTTTTCGTAGATTCCGGACAGTCATCCACTGTTTTCGACGAGGAGGATTTTGAGATGGAAGACCGCGATTTTATGCAGTTCGTCACCCAAATCAAGCAAAGAACCGGCATTGACCTCACCCTGTATAAAGAAGCGCAGATGAAACGTCGACTCACTTCACTGCGGACCAAACGAGGGTTTTCCACTTTTACTGCATACTTTGATGCGATCTGCCAGGATCGTGCGCTATTTGATGAATTCCTCGACCGGGTGACAATCAACGTGTCAGAATTTTTTCGCAATCCGGGAAGGTGGGAGGTGTTGGAGCAGAAGATCTTGCTCCGTCTCAGCTACACCTCGCGAAAACTGAAGTGCTGGAGTGCGGCTTGTTCGACGGGAGAGGAACCGTATACCTTGGCGTTGGTTTTAAAACGACGCAACCTGCTTGCGGGCAGTTCCATCCTGGCAACGGATATCGATGAAGGGGCAATCGCAAAGGCAAAGCAAGGGGTGTACACTGAACGTTCTTTGCAGGATTGTCCGCGCGATCTGCTGAGTGAATACTTTGTCAAAGAAGCGGAGACCTATCGACTCTCCCCTGAGATCAAGAAAACAGTCACCTTTCAAAAGCAAAACCTGCTGGCCGATCCGTTTGATACAGGTTATGATTTGATTATCTGCCGCAACGTGATGATCTACTTTACGGAACAGGCCAAACATGAACTGTATCAGAAGTTTAGTCAAGCTCTTCGTCCGGGAGGAGTCCTGTTCGTCGGCAGCACGGAACAAATCTTTCAACCACAACAGTATCAGCTTGAGACGGAAGACACCTTTTTCTATCGAAAAAAAGAAGCATAGGAAGAAAAACGTGTATATACCTCCAAGAATTTTCCAAAAATAAATAAGGAGAATCCAATAGGGAGGTACTACATGGAGAAGCAAAAAGTAATTGAAGCATATCGACGTGGTTTAATTACGCTGCAGGAATGTGGGCAAATTCTCGGGGCGGACAAGTCACAGCTGGACGAACTGGTTACCATTGAGCATGTCCGCCGTTCGGTACCAACCAAACCGTATGTAGTAGCAGATAACCTGTGATCAGTCATGACAGATGCTTCTCTTGGCGAGAAGCTTTTGTTTTGTGGTTTTCTTCCCTCGGTGGGTGTGATATGATAACGCATAAAAGTGGTAAAGGGTAGGAGGAGAAGAGAGAGAATGAGATACTTGACTGCTGGGGAGTCACATGGCCCCCAACTGACAGCGATAATCGAAGGAGTGCCAAGCAACCTGGCGATCTCCGTTGAGCAAATAAACGAGCAGCTGGCACGCCGTCAAAAAGGGTACGGCCGAGGACGGCGCATGCAGATTGAAACGGACAGGGTCTCCATCCTATCCGGCGTGCGTCATGGTTTGACGACAGGAGCGCCGATCACGCTGGTTGTGGAGAACAAAGACTGGACCCATTGGCAAAAGATTATGAGCGTTGAACCAGTCGAAGAGGGAGAAGAGCGGCGTCGTGTATCCCGTCCGCGTCCCGGACACGCTGACTTAAACGGAGCCATCAAATACCACCAGCGCGACATGCGGAATATCTTGGAGCGGTCCAGTGCGCGGGAAACAGCAGTAAGGGTTGCAGTGGGAGGCGTTGCGCGGCAACTGCTTGCTGCCTTTGGGATCAAAGTGGCGGGGCAGGTGCTGCAGATCGGGGAGGTTCAGGCTGAACGCATCGAGCTGCCGATTGACGAGTTGATCGAACAGACAGAGGCTTCGCCTGTACGCTGTCTGGACAAGCAAGCGGAGATGAAAATGATGGCTGCAATCGATAAGGCCAAGGAAGAGGGAGATTCTCTCGGTGGCATTGTCGAAGTGATGGTGGAAGGTGTTCCGGTCGGCCTTGGGAGTCACGTACAGTGGGATCGCAAACTGGATGCTCGTCTCGCTCAGGCTGTTATGAGCATTCAGGCGTTCAAAGGTGTGGAGATCGGGATTGGCTTTGAGGCTGCCGGCCGCCCCGGTTCACAGGTTCACGACGAAATCGCTTGGTCTGAAGAACGTGGTTACCACCGTAAGACAAACCGCGCAGGTGGCTTGGAAGGCGGGATGACAACCGGCATGCCAATCCTCGTGCGTGGTGTGATGAAGCCGATTCCTACCCTGTACAAGCCGCTGCAAAGTGTGGATATCGACACCAAGGAGGCCTTCTCCGCCAGCATCGAACGCTCGGACAGTTGCGCCGTGCCAGCTGCCAGTGTCGTGGCGGAAGCGGTAGTCGCTTGGGAAATCGCCCGTGCCATGTGCGAGAAGTTTCCGAGCGATTCACTAGATGACATGTTGGAGAATGTCAATCAATACCGGGCTTACGCGGAGCGATTCTAATGGAACGAAAAACCTTGCACGTTCAGTTGGCAGAGCGTTCGTATCCGATCCATATCGGCCCCGCACTGTTGGCAGAACTGCCGGCGCTGCTGAGGGCTGCCGGCGCGGTTGACGCGGGGAAGTTGTTCATCCTGACGGATGAGAACGTCGCCCCGTTGTATCTGGAGCGTCTCAAGCGGAATCTGGAGGCGGATGGTTTTGCTGTCGCCGCATGTATCGTAGAGGCGGGAGAGCAGGCGAAGCGGCTTGCCGTCTACGAACAGGTGATGACGGAGGCGATTGAGGCAGGACTTGATAGAAAATCACTGCTGATCGCGCTTGGCGGAGGTGTGATCGGTGATCTTGGAGGGTTTGTCGCCGCCACCTTTATGCGGGGGATCTCGTTTGTACAAGTTCCGACAACGCTATTGGCCCACGACAGTTCCGTCGGGGGCAAGGTGGCCATCAATCATCCGCTGGGCAAGAACCTGATTGGTGCTTTCCACCAGCCCATGCTGGTTGTGTACGATACGGATACACTGCGCAGTTTGCCAAAGCGGGAGGTTGCTGCCGGATTTGCGGAAGTGATCAAACACGGTCTGATCTCTGATGAGCGTTTCGTCGGTTGGTTGGAGCAACATGCTGAGCAGCTCAAGTCGCTTGATCCCGAGTACGTCGGAGAGGCGATCAAGCGTGGCTGCGCAGTGAAAGCGGAAGTGGTCTCAGCAGATGAACGGGAACAGGGGCTGAGAGCCACACTTAATCTAGGACATACGTTTGGCCATGCCTTTGAAGCCTTGCTCGACTATGGAACCTTGAATCACGGCGAGGCGATTGCAATCGGGATGGGGCTGGCTGCGGACGTAGCCGAGCGGATGGGCCTGGCTCCTGAGGGAACAGCGAAGCGAACCAGACAACTGCTGCAGCGCTTTGAATTGCCTGTGGCATGGCCGCAGCAGCTAACGCCGGAAGCCGTGCTTGAGGTGATGCGGCGTGACAAAAAAAGTGTCGGCGGCAAGCTTGTCCTCATCCTGCCGCGGGCGATCGGCCGCGTGGAGATCGTCAAAGAGATCGAGGAAAGCTTGGTACTTCAAGTGATGAACAAGGCACAGGAGGAGCAGACAGGATGATGGTACGCGGGATAAGAGGAGCAATAACGGTAGAGAAAAATGGGGCGGAGGAGATCATCTCGGCGACAGAGGAGTTGCTAGCCGAGATGATCCGGCTCAATCAGGTTTCCGCCGGAGACGTGGCCAGTGTACTGATCACGACAACCGAAGATCTGGATGCTGCTTTTCCAGCTAAAGCAGCGCGCTCGTTTGAGGGGTGGACGTACGTTCCACTGATGTGTGCGCGGGAAATCCCGGTGCCGGGCAGCCTGCCACGCTGTATTCGCGTCATGATGCACGTCAATACGACACGCAGTCAGCGAGAGGTGGAGCATGTTTTCCTGCGGGATGCGGTTCGGTTGAGACCGGACTTGGCCAATAGGTAGTTGACATTTTGGACCGGTTGCTATAAAGTGTTAACCAAGTTGAGGCGCAATGGTTGCGCGAGAGGATAGCATAAGAATCGTTGGAATGTTTGAATGGTTGTGTAAGATTGTCTAGTTGAGATGAGATGAGTGAAGTTGAGGAGAGAAGAGTGGAGCCAGGATGATCGCGTGTGAAACGACCGATCCAGGACTCTTCCTGGATCTTTTTTATTTTCTCTCCGCTGCTTCCTCTTCTACGAAAAGAAGAGGTGATTCCCCGTGTTTCAACCCTCCCTGGAGGACGTACAACGACTTGCTCCGTCGTATACGCTGATTCCTGTCAGGACGACCCTTTTGGCCGACCAGGAGACCCCGATTCGGCTCTATCAGAAATTTCGCAGCGACGATTCCTTTTTGCTGGAGAGTGTGGAAGGAGGCGCTCGTTGGGCCCGCTTTTCGTTTATTGGGCTGCGGCCGTTTCTAAAAATCGAAGCAAAAGATGATCAGATCTCGATTTACGGACGGGATGGCATGCGTGAGCAGTGCCAGGGCAATCCGGTCTGGAAGCTCAGAGAGTACATGGATCGCTACAAAAGTCCAAGTCTGCCTCAGTTCCCGCGGTTGACAGGTGGGGCAGTTGGTTTTTTCGGCTACAACACGCTGCGCTATTTTGAAGAGCTTCCGGCACACCGCGAGGAACATCTGCAGGTGCCCGATCTGCGTTTTTTGTTCGTTGATGAGCTGCTGGTATTTGACCATCTCAAACAGGAAATCCAACTGATTGTCAATCTGCACATCGACAAAGACGACACGCCCGACCTCATTGCCCGCAAATACGATCAGGCGTGTGATCGACTGCAGCAGTTGGCTGCACAGGCAGCAGGTGATCTGCCGGCAAGGGAAACAGGGAAACAGGCGGATGTCGCAGAGCGGCGGACGCGTCAGGAAATGGTGCCGAACATGCCGCGATCCCGGTACGAAGAGATCGTTCGCCGGGCAAAAGAGTACATCGCTGCCGGAGACATCTTTCAGGTGGTGCTGTCGCAGCGTTTCTCAGTCGAAACCACAGTAGATCCGTTCGCCGTATACCGGGTGCTTCGCACGCTTAACCCATCCCCGTACATGTATTATCTCCAGTACGAAAATGAGACCTTGGTCGGGGCATCACCTGAACTGTTGGTTCGGGTAGAGGATGGAAAAGTAGAGATGCGGCCGATCGCGGGAACACGCAAACGAGGCGCTACCGCAGAAGAGGATGTCGCGATGGCAGAAGAGCTGCTCGCGGATCCGAAAGAACGGGCAGAGCATTACATGCTGCTCGACCTAGGCCGCAATGATGTCGGGCGGGTGTCATCTTATGGGTCGGTGAACGTCGATGAACAAATGGTGATCGAACAGTACTCCCATGTGATGCACCTCGTATCTCACGTATCAGGACAGCTTCGAGCAGATCTTCATCCGTTTGACGCCCTGCTGTCCGCGTTTCCTGCTGGTACCGTCTCAGGAGCGCCAAAGCTGCGGGCGATGGAGATCATTGCTGAGCTGGAGCCGGATGCCCGGCATACTTACGCCGGAGCAATCGGCTATCTCAGCTTCACAGGCAATCTAGACAGCTGTATCACGATACGCACGATCTTGTTTAAGGAGAACCAGGCGTATATCCAGGCAGGAGCAGGCATCGTCGCTGATTCTGTCCCTGAACTGGAGTATCGGGAGACGATCAACAAAGCAGCCGCTCTGATGCAAGCTCTGGAGAAGGCGGAGCAGCTGTTTTCCCAAGCGGAGGTGAAAGCATGATCACAGCAGCACTAGAGAAAATCATACGCAAAGAAGATCTGGATCGTGCCACAGCTCGTGAGGCAATGGGGGCGATCATGGATGGAAAAGCAACAGACGCCCAGATTGGGGCCTTTTTGGCAGCGCTGAGGGCAAAAGGAGAGCAAGTGGAGGAAATTATCGGGTTTGCCCAGGCGATGCGGGAAAGAGCGGCTGCTGTGCCGCTTGAGGCTGACGAGTTGGTCGATACCTGTGGTACCGGAGGGGATGGCAGCCATACGTTTAATATCTCCACGGCGGCGGCGATTGTAGCGGCAAGCGGCGGTGTCAAAATCGCCAAGCACGGCAATCGCGCTGTATCTAGCAGAAGCGGCAGCGCCGACGTACTGGAAGCGTTGGAGATCCCAATCTCGCTCACCCCGGAGGAAGCCGCTTCCTGTCTAAAACAGACCAATCTCTGCTTTTTGTTCGCCCCGTTATACCATCAGGCGATGAAGCACGCTGCCGGTCCTCGCCGGGAGCTTGCCATTCGTACCGTATTCAACCTGCTTGGTCCGCTTACGAATCCGGCTGGAGCCAGCCGTCAGTTGATGGGGATCTATGATCGGACGTTGTTGCGGACGGTTGCTGAAGTACTGCGTGAGCTAGGCGTCGAGCGCGCTTTGGTCGTGGCTGGTCAAGACGGACTGGATGAACTAACCGTAACCGGAAAGTCTGATGTGGTTGAACTGCGGGACGGTCAAATTACACAGTTGGAAATCGCACCGGAACAGTTTGGTTTGGGACGTTTCCGCAGTGAGCAGTTGATGGGCGGGGATGCAGCGGAAAACGCCAGGATTATCGAGGGCATCTTTACCGGGAACAGCGGTGCCGCCCGGGACATCGTACTGCTCAATGCCGGGGCGATTCTCTATCTCACTGATCGGGCGGACTCGATTGCGGATGGAGTAACACTGGCTGCAGAATTGGTAGACAGCGGCGAGGTCAGCCGGAAATTACAGCAGATTCGAGAGGTAGCAGGAGGGATCGCGCATGCTTCGTAAGATTGTCGAGACCAAACAGGAGGAAGTCGCCCGACTGAAAGCGGCCACCACCCAGCAGAAACTGCTTAGTCGGCTTGAGTCAGCCCCGGAACCTCGTCCATTTCGCCGTTCCTTGCTGGAGAGTACGAGGCCGGTCAGCGTGATTGCCGAGGTGAAGAAAGCGTCTCCCTCCAAGGGTGTGATCCGAGCCGATTTCGATCCGCTGACGATTGCCAGCAGGTACACCGCGGCTTCTGTCGAAGCGATATCCGTTCTTACTGACGAGACGTACTTCCAGGGGAGTCTTGCCTATCTGGAGCAGATCACCCAGTTGACAGGGGTACCCGTGCTTCGAAAAGACTTTCTGATTGACGAATGGCAGCTTATTCAGTCGCGTGCACACGGAGCCGACTGCATCCTCTTGATTGCCGCGATCCTGGATAGGGAGCAACTGCACCATTTTTCCCAGATGGCGAGACAGTTAGGTATGGATACATTAATTGAGGTGCACAACCGCGAAGAACTTGAGCTCGTTCTGGACACGGTACACCCTGCACTTCTTGGTATCAACAACCGTAATCTGCATACTTTTGAAACCAATCTGTCCACCACAGCGGAATTGATGCCGCTTATCCCGCAAGGAATCCCGGTTGTGAGCGAAAGCGGGGTCTCCCAGCCGGAAGATATCGCTTTTCTGCAGCAGATAGGGGTTCGGGCTGTTTTGGTTGGCGAACATTTTATGAGACAGAAGGATATTACGCAGGCTGTGCAGCGTTTGGTTGGAGAGAGAGCGCCTGACCCGCTCGGATCGTTCCTATGACGTGTGTCAAAATTTGTGGGGTGCGCGATGCGGAGACGCTGCGGCTGCTTTCCGAACAGAACGTTGACTATGTTGGCTTTGTATTTGCCGAAAGCCGTCGACGGGTCTCCCCTCAGCAGGTTGGAGAGATGTTGAGACAAGTTCCGGATCATCCCCCTGCCGTCGGCGTATTTGTCAATCCGACGCGAGAAGAGCTGGACAACGTGTTCGAGCATGCCCTGCTGCAGGTGATACAACTGCACGGTCGAGAGTCGCCTGACGATTGTGTAAGGGTGCGAGATCGATATCATACCGCTGTGTGGAAGGCAATCAGTGTCAAGGACGGGGAGCAGTTGGCGGCAGAAGTGGACCGCTATCGTTCGTGTGTCGATGCGTTCTTGTTTGACACATACGACAAAGTGCTAGCCGGAGGAACGGGTCGTCGGTTTTCCTGGGAGCGGATTCCGGAGTTGGCTGAGTTGGCCGGAAGTGTTCCGTTCTTTGTCGCAGGGGGAATAGACAGCGTCAACGTCGGGAGACTGCTGGACGCCTACGGTCCGCAGGCGATTGACATCTCCAGTGGCGTGGAAACAGATGGCGTGAAAGATCACAATAAGATACAAACATTTCTGGAAAGGGTGAGAGAGCATGACCAAGATGACGGCAGCCAATCAGACGGTGCCTGACGAAAAAGGGAGATTTGGCTCGTTCGGTGGACGATATGTGCCGGAGACACTGATGAATGCGCTAAACGAACTGGAAGAGGCATTTGAGGAAGCACGCAGAGACCCTCAGTTTCTGGCCCAATTGAACCATCTATTTTCGTATTATAGCGGCAGGCCCACACCGCTCTATTATGCGCAGCGGCTGTCCGAGACGTTGGGGGGTGCCCAGATTTACCTGAAGCGAGAGGATCTGAACCATACCGGCGCGCACAAGCTGAACAATGCGTTGGGGCAAGGGTTGTTGGCCAAACGGCTTGGCAAGAAGGCGATCATCGCTGAAACAGGCGCCGGCCAGCACGGTGTTGCGAGCGCAACGGTAGCCGCCAAGCTTGGTCTCTCCTGCAAAGTGTTTATGGGAGAGGAAGACATCAAGCGGCAGGAGCTTAACGTGTTTCGGATGAAACTGTTGGGCGCCGAGGTCATCCCTGCTACTTCAGGTACACGCACATTGAAGGATGCGACCAATGAGGCGATCCGCTACTGGGTGTCCCACGTGGAGGAAGCCTTTTACGTCATCGGTTCGGTTATAGGGCCTCATCCATACCCATACATGGTACGAGAATTCCAAAAAATCATCGGGGAGGAAACCAAGGAACAGGCAATGGACCAAATCGGCCGTATGCCTGACGAAGTGATCGCCTGCGTCGGCGGCGGCAGCAACGCGATGGGGATGTTTTATCCGTTTATCGGAGAAAACGTGAGGCTGCGCGGTGTAGAGGCGGCAGGTCATGGGATCGATACCAAGAAGCACTCCGCTAAATTGACCCTGGGAACCCCGGGCGTGATCCATGGGACGCTAACCTATCTGCTGCAGGATGAATACGGCCAAGTCCAGGAAGCGCACTCCATTTCCGCAGGATTGGACTATCCTGGTGTCGGGCCGGAACACGCCTACCTGAAAGAGATTGGCCGTGTCACGTATACGGCTGTTACAGATGAAGAAGCATTGGCCGCTCTGCAGCTGCTCAGCGAGACGGAAGGTATCATTCCTGCTCTGGAGAGTGCCCACGCGTTGGCCGATGCGATCAAAATTGCCCCGGATATGAGCAGCGATAAGGTGATCGTGGTCTGTCTGTCCGGGCGCGGGGACAAGGATGTTGCGGCAATTCAGAAGTATCTGCAGCCAAAGAAGGGAGAGGAGCAGCGATGATAGGGGTTGAGAATCGTATCGACCGTCTCTTTGCCAAACAACGACAAAAACATTTCATCCCATTCATCACTGTTGGCGATCCGTCCCTGGACGTCTCCTTCCGGTTGGTTCAGGCGTTGGTGGAAGCTGGAGCGTCACTGATTGAACTGGGAGTGCCTTATTCCGATCCACTGGCTGATGGACCGACCATTCAGCGCGCTTCTCTGCGATCGTTGGCGGCGAAGACGAGCATTCGCGACGTGGTCCAGTTTGTCGGACGTTTGCGTCAGGCTGGGATTGAGATCCCGCTTGTGCTGTTCAGCTACTACAATCCCGTCATGCAGTATGGCATTGAACAGTTTTTTGCCGATATGCGGGAGCAGGGCGCTGACGGCATTGTAATTCCCGATTTGCCGGTGGAGGAGAACGAACCTGTTGTTGAGGCGGCAAAGGCCCACGGCCTGCATGTGATCTCGCTGGTTGCTCCAACCTCGGAGCAGCGAATTGCCATGATCGGTCAGCAGGCCAGCGGATTTCTATACTGTGTCTCCTCGCTCGGCGTTACCGGGGCAAGGGTCTCTTTGCGGGAAGACTTGGCTCAGTTTCTGGCCAGCGTTCGGGCCAACACAACCGTTCCGATCGCTGTCGGTTTTGGCATCTCTACTCCGGAGCAGGTAAGGCAGGTAGCAGATCATGCGGACGGAGTCATCGTCGGGAGTGCGATCGTGCAAGAGATCGAGCGGAATCTGTCGCTTCTCACGGACGATAAGCAGCAGGCGGAAGGAATCGCCAACATAAAAACGTTTGTACAAAGCTTGGTCTCTGCGTTAAAATAACAGGAAAAACCTGTTTGGAGTGATTCATACATGATTCCGAAGCAGCGCATCCTCGACGTGCCGATCTACCAGCCCGGCAAGCCAATCGATGAGGTGAAGCGTGAACTGGGACTAACCGAAGTAATCAAGCTGGCTTCCAACGAAAATCCTTTTGGGTGCTCTCCCAAGGTAAAAGAAGCATTGGCAGCCGAATTGAATACATTGGCCGTCTATCCCGACGGAGGCAGCATGCAACTGCGCGAAGAATTGGCAGCCTTTTTGCAAGTCGATCCCAGTCAGCTGATATTCGGGAACGGCTCTGACGAGATCGTGCTGATGATCTCACGGGCCTACCTCAGCGAAGGAACCAATACGGTGATGGCCACACCTACGTTTTCGCAGTATCGTTCCAATGCCAAGATTGAAGGGGCGGAATTGATTGAAGTGCCGCTAAAAGACGGGGTTCACGACCTGGATGCGATGGCGGAAGCGATCAACAGTCAGACACGCGTGGTCTGGGTTTGCAATCCGAACAACCCTTCCGGTACGATTGTGACGGAATCGGAATTGTTGGCATTTCTGGATAAAGTACCGCGCGATGTGCTGGTAGTGATGGACGAGGCATATTACGAGTATGTGGTTGCCGAGGATTATCCGCAGACCATTCCGCTGCTTGACAAATATCCCAATCTTATTATTTTGCGTACTTTTTCCAAAATCTACGGTCTTGCTGCACTGCGGATCGGGTACGGAGTTGCTCATGCGAATATCGTAGGACATCTGAATCACGTGCGCGAACCGTTTAATACAAGTTCATTGGCACAAGCAGCCGCTCGAACAGCGCTGACAGACCAGGAATTCGTCCGCAGCTGTCGCGAGCAAAACCGGATCAACCTGAAGCGGATGACTGACAAGTTTGACGAACTGGGATTGGACTACTTCCCGACGCAGACCAACTTCGTCCTCGTCAACATGAAGGAGGACTCGGATGTCGTATTCCGCAAACTGCTGGCACAGGGCTTGATCGTCCGCTCCGGAAACGCACTTGGTTTTCCAGGCTACCAGCGCATTACGGTGGGTACGGCGGAACAGAACGATAAGCTGTTGACTGCAGTGGAAACAGTCGTACGGGAAGCTCTCAAACAGTAGAGAGATGCCGGCAGAAGCCGGCATCTTTTGCGCATCTGCGGCGCCGTTTTGGACACGCTGGCAAATGGAGTGAAAAGAGAAAGGGAAGTGGAGATGAAAACGACAATTGCTGTGTTGGGGGTCGGGCTGATTGGTGGATCGCTCTCCTTGGCATTAAAGTCCAACTCCGACCATCGCTTGATTGGTTTTGACGTACGGGAGGACTATCTCGACAAAGCGTTGACCAGAGGGATTATCCACGCTGGTACAACCGACCTGCAGACTGCCGTACGGGAAGCGGATTTTATTTTTTTGGCTGCTCCGGTGCAACAACTCTATCCTCTGATTGACCATCTCGCAGAGCTGCAACTCAAAGCGGGTGCGATCGTCAGTGACGTGGGCAGCACGAAGCAGAAAATCGTGCAGTATGGCAAGCGGCTGTCGGAGAAACAGATTACGTTCATTGGCGGACACCCGATGGCTGGTTCTCACAAATCGGGGGTGGAAGCGGCAAACGAACGATTGTTCGAGAACGCGTACTACGTATTGACGCCAACAGATGATGCAGCACAAGCCGACGTGGATCGCTTGAGCAGCGTACTTGCCGCAACCCGGGCAAAAGTGATTGTTCTCGATCCGGTCGAACACGATCGGATCGTTGGTGCCGTGAGTCACTTCCCGCACATTATCGCCGCCGCATTGGTCAACCAGGTGAGCGGTTTCAATGAGACAAACAGCTGGTACCAGCGACTGGCCGCAGGCGGGTTTCGCGACATCACCCGGATCGCATCCAGTAATCCGCAGCTCTGGCGTGATATTCTCCTGAACAACCGGGAGCATCTGCTGGAGATTTCCCGAAACTGGCGGGATGGTCTTGATCAGGTGATGCACTTGGTGGCACAGGAAGATGCGCAAGGGATTGAACAGTTTTTCAGCTCGGCTCGCGATTTTCGTGAGCAGCTCCCTGAGCGGCGCAAGGGAGCGATGGAACCGCTCTACGATCTATACCTGGATATTCCCGACCATCCCGGTGAGATTGGGAGGATCACCACACTGCTCGGTGCCAAACAAATCAGCATCACTAACATTCGCATCATGGAAAATCGCGAGGACATCATGGGTGTGCTCAGGATCACCTTTCGCAGCCAAGAAGAGTTGGAAAAAGGAGAAGAACTGCTGCGCTATTTCGATTACAACGTGTACCGCAGAGACTAGCAAAAGGAGTGGGAGTTGTGTTGCGCGTCACTAAAGCAGACAAAATAGAAGGAACGGTACGTGTTCCGGGAGACAAATCGATTTCCCATCGGGCCGTGATGTTTGGTTCGCTTGCGGAGGGGAAAACGACGATCAGCGGCTTTTTGCCGGGAGCCGATTGTCTGAGTACGATCGACTGTTTTCGCCGGATGGGTATTACTATCGAACAGCAGGGGGATCAGGTCACCGTTTACGGCAAGGGCTGGTACGGTCTCAAAGAGCCAGACCAGCGACTGGATGTAGGCAACTCTGGAACGACCATCCGACTGATGACCGGGATTATGGCTACACAGCCGTTTCACTCGGTGTTGGAAGGTGATGAATCGATTGCCAAGCGACCCATGCGTCGTGTCGTGGGACCGCTTCGCGAAATGGGAGCAAAGATCGACGGGCGTCAGAACGGGGAATATACGCCGCTTGCCATCCGCGGCGGCAAGCTGAACGGCATATCCTACCGTTCGCCGGTTGCCAGTGCACAGGTGAAATCGGCGATCCTGTTGGCTGGACTGCAAGCCGACGGAACGACCAGTGTCGAAGAACCGCACCTATCGCGTGATCACACTGAGCGAATGCTCAAAGCCTTTGGGATTGATGTCCGTCATGAGGGAAGCCGGGTATCTGTCAGCGGTGGACAAACGTTAAAAGGTCGAGATATCTTTGTACCCGGCGACATTTCCTCTGCTGCTTTTCTGATCGCCGCAGTGATGATGGTGCCGGACAGTTCATTGGTAATCGAACAGGTAGGGATCAACCCGACCCGAACGGGGATTATCGATGCGGTTCAGGCGATGGGGGGGCGGCTGGAAATTGTCAACGAACGTCTGATCAATGAAGAGCCGGTCGCAGACCTGCACGTATTTCACTCAGAACTGAGAGGAACCGTGATCGAAGGAGACCTGATTCCGCGTTTGATCGACGAGATTCCGGTTATCGCGGTTATGGCTGCGCAAGCCAACGGACGGACGGTGATCCGTGACGCTCAAGAGCTTAAAGTAAAAGAGACGGATCGCATCGCTACCGTTGCTTCTCAGCTAGCCAAGTTTGGCGCCTCCGTCACGCCGACCGAGGATGGATTGGTGATCGAGGGAGGCAAATCGCTGGTCGGTGCCGAGATCGACAGCATGGGGGATCATCGGATCGGCATGGCCATGGCGATAGCCGGACTTGCAGCGGAGGGCGAGACGACCATCGCCAACGCGGAAGCGATCAACGTATCCTTTCCCGGATTTGCCGAAACGTTGGAGCGGATCACACGCTAAGGGTATTCTTTGCCAAATCCTCGCCCGGCAGGACGGAACTGCCGGGCGGGCCCTTCTGGATGATCGGGAACTGGATGTATCTCGAATAGATTACTTAGTTTTAAAAAAAAAAATCATATAAAATCCGTAAAAATGGTTTGACAAGCGCTTACATTTGAATATAATTAAAACTACAGTATGGTTTCTCTCCACTCCTATCCAAATATATGAAGCACGTATGTGCTGCCGCCGTTTGTATGCGCTTACAATAGCGCAGCGGCGGTCTTTTTTTTGTATAATAAAGCAGACTGATTGCCTTTTCCGACTCGGTTATGTCCCTAGCGAAGATTTTTTGAAGAAAGGATGAAGTAAAGCAATGGAACAACTGCAATCGCTCCTCAAGCGTTTGGATGGCAGAGGCTACAAAGCATATAAGGAAATCCACGGCACATATCGCGGACAGTGGTTTCAACTGCTGATCGATCACGTTCAGGCCGATCCGTTTGCCGCTCCATCTCGGATCCGCTTCACAATGAAAAGAGATCCTGAACGAATTGGCGATGATTGTCTGCAGTCTCCGTGGAGGAGGGTTGCCTCGGAAGATTATCTGGCCAGAGAGGTGGCAGCGGCCATCCGAAAGGCAGCCCCACGTAGAGAAGGGATGGGAAAAAGCGGACTGATCGCAATCGATGCACCCGGTCAGGAAGTCCTGCAACGGACAGCAGTGAAGATTACGGAGCAGACCATTGAGGTCCGCCTGTCGGTCGGACTGCCGGCGGCCGGTCGGACGATTCTCGGTCATGCTGCTGCCCAATTGCTTACTCAATCGGTGCCGTCCATCGTCAAACAAGCGATCTTTGAGATGGATCAAAAACAAATGCTTTACCACCTGCAGTTGGCCGATCAGCAGCAAGCGATCCGCCAATATTTGCGTGAACGGGGGTGGGTCTCCTTCGTGGCAAACGGTTCGATCCTGCCGAGAGAGTCTGGCGTCAGCAACCGCCCGCTGCGCAGCGACCGGGTCATACCGTTTCAGTCGCCGGCCTCACTGGAAGTGGAAGTGCCAATACCTCACCAGCAGGAGCCGCTCCGAGGCATGGCCATTCCGGCAGGCATCACCCTGATTGTAGGTGGGGGATATCATGGCAAGAGCACGCTGCTAAAAGCAATCGAAAGAGGAGTGTACAACCACATTCCGGGCGATGGACGGGAGTATGTATTGACCGATCAGGCGGCCGTACGAATCAGAGCGGAAGACGGACGAAACATTGAGGGAGTGGACATCTCGCCCTTTATCCAAAATCTCCCTTTTGGTCAAAACACAGAACGGTTCTCCACACAGGATGCCAGCGGCAGCACCTCGCAGGCGGCCAACATTATCGAGGCGATGGAGTTGGGATGCAAGCTGCTCTTGATCGATGAAGACACCAGTGCCAACAACTTCATGATGCGTGACGCGAAAATGCAAAGGCTGGTCCAAAAAGAGAAAGAGCCGATTACGCCATTTATAGATAGAGCAAGACAGCTGTATGAACAGCACGGGGTGTCAACGATATTGGTCTTGGGTGGCTCGGGCGACTACTTTGGTATCGCAGATCGAGTGATCATGATGGATGAGTACAAGGCAATCGACGTAACAGGTGAGGCCAAGGCGATCGCTCGCGAAAACGATGACAGGAAGCGGGAGGGCGGTTCCGACTTTGGCCAGCTTACGCCACGTGTGCCGCTTCCTGGCAGTTTTCCGTTGGACCGCCGTGGCCGCGACAGAGTGGATGCCAAGGGGAGAGAGACGATCCTGTTGGGCGATCAACGCATTGATTTATCTGCGGTCGAGCAGTTGGTCGATCAGAGTCAGACGTACGCTATCGCTGAAATGCTGAGGCATATCGCCTCCCGCGCAGATGGCCGCATGACACTCGCCCAACTGATTGGACAGTTGTTTGATCAGATTGAAGCAGACGGTCTCGAATCGATTTCCCGTTATGTGGGCCGTCACCCCGGAGACCTGGCACTGCCGCGCAGGTTTGAAGTGGCCGCAGCTATAAATCGTCTGCGCAGCTTGCACGTAACCTCATAGAGACATACCCATTCAGACGCCCACCGGATGTGCTCCGTCTGGTAGATGTTTTATCAGTTGCAGTCATCTTTTCCCCCTTGGCACATATGCTCGTACTACGAGCATTCAGCATCTCACCGTGCAAGGGGGTACAAGCTGTGGCAGGTCAAACCATCATCATCCGGGGTGGGACACTCGTAACGGCCTATCGAATGGTGCAGGCCGACTTATGGATCGAAGATGGAGTCATTCGCCGAATCGGCAAAGAGACGTTGCAGATTCGCAGAACCGGCAATGGCCGACAATTGAAGATTTTTGACGCAACCGGATACTACGTGCTTCCCGGCCTGATTCTCCTCTCCCGACTGTCGCCATCCGAACTGCAGCGGTCCGTATGGTATAAAGAACAGATCCGACATCTGATCCGTAGAGGTGTTACGGCCGTCCTTCATACCCAGCGATTGGACTCATGGATGGAGCGAGGTCAGATCCGGTACCATCTTACACCTCATTACAATAGTTCCATTGATTACGGTATCCGAATGGGACTGGATGCCTCTATGTTGACCAGGCCGCACCTGCGGATGCTCAAGGACTTGGGATTCCGTCTGTTTGAAGTTACCATACATCGGTATGAAGATCTGATGCGGATCGACTGGCTTCCACTTTATCAGTTGGCAGCACAGGAGCGGTTATCCATTCATTTGCATATTCCTGTAACAGCGCCACTCACTTCTGCAGAGCGATCCGACGCGATCGAACTGTGGACGGCTGATTGCCTGCACGGCCAGATTCGCACGTGGGTCGCCGATAAAGGGCTGCATCTGCAGCCTCGTCATGAGGGAGAGATGTTTTATCGAGTGGTACAAGTGCATGGCAGCCAACTTTCGGCCGCACTAGGTTTCCTGTCCAAGAACTGGTACACCTATTTCCCGGCGTTTTGCCCGATCGACCACTGGACACCACATCTTTCTGTACGGGAGTATGGTTCGGAGCAACTGCTGCAGCTGTTGGTCAGACTTGCCTCGACAAATATTGCAAAAGCGATCGGTTGGTACCCGCGCAAAGGGAGCCTGCTTTCGGGGGCAGACGCCGATCTGTGGTTGTTAAAAAAAGCAGAATGGTTGACAAATTTTGATCTTTCTACTATGCTCAACCTTAGTGAAGTATGCCTACCAGCTTTCGTGATGTCGAAAGGTCGCTGGATTTATCGACATGATACATACTCCGATGTGGTAGGGGCTGGTCGGTATTTGCAGGAGATGCGACCATATCATTACGCGATTTGATACCCCACAACCTGGGGTTTTTCTACACGTGCACGCGCGCTTCTTTCATACGGTTTTGTGTTGTGACTGAACACATTTCATCCTTATGGTTTACGGACAAAAGGCGTCTACAGGAGTAATGCTTCACCTGGCAGCACAGAAGATCACCGTCGGAAAAAATCGAAAAAAATGAAGCCGAGTTAGCGCAACTTTTTATCCTCCTCAACGGTATAACTAGATATAGTAAGCCGTTTGGGGGGATCGGAATCGCTGAGGGGGTATACCTGATGATCACCGACTCCCAACTGATACGCGAAATCAAGGATGGCAACATTGAATGGTACGCTGAATTGATATCCCGTTATGAAAAGAAAATCTTCTCATTTGTCCTGCATATGCTGCGACAAGCCCATTTGGAGCACATGGCAGAGGACATTTGCCAGGAGACTTTCTATAAAGCGTATCGAAGCATCCACTCCTTTCGCGATGTCGAAGCGACATTCTCCACCTGGCTGTATACGATTGCCAGAAATACGGTGTTAAGCGAACTGCGGAAAAGCCGGAATTCGGACGTGTATCTCGAGGACACGGTTCAGGTTCCAGTTGCCTCGTTTGAGCGCATGCCGGAGCAGCAGCTACTCCGTGTGGAGCGTGAAGTGTTGGTGCGCCAAGCAATCAACAACTTGCCTGAGAAACAGCGCTCGGCACTAATCCTGAGAGAATACGAACAGATGGAATACAACGAGATCGCCAGCATTCTCGACCTGACGGTTAGTTCCGTTAAATCCCTGCTGTTTCGGGCCCGCCAGAGCATTAAAATGCAGCTGGAGTCCTACATGATGGATGCTTATCTGGAAGAAGCCGAAGGGATGAACAAACGATGAAATGCGAAGAAGCGCAACAATTGCTAACCGAATATACCGACAACCTGCTGCCCGAGATCACCCGACGCCGTCTCGATCAGCATCTGGAGACTTGTCTGTCGTGTCGGACGGAACATGATCTCTGGAAGGATAGCGGCAAGTGGATACAGGCTGAAAAAGAAAAGTATGCCAATGTTCACTCTCCGAAAAAATCAATTGTCGATGCCGTCATGGAGCGTATCCTTTCAGAAGAGAAATGGGCTATTCCGATCGGGCGAAAAGTGTTTACCGTCACAGCGCGAATGCGCAGGCTCGGGGCACTCGCCGCGATGGTGCTGCTCGCTCTGTGTTCCTTTGCCCTCTACACTCATTCGGGTGAGGAGAAGTTGATGGCTGGAACGATTGTCACCCCGACCAAGACCGAGGTAATCTCTGCATCGATTGAGATTACGACTGATCAAGGGGAGTCTGCTACCGCCACTGTTCCACCTGACAGCAGTCAGGTCGCTTCTGCAGCGGGAGGGATCGGTTATGACCTCAATCAGGAGCAGGCGGGCACAAAGCCGAATTACGGTTTGATTTTCGGTTTTTTCGGTATACTGGTTACCGTATTGGCGATGAGCTGGTTGACGCGTGCCTGACGATGTACATAAAAAGACCGTCCACGGACGGTCTTTTTCCACATGGGAAAACAAGTGTAACGAAACCGGAACAGAGGTGTTAATCATTGCACAAAAAGTGGCTGCAAGTGATCGATGAGGGCGTTGCCAAAATCAAAGAAGATGAGCTCGAACTGGGACTAACAGTCTTGAGAAAGGTGCAGGAACACGGAAAAGCGATTCCGGAAGTGATGCTGTATCTGGCCGATGTCTGGTATCAGTTGGGGCATCTTGAACAAGCCAAAGAAGTATCTCGAATGGTGATGGGCTCGGTGCCAGAGAGGTCGGAGATCAGGATGGAGACAGAGCTTCTGCTCGCTGAGATCGCTCTGGACGAAGAACAATTCGACGAGGCACAGGCGATGTTGTACAGTTTGATGGAAGAGGGATTTGAAGAGGCTCGGATATACCTTTTGCTCGGTGATTTGTACGCGCTGCAAGGTCTTGATGAAGTGGCAGTAAAATACGTGGAACAGGCCCGCAGGCTGGAGCCGGATAACCAACAGCTGCTGGTCGCTTTAAGCGAATTATACTCGCGCTTGGGACGTAACAGCGATGCTGTCGCATACCTCCAGCAGGTAGATCATCCCGATCTCTCCTCCTTGGTGACGAGAGCGAGGACACTGGCTCAGAGTGGTGATTTTGAAGCCGCATACGACCTGTACCGGCAGGCGCTCGAACGGGATCAATCGCCAGAGATCCTGTTTGGCTGCGGCATGATGGCTTTCCACCTGGGCAGGTTGGTGGAGGCAGAAGGACATATTGAGAAACTGCTTGTGCTCGATGAGGAATATGTTACCGCCTATCCCTTGCTTGCGGATATCGCGCTTGCATCCGGTCAGACGGAGAAGGCGATAACGGCACTTAAGCAGTATGTCAGCTTGTCCGGCTTTGACACCGATCAGATACGCCGTTTGGTGGCGCTGCTCCAACAAGCAGGCCGCTATGAAGAGGCCAGAGAGTATCAAAACCTGCACGATCAATGGGATCTGTCGGAAGAAGAGACGGATATATGAAACGTCTTCTCAACAGGAAGCTGCAACCTGCAGCTTCCTATTTGTTTTAGGTTGGCGAATCTTGGTAAGAATGAGAGTAAAGTAAGCGAAAGATTGAGGGATTCGCAAAATGAATCTGGCAGAAATTCTTGTCTATACGGATATTAGACAGTTGCACCAGATTGCCGGACATTACGGGTGTGAGTGCAACCTCAACTCCAAAAATGAATTGATCACGACCCTGCTTGGCAGTTTGCGCTTGCGACAGACGATTCAGGCGGAAGTAGAGCGTTTGACGCCAGAGGAGGTTCACTTCCTACTGCTGTTGTTTCTGGACAAGCGCAGCACGTTTACACTTGAAGATTTGTTGGCCAAGGCTGGATTGGCACTGGGAGGATCAGCGGAAAAGTCAAACGAGCAGCCACGAAAAGTGATCGCCAGTGCACTGCGACGCGGCTGGCTCTTCCCGGTGAAAGGGGCTCAGAGCGGGGAGTTCCAGGCACCGATTGACCTGAGGGAGCCGTATGTGAGAGTCTGGCTGGAATCAAGGCGAGGAGACAACACTGAATCCTTACCTGAGCCGAAAGCCTATCGTGACGAAGGGACGGCTGCTTGCGACGATATCTATTTGTTCCTGCAGTTCCTGGAGAAAGCACCGATCCCGCTCACCACGGATGGCGGCATGTATAAACGCTACCAGCTGC
The DNA here is from genome assembly GCF_020923435.1 of Brevibacillus humidisoli. Taxonomy (NCBI): domain Bacteria; kingdom Bacillati; phylum Bacillota; class Bacilli; order Caryophanales; family Paenibacillaceae; genus Brevibacillus; species Brevibacillus humidisoli. The sequence continues at coordinate 1,992,053 of NZ_CP087263.1, read as the reverse complement.
AGTTGCTTCGCCTCTTTCACATCAAGGAAGAGCCAATCAGCAAAGAGAAATGGCGTTTTGGCTACGGCCTCCATTTTGACCAGTACCCCGACCGTTTTTCTCTCTTGTATGATTTCTGCTTCTATCAGGGATGGATCGAGGAACTGACGGGCCAGGTATCGATCACCGGGCGAGGGGGAGAGTGGCTGGTCGGCAGCTATTCCGATGAGACGTACCATGATTTGATCCGCTTTTGGATGCGTCTGTACAAGCGAGCGATTCCCAACCTGCCTATGCTGGTTCAACTGATCCCCTTAATGGCCGGCAGCAGTTGGATCACCCAGTGTGAACTGCGTGAGATCCTGCAGCCTTTTATCAAGCCGTTTTACTACGATGACTCGATCAGCATCTTACATAATCGAATCTTAAAGATGATGGTTCATCTGGGCCTGCTAAAAGTAGCACAGGTGGACAATGAATGGTGTTATGCTGCAACCTACGCTTGTCGATCTTGGATGCGAGAGTTTAATGGTTTTGCAGAAACCACGATTCTGTTAAAGTGAGGGATGAACAAATGGAAAGGCCGAATTACATGCAACAACAAAACGTATTGGCTGGGCTGCTGTCGGAGATTGCGATTGATCGGGAAATGAGGTCGCTTCGCAAAAAAGCACTGTATGAGGAGATTGACCAGGCTCTGGCAATGAAGAACAAGGAGTCCTTTTTACGATTGACGGCCGAGCTGCGCGAAATCATGACATATGAACAGTCAGAGACGGGATGATTGCCAGTCCTCTCCGACCGTGGTAAGCTAGATCCAGACTGATCGTTTGAAAAAGGGGATCTGGCATGCAGTGGACAAGCGAGCAACTGAACAACTGGGAGGAGTTGCGGTCTTACGTTGATACCGCACTGCTCCCTCTTTATTTGTATCGGCAGGAACTGGCCGTGCCCCGGCATGTTGAACGGATGACCGCACTGGCAAATGCAGCCCTTGCTGTGGAGCAGAGATTGAAGGGCAGGGTACTGCAGTTACCGCTCACTTATCAGGGGGAAGGCCGCAACGTGTTTTTTTTGCCAGCTGGTTTTCCCGTCTACGTTATCCTTCGCTTTGCCGGCGATGAGTGGATCTACGAATATGATCGGGATGCATCTGTCGTACACACCTTATCAGTTTGGGAGGAGGATCTGGCCGACCCGCTTCGCTTCCAAGCGGCGGTTGACGTATTGCATGAAGCGATTATCGAATCATGGCGATCGTTGGGATAGGGCGTGGTTTGGCAGATAGAAGCTTTTTCTTTTGGCCATACTACTAGTACCCGACGCCATTTTTGACAAAATCTCAACAATCTCGTTTTTTCCCCCGTTTGCAACGGGGCTCGCCCTGTGGACATTCTTGACATCTAAAAAGGGGTTAGCTATTATTGGTTTGACCTAGTGTAAGGAGACGTATGCAGTACCATTGTTACGTCATTTTACAGGATAAGGAGGGGAAGACAGGTTGAGTGACAAACAGGAAATTTCCAGACGTACATTCCTTAACTACGCCTTGATGGGGACTGGCGGTTTCCTTGCTGCAGGCATGATCACCCCGATGGTACGGTTTGCAATTGACCCGATGCTGAAAGTGGCGGGCGGTGGAGATAAAGTAGCGGTAGGAAGCGTGGACGAGTTTGGAACAGAACCAAAACGTGTGGAATTTAAAGTACATACCAAAGACGGTTGGTATGAGTCTGAATCCACATTGGCCGCGTGGGTGCGCAAACTGGACGACGGCACGATTTTGGCGCTCTCGCCGATCTGTAAGCACCTTGGCTGTACCGTAGACTGGAACACGAGTGCCGACTATCCGAACGAGTACTTCTGTCCTTGCCACATGGGGCGCTACAAAATCGATGGTGAGCACGTACTTGGCACGCCGCCGACCAAATCGCTGGACATGTACGAAACAGAAATTAAAGACGGCAAGCTTTATCTGGGGAAAATCATACCGAATCCACGACCGGGGGTGGAAGAATAGATGATGCACAAGATGTACGATTGGGTCGACGAGCGCCTGAATCTCACCCCGATGTGGCGTGATTTGGCGGACCACGAAGTTCCAGAGCACGTGAACCCGGCACACCACTTTTCCGCGTTCGTCTATTGTTTTGGGGGTTTGACGTTCTTTATTACCGTTATTCAAATCTTATCTGGAATGTTTTTGACTATGTACTATGTTCCAGATATCAATAACGCTTATGAGTCAGTAAAATACTTGCAGAACGAAGTAGCGTTCGGAAACATCGTGCGCGGCATGCACCACTGGGGAGCAAGCTTGGTAATCGTCATGATGTTCCTGCACACGCTGCGGGTGTTCTTCACCGGCTCGTACAAAAAGCCGCGTGAGATGAACTGGGTTGTCGGAATGCTCATCTTCTTCGTGATGTTGGGATTGGGCTTTACCGGCTACCTGTTGCCGTGGGACAATACGGCATACTTCGCAACCAAGGTAGGTTTGGAGATTGCCCAGACCGTGCCAGTCGTTGGTCCTTACTTAAAAACGCTGCTGACCGGTGGCGATATCGTTGGTGCCCAGACTTTGGCGCGATTCTTTGCGATTCACGTCTTCTTCCTGCCTGCAGGTTTGCTCGGTCTGCTGGGTGCCCACTTTATCATGATTCGTCGTCAGGGTATCTCTGGACCACTATGATGTCTTCGATAAGGAGGAATTAGCATGGCAAAACACGATAAAGATGCTACCTTCGTCGGAGACTCTCGGGTACCTGCGAAGCGCATCCCGAATGTTGCTCCGTCTTACTCCGACTTTCCGGGAAAATCGGAACCGTTTTGGCCGAACTTCCTGCTGAAAGAGTGGATGGTAGCAGCCGTAGGTTTGGTCGGGTTCCTCGTCCTGACGGTTTCGCATGAATCTCCGTTGACGGCGAAGGCGAACCCGAACGATACATCGTTCGTACCGCTGCCGGACTGGTACTTCTTGTTTCTGTATCAACTCTTGAAGTATCCGTGGGCTGCTGGTGACTGGGTTGTTTTGGGTACAGTCATCATTCCGGGAATCGCGTTCGGTGCACTGTTTCTGGCACCATGGTTGGATGCTGGGAAGGAACGGCGCCCGATCCGCAGGCCAGTCGCCTCCGGACTTATGCTTCTTTCTCTAGTGTCACTCTTTTACCTGACATGGGCTGCGATGGATGAGCATAATCGAAACCATCCAAGCCAAGCTGGAGGAGGCTCACACGGTGCTGCACCCGCACCTGCTCCTGCCGAGGAGGCTGATCCGGGCTTCACAGCCGAAGATATCTGGACAGCTCAGCAAAGCTGTATTGGCTGTCACGGAGGCAATATGGAGGGCGGCATGGGGCCCAATCTGCAAAAGATCGGTGAGAAGTACTCGGCCGAAGAACTTGCGGAGATTATCAAGAACGGGAAGCCGCCAGGTATGCCAGGTGGCTTGATTACGGACGAACAAACGATTAAGGAACTGACCGAATACATGGCAAGTCTGAAGTAGGCAAACCATAGGGGAAAGCTGGCTGACAACTCGGTCAGCTTTTCCTTTTCAGGCTCCCTTTCTATTGTATGAATGAAGGATTGGGAAAGGAACGAGGCGCACCAACGATGGAAAAAGTGAAGGTTGTACAGAAACAGGAGACGATGAGATGAGATGGATATGGGAGTGGTTTCGCGACTCGCTAGGCAAGTCGTGGTTCCTCTGGACGCTGTTTATCGTCAATCTGCTGGGAACCATCTACGGATTTTACTGGTATCATCATCAACTGGCCGATACCCATCCGGCTTTCTTTCGAATATTCGTACCAGATAGTCCTACGGGCAGCGGGCTGTTTACCCTTGTGCTGTTTACGTATATTATCGGCAGGCAGATCCCGATACTGGAAGCACTGGCTGCGATTACGAACTTCAAATATGGCGTATGGGCGGTCGCCGTGATTGTTGCTGGTTGGACACTGGGGAACGAAGTGGGAGGGACTGACATCATGTTGATGCTGTCCCATGCCGGAATGGCGGTCGAGTCACTGCTTTATTCCCGCTTTTACAAGCTGAGTTGGCTGCCGGTAGGGGTTGCCGCCTTGTGGACGCTGAACAACGATTTTCTCGACTATGTCATGGATATCCATCCCTGGTTGCCTGATGAACTGGTTCCCTATACCGGGGTTGTCGGTTTATGCACAGTACTGCTCAGCTTAATCTCCATCTCTCTCATCTGGTATCTAAACATGAAGACAAATCGATTCAAGGTCTAATCTTGTCCTCCTCTCCATAGGCTGTACTATGGGAGAGGAGGTTATCCGAGTTGAACAAGAACGTGGCGCTGCTGCTCTTTCTGCTGCTGATTGGATTAATGCTGGCTTGGCCTATCACTTACTTCGCCGGACAACTGGAGAAGGAACCAGAGCAGCATCATTTACACCAATTGGACCAGTTGGCAGAAGACTTTTTTCAGGCAACCAAGCAGGGAGACATCGAACGCTCTCGCCAACACATCGCAAAAATTGCCGAACTCTTTCCCAATCTTACCCTTCCCGTAACCATCCGGATCGAAAGTTTAAATGCGGTGACCCAATCGATTCTTGCAGCCAAGCAGACGTTTGTTTCTCCACGCGTCAGTGAAGAGAGGCTGCTGTGGCACGCGACGCAGGTGAGAATTGCGATTGATGCACTGCATCATGAACATCAGCCGATCTGGAAAAACTATTATCCCTCCTTCACCAATCAGTTGCAAAACCTGATGCAGGCAGTTGTGGAGCGGGATCTGACAGAATTCCGTGCGCAGTTTGACGAGCAATACTATCTGTATCTGGCGATTCGTCCTGCGATGAGCATCCAGGTAGATGAGCAGGAGATGTCGGCTATCGACGCTGCCTATGAGCTGATCATTCGAGAGATGAGAAACGAGTCGCCGGATTGGCAGGTGATTCGCGACTCCTTGCGAGAATTGTCAGTGGTGATGCAATCGGTTTTCGTTGGTGAAGAAAGAAGTGCAGCGGGTGGGCCTTGGATGCCAGGATCACCGCTGACGATCATAATGACCATTGCGATCGTCGTCATGCTGCCACTTACTTATGTAGGCTGGAGAAAGTACTTGGCAGAGGTGAAGGGATAAGTTCACGTCTACGGAACTACTCAACAGAAAGCCAGACTAAATGATCATATAGTTGTTGCGTTGTATAAAAAAATAAAGATACCCTCCTGGTGCACTTCAGTGACAAGAGGGTATCTTTATTTTTTAAGAATCGATGCAGATTTTCTCTGATGGCTCACAGGTACGACCTCGCAAGGCGTTGGTTACTCCTCTCGCAACGGTTGTCTGTTTTCATCAAATGTGAATCCTTCGCCCAACACTTCATGGACATCGTTTACCACGACAAAGGCGTGCGGGTCAATCTCTTGTATCACATGTTTCATCCGGACAACTTCATTGCGGCTGACCACACAATAGACGACGTCTTTGGTGCCTCCCGTAAAGGCCCCTCTGCCGGACAGCATCGTGACCCCACGCCCCAAATCAAGGATTTGTTTGGTGATTTCCGATGTTTTGTCGGAGATGATAGTGAGGGCTTTGCCGGCGTACGCACCCTCCTGGAAAAAGTCAATCACTCTGGCTGCAATAAATACCGCTACCAGTGTGTACATGGCGCTTTCCAAACTGAGATAGATCAGTGAGGCGCCGATCACAAGCATATCACCGAAAAACAGGGTGCGTCCCATGCTGATGCCGGCACTCTTTTGCAGCAGGCGGGCGATGATATCGACGCCGCCAGTCGTACCCCCAAAGCGAAAAATGATCCCCAGTCCTGCTCCGACCGTTACACCTGCATAGAGGGCAGCGAGCAGGGTATCGTCAAGCGCAGAGGGGGTCACCAGCACATCGAACAGTGAAAGAAAGGCGGACAGTGAGATCGTACCGATGATGGTGTAGAGAAATGCGGTTCGCCCCAGCACTTTCCATCCGATGAAGAAAAGAGGGATATTTAAGGCAAAGTAAACAATCCCTTGATCTACCTGGGGCAGGAGAAGCTTGATAATAATGCTGATGCCGGTGATTCCGCCTTCTGCTAGGTTGTTCGGGATGTTAAAGGCATTGATGCCAAATCCCATGATCGCTGTGCCGACGATGATCGCCACAATGCTTTTTAGCCGCATGTTCATCGTTGTTCGCTCCTTACCTGTCACAACATTCGTGCACCACCCGGTTCGGGAGATGACAACCGCTCAAATCATACCAGTGCCATTATATAGGACGTTTTTGCGCTTGTCCAATCTGTGATACACTTTTGTTGGAATCATGATTTGGCAAAATAGGCCTACTGATGTACGATGGAGAAGAAAAAATGACGCAGCTGGGGGGATATCGCTTCGTGAGTGAAAGAAAGACGTTGCAAGAGATCCAGCAGGAAGTGGATCAATACATAGGACAGTTTAAGGAAGGATATTTCTCGCCATTGGCCATGATGGCCAGGATGACAGAGGAAGTGGGCGAACTGGCCCGCGAGATCAATCACTACTATGGAGAGAAGCCTAAAAAAAGCGACGAGGAAGCGAAGACAGTCGAAGAGGAACTGGGTGACGTGTTTTTTATCGTACTCTGCTTTGCCAACTCGCTGGGTATCGATCTGCAGGAGGCGTTTGATCGGATTATGCATAAGTTCCACACTCGTGACAAAAATCGCTGGACCCGGATAGAGGAGTAGGTGAACAAATGACAGCACAACAAAAGATCAAAGTAGCCGTTGCCGGAGCAAAGGGAAGAATGGGACAAGAAGTGGTCAAGATGCTGCTAGCGGACGATTCGCTCTCCTTTGTCGCAGGGATCGACTCAAAACTGAACGGCGTCGATGTAGGAGAAGTGATAGGTGGTAAGCCTTTGGGTGTTCCGTTTCTCAATTCGTTGCCGGAGGCATTGGAGACGTATCGTCCAGATGTTTTGGTCGACTTCACGACCCCCCACACGGTGTACCGTCACATGGAGACGGCCATCGAGTACGGGGTGCGGCCGGTTGTGGGCACGACCGGTTTTACCTCCGAGCAGATGGCTGATTTGGGGCAGCGCTGCCGGGAACGGAAGGTAGGGGCGATCATCGCGCCCAACTTCGCGATTGGCGCGATCCTTTGTATGAAGTTTGCTGCCACTGCCGCAAAGTACATGCCGCATGTGGAGATTATTGAGCTGCACCACGATCAGAAATTAGATGCTCCCAGCGGTACGGCGATCAAAACGGCAGAGATGATCGCTGCATCACGCAAGCAGTTTGCACAGGGACATCCGCAGGAGGCAGAGAGTATCGAGGGTGCCCGCGGTGCCGGCTTCGATGGCTTCCGGATTCACAGCGTACGGCTTCCGGGATTGGTCGCTCATCAGGAAGTACTGTTCGGCGCGACCGGGCAAACCCTGTCGATCCGTCACGATTCGATCAACCGAGAGTCGTTCATGCCTGGCGTCAACATGGCGATCAAAGCCGTGATGAATCTGGACTCTCTTGTGTACGGACTAGAGAACTTGTTGGACTGACTTGAACCAGAGAGGGGAGAGACGAATGAGAATTGCGCTAATCGCACATGATCGCAAAAAAGAAGAAATGGTCCAACTAGCCACTGCATACGAAGCAATTCTCCAGCAGCATAAGCTGTACGCTACTGGAACTACGGGTACCAGAATCATGGAAAGCACGTCGCTTGAGATAACCCGTTTTCTGTCTGGTCCGCTGGGTGGGGATCAGCAGATTGGTGCGATGGTCGCCCGCAATGAGATGGATTTGATCATCTTTCTGCGCGACCCGCTTACCTCGCAGCCGCATGAGCCGGATATTATTGCCCTGCTGCGGCTGTGTGACGTTCACCGGATTCCCTTTGCGACCAATATGGGGACAGCGGAAATCTTGTTGAAGGCTTTGGAGAGAGGGGAATTGGCGTGGAGAGACATAGTCCACGAGGAACAGAATTGAGTTCCCTCGATATCCTCGCGTTCGGTGCTCACCCCGACGATGTGGAGATCGGTGCAGCCGGTGTGTTGCTGCGTGCCAGGAAAGAGGGGAAGCAGGTGGGAATTGCCGACCTGACTTATGCTGAACTGTCGTCTAATGGCACCGTGGAACGTCGGCAGGAAGAGGCGGCAGCAGCTTCCCGTCTGTTGGGGCTTGCCCTGCGGACCAACTTTGGTTTGCCCGATCGCGGTTTGGAGTCATCTCGCCAGCTGGCCCACGACCTGATCGTGGATCTGATCCGGCAAACGAGACCAAAAGTCGTACTCGCTCCTTATTGGCAGGACCGCCATCCCGATCACGAGTCCGTTTCGCGCCTGGTGCGGGAGGCGGTCTTCTCCGCTGGTGTGCACAAATACAGGGGTCAGCAGGAATTGCCGGCCTATCGTCCGGAGCATGTATACTATTACTTTATCAATACGACGACAGCTCCCAGCTTTATCGTCGATATCAGCGACATATACATAGAAAAAACAGAAGTGCTTCGCTGTTACAAAAGTCAGTTTGAACGCGAAGACGGCAGTGTCAGCACCCCGCTGAACAACGGTTACCTGGAACAGGTGGAAGCACGTGAACGGCTGTTTGGACAGCAGGCGGGGGTTTCCTATGCTGAAGGATTTGTCAGTATGGTTCCACTAGCCCTGCGTTCACTGATATGAGGACGCAAAATGGGAGAAGAAAGGAAGAACGATTCCGATGAAGATCGGCATCACCTGTTATCCATCGTTGGGAGGATCGGGAGTCGTGGCTACGGAGTTGGGTAAGCTGTTGGCCGAACGAGGGCATCACGTTCACTTCATCACCTCCAGTATGCCGTTTCGCCTGGGTAGTTTTCATCCCAATCTGTTTTATCATGAAGTAGAAGTAAATCACTATGACGTATTCAAGTACCCTCCCTATGATCTGACGCTTGCAAATCGGATGGCTCAGGTGGCTCGCGACGAAGAACTGGATATATTGCATGTTCATTATGCTGTCCCGCACGCCCTCTGCGCTTATTTGGCCAAGCAGATGGTCGGCAACTCTCTGCAGGTTGTGACCACACTGCATGGAACCGATATTACGGTTCTCGGTTACGATTCCAGTCTAAGCGAGATGATCCGCTTTGGAATCGAGCAGAGCGACATGGTGACCGCCGTCTCCCATGATCTGATCCAGGAGACAAAGAAACTGCTGCAAGTGGAGAAACCGATCGAGCTAGTCTACAATTTTGTTGATAAGCGGCGTTACTATCGCCGTGAGGTAGAAGAGATGAGAAAACGATTTACTCCCAACGGCGAGAAGATGCTGATGCATATCTCCAACTTCCGTCCGGTCAAACGGGTACACGATGTGGTCGATGTGTTTGCAGGGGTTCGCGAACAAATCCCGGCCAAGCTGCTGCTGATCGGGGAAGGGCCGGAGCTGGCCAACATCCGGCGGACGGTGTGCGATCGTCAGCTTCAGGAGGACGTGTTCTTTCTCGGCAAGCAAGACGATGTGGCAGAAGTGATTTCGATGGCTGACGTGATGCTGCTCCCCTCCGAGAAAGAAAGCTTTGGACTTGTCGCTCTGGAAGCGATGGCCTGTGGTGTACCGGTGATTGCCACGCGAACCGGCGGTTTGCCGGAAGTGGTGGCTGATGCCGAATGCGGCTTCTTGGCCAAGGTAGGCGATGTGCCGCACATGGTACGGCGAACACTAGATCTGCTGACCGACCATGACCTATATCAGCGTTTTTCCCGAGCGGCAGTCGAACGGTCCAATCATACATTCTGCCATGAAACGATCGCCAGTCAGTACGAGAGTCTGTACCGTCGGCTGCTAGATCACCGTCAGACACGGTAGAGAGGACGGCTGTATATCCGTCTGCAACACATCTTTTGAGATGGGAGTAACCAAGCATAAGGGGGCGAGTGTCTGGTGCTCAAACAGCAGGCCATACCAGTCCTGGAACGCCTTGAACAAAATGGCTTTGAAGCCTACTTTGTCGGTGGCTGTGTACGAGACTGGCTATTGGGAAGGTCGGTTCACGACATCGACATCTGCACCAATGCCCTTCCAGATGACGTGATGAGATTGTTTCCCGAACACGTACCAACCGGGCTGAAGCATGGAACTGTCTCCGTGAAGCAGGGACCCTATCTGTTTGAGGTAACCACTTACCGTTTGGAGGCAGAATACGAGGCGTACCGCCGTCCTTTGCAGGTACAGTTTGTATCTGATCTCGCCACAGATTTGTCGAGACGCGATTTTACAATCAACGCGATGGCAATGGATCGCCATGACCGTCTGGTTGATCCGTACGCCGGGCATAATGACTTAAACGAACGCCTCATCCGAGCCGTTGGAGATGCCGTGTCCCGGTTTCAGGAAGATGCCCTGCGGCCGCTTAGAGGTGCCCGATTTGCTGCACAGTTGGGTTTTGCCATTGAATCGGCTACCTTGCGTGCGATGGAACAGACGGCACCGCTGCTGAGCCACATCGCAGCAGAGAGAATCCGTGAGGAACTGACCAAACTTCTCGACAGCGACCATCCGCAGATCGGCTGTGAAATCCTTGTCTCGACTGGCCTGCTGCAGTCGTACCCGCTATTGGCAGAAGTGTTTCAACGATCCAGGCAAGAGATCTGGCGGGCAGCGCGTCTCGGTTCCTATCTGCACAAATGGAGCTTCCTCTGTTTTGCCGCTGACTTTCAACTGGAGCAGGTCTGTGAGCTTACATCGATTTTGCGTATGTCCAAACGGGAGCAAAATGGGATAAGCCGCTATGCTGAGCTGCTTTTTTCCCTGTCTCCGCAATGGGATCGGCCTAAGCCGATCAATTGGGGACCGCTGCTGTTGAGCGATGGGTGGGAGGTCTGTATCGGATTAGATATGCTGCTGCAGGCGATCTGGTGGAACAACCGTGATCGGAGCGTCTCGCAGTCGTTGATTGACACACATGCCGCTCTCCCGGTTACCTCACTGAAAGAGCTGGCCGTGTCAGGGAAAGATTTGCAGCAGGCCTTTGCACGCAAGCCTGGTGACTGGATCGGCCGAATTCTGAGCTATCTACTAGAGCAGACGGCCTTGCACGGACTACCTAATAGGCGCGAGGAGCTGCTGCAGGCTGCGAAGAAGGAGTTAGAAAAACATGAACATTAAACTGCAGATACTAAAAGCGTTCCGGGAGCATCCAGAGGAGTTCATCTCAGGTGAGCGGCTAAGTGAGCTTTGCAACTGTTCCCGAACGGCCGTTTGGAAACACATTGAAGAGTTGAGGCAGGAAGGCTACCAGTTTGAAGCGGTGCGGCGATCGGGCTATCGATTGTTGTCGGCACCGGATCGGATCGCTCCGGAGGAAATCACAGTCGGGCTTGAAACCGATGTGATCGGGCAGACGGTCTACACATACGATACGGTCGTCTCCACACAGCTATTGGCCCACGAGGCGGCGGGGCAAGGGGCAGGGGAAGGAACGCTTGTGATTGCCGAGCAGCAGACAGGCGGCAAAGGAAGACTAGGGCGCCCCTGGCACTCGCCCAAACATGCAGGTATCTGGATGAGTCTGATCGTAAAGCCCGACATATCCCTGCCGCGTGCTCCACAGATCACGCTGCTGACCGCAGTGGCGATGGCCAGAACAATCAAGATGGAGGCAGGCCTGGAAGCAGATATCAAGTGGCCCAATGACATTTTGATCCATGGCAAAAAGGTGTGCGGGATCCTGACCGAATTAAATGCGGAATCGGATCGGATCAACTATCTAATCATCGGAATCGGTGTAAATGTGAATACGCTGGTGGAAGAATACCCACCGGAGTTGAGGACGATTGCCACCTCTCTGAGGATAGAGGCCGGCCGCAAAGTGAGACGAGCCTCCTTGATTCAAACCTTTTGCACCGAGTTTGAACAGCTGTATCGGGAGTACCTCCGGCTGGGGTTTGAGCCGATTCGGGCGAGATGGGAAGCTTACTCTGTAACCCTTGGGAAGCAGCTGACCGTGCGCACGCTCAATGAGACGATCGAAGGCAGGGCCGTTGGGCTTGATGCGGATGGCATTTTGATTGTGGAAGATGCGAAGGGTGTCCAGCATAAAGTGTATTCTGCCGACATTGAACAGGGTGCAAACCAGTAGGCGCTCTGGTATACTGGTGATGGATGAGGCTGTATCCATGTGAACAGCACTCACAAGTTATGTTTTTCTTTTGCGTTAACCAACTAAAATCTGCTCTGAGCCTGTAAGGACCGAGACAGAAGGAATTCCGTATTTGTCGGGTCATTCCGATAGGGGACCGACATCTTTCGTATGGATCGAAACAGACCTTCTCGTAGCGGGAAGGTCTTTTCTATATGCAGGATGGGCGGTTTATCTCGCATTGCGGGTGGGAGAGCACGGAAGAGGGGACGGAGATGACAAAAAAACCAGTGACGACGGCCGACTTGCGCAAGCAAAAGCAGGAAGGGCAGCCAATTGCCATGATTACCGCGTACGATTACCCATCGGCGAAGCTTGCTGACGAGGCGGGTGTTGATGTTATTTTGGTAGGTGATTCGCTTGGGATGGTCGTGCTCGGCTATGAATCAACGATACCTGTGACGATGGAGGACATGCTTCATCATACCAAAGCCGTCACCCGTGCCGCGAAACATGCCTTGGTGGTAGCTGATCTGCCGTTTCTCAGCTATCACGGTTCAGTTGAAGAAGGTGTGAAGAACGCAGGCCGTCTGCTGCAGGAAGGTCTGGCCAAGGCAGTTAAGATGGAAGGCGGCGCAGAGATCACTCCCGTCGTGAAACGATGTGTACAGGCAGGTATCCCGGTGATGGGCCATATCGGTCTGACTCCCCAATCTGTCTATCAACTGGGCGGCTACAAAGTACAGGGAAAAGACGTGGAGGCGGCAGGTCGCTTGCTCAGAGATGCGCAAGAGCTGGAGGAAGCGGGCGCCTTCGCCCTGGTGCTGGAGTGCGTTCCGACAGAAGTAGCAGCCAAAATCAGGGAGAGTGTCGCGATACCTGTTATTGGCATCGGGGCCGGAGCTGGTTGTGACGGACAGGTGCTGGTTTTTCACGACATCCTGTCCTACGCTTCACAGATCAAGCCGAAGTTCGTCAAACGCTATGCTGATGTCGGTTCCCAGATCCAAGAAGCCGTATCTACCTACGTCTATGAGGTGAAAACCGGACAATTCCCGTCTGATGAACATGGATTTACGGCCTCCGAGGAGACGGTCAGCTATCTGTACGGAAAAGGAGTTACATCATGAATCAAGTGGAGACCATAGTAGATCTGCGTTCGTTTGTCAGGCAAGCTCGTCGTGCGGGCAAGCGCATCGGATTTGTGCCGACGATGGGATATTTGCACGACGGTCATCTCAAGCTGGTGGAAGCCGCTCGGCAGCAGTGTGATTTCGTCGTGATGAGTATCTTTGTCAATCCGCTGCAATTTGGACCGAATGAAGATTTCAACCGTTATCCACGCGATATCGAGCGGGATCGGAAACACGCCGAAGCAGTTGGAGTTGATCTGCTTTTTACGCCATCTGTCGAGGAAATGTACCCGCATGAGGTTTTGACAACTGTATCGGTTGCCCACGTGTCGCAGCCACTCTGCGGTCGTACCCGTCCCGGTCACTTTGACGGGGTGGCTACCGTGGTGAGCAAACTGTTTCAAATCGTACAGCCGGATGCCGCTTTCTTCGGTCAAAAAGATGCGCAGCAGTTAGCGGTGATTCAACAGTTGGTGAAGGATTTATCGATTCCAGTGGATATTGTGCCATGCCCGACGGTTCGGGAACCAGACGGATTGGCGATGAGTTCACGCAATGTTTACTTAACGGAGGAAGAACGGTCACAAGCAACTGTACTCTATCGCAGTTTGCAGCAGGCAGAACAACTGCTCGCAGCAGGAGAGCGGCAGGCAGCGGTGATTCAGGATCAGCTGACACGGACGATTGCCGCCGAATCGTTGGCGCAGATTGAGTACGTCGAGGTGATGCACTATCCGCACCTGAAGGAGGCCACAGAGTTAGTTGTGGGGGATCAGATCCTGATTGCACTTGCCGTCCGTTTTGGCCGTACCAGATTGATTGACAACCTGATTACAACGGTGAAATAAGGAGAAAGGGAGGAGGCAGACGATGTTTCGGACGATGATGAAGGCGAAGATTCACCGGGCAGAAGTGACGGAAGCCAACTTGAACTACGTAGGCAGCATTACCATTGACCGCGAGATTCTCGATGCTGTTGATATCCTGCCCAATGAAAAGGTGCAGATCGTCAATAACAACAATGGGGCCCGTTTCGAGACATATGTGATCGAGGGAGAGCCAGGGAGTGGGATGATTTGCTTAAACGGGGCTGCAGCACGGTTGGTTCAGCCGGGAGATACGGTGATCATTATCTCGTATGCGATGATGACAGAGGACGAAGCTCGGCAACACAAGCCGCGGATCGCAATCATGGGAGAAAAAAATAAGATTACGCAAATGTTGGGCGAAGAGATTCACGCCACCATGGCGTAACCCCCTCGTAGAGAGCCAGTGAAGCCACCGTAACGTCGAGCGGTATGGCGGCAACACCGGCTCTCTATTTTTTTGACCAGAGGAGACGGAAAGTTCCCATCTCTCACCACAAGAAATCGTCAGCCTGTTGTCGTAACGGACAACAGTACCTTCTGTATAGAGCCACTCTGCTTGTGAGACAATGAGAGTACTCACTGTTCACAAGGGGTGGCTTTTTTATGCAGATCGACGAGTGGTTCAAGCAGCTCCATGAGCAGCTCGCAACAATTGAACAAAACTGGCCAGATGCTGAGGATCAGGAGAAGCGAAGAATGGCGGAGCAGCTGTTAAGGCTGCGGCAGTTGAGTGACCACATCGTCGACGCTTGGCTTGCTCTGGAAGAGAGACTATCCTCTGTTATCAAAGAGGTTAAAGCACGAGAGCAGCATGGAGAGAGTACGGAACCACAAGCAGGATTATCCTTGGTAAAGGAAGCGCTGTCTGCGCACCCGCAGGAAGAGAAGACGGTGACCACCGGAAAAGGTACGGATCAGGTTTCACCGGCAGCCGAAGAGCTTCAACAGGTTCTCTCGGATGAGCCAGAGGATGATTATCCTTCTTATGCCCTTCTGTTTCGCAAGGGAGAAGGGTTTTACCACCTACGCTTGTTTCATGATGCCAAGCATCATTTTGCACAACTGCTGAAACAGTCGCCTGACTGGGAAAATGGGCGGCTGTATTATGGATATAGTTTGCTGTTTTGTCAGGAGCGGGAAGAGGCGATGAGAGAGTTTCGCCTGTTAAGCAGGACGGCCAGTTCCCCCAAAGTAAAGGCGATCAGTGACAACGCGATTGGCTGCATGATTGCGGAGGAGAAGCACTGGCTGGAGGCAGGCCAGGCTTTCAAAGCGGCTTTGGAGACGATGCCGGACCATCCCGAAGCTACATTTAACCTGGCCCTTTGCTACCTGCATGGAGGAGAGGCACAGGAGTCCCTTGAAACCATTGAAAGCTATCTAGAAAAGGACGAAGACGACTGGGAAGCCCAGGTGCTCTGGCTCCGTGCCTATAAACTCTTGATCGAGACAGATCCTGCAAGCAGACGAATTCCGCCATCAGGACTAAAGATTCCCTCCCGCCAATTGGATGTCAAAGCCCTTCAGGAAATGGCGAACATGTGTGAAAAGACGGGACAAATCAGGCGTGCCCAGTTATGCTATCGCTACCTGCTGGAGCATCTGCCACGCGAAGGCTGGGTCTGGCACGGATTGGCCTGGAACAGTTGGCTGCTGGCTGGAGCAAAAGTGGCGATCCCGATGGTGAAAAAGGCGATCGCTCTCGCCCCAGACAATCTTGATTTTGTGTTCAGCTACGGTTGGATGGAGCTCTTTGAAGGGGAACTGAGCTGTGCGCAGAAGGTATTTGAATCCAACTTGCGGCATGATCATCAACACACCCTCTCCCTGTCCGGATTAATCACGGTCTTTACCAAGCAGGAGGAGTGGTCTGAGGCGAGGCAGTTGGCCCATCATCTGCTGCAATCAGACAGCAGCTATGAGCGTGCGCTGGGCCACTATCACTTGGGCCGGATCGGGATCGCTTGTGAAGAATGGGGGCAGGCAGAAAAGCACTTCCAGATAATTAACAGGACGACAAACGACTTTTGGGAGGTTCCGCTCTTCCTCAAGCTGTGTGCCGATAGGCTGGGACACCGTGAGTGGAGTTCGCAAAGATCACTCTTGCCTCATTAGGCAGCAGGAATTTGTCGTCTCTTGCCGAAAGTTGAGGGGAGTGATTTCTCTGATCTTCTGGTCTACGCGTCATATGTGTTGGGGTGAAGTTCAAGTTGAAGCGGTTTATTGTAATAGATTTTGAGACGACAGGAAACCAACCCAGACAGGGTGACAAGATCATCCAGATAGGGGCGGTAGCGATCGACGACGGGATCATTACCGATCATTTTTCCACTTTTGTTCATCCCGGTGGACCGATTCCACCGATGATAACCTCTTTAACAGGCATTACCGATGAGATGGTGGCAGATGCTCCGACGTTGGAGGAGGTACTGCCGCAGTTGTTGCGTTTGCTCGATAAGCGCACCTTTGTCGCGCATAATGCGTCCTTCGACTTATCGTTTTTGCAAGAGGCCCTGCTCAGTCAGGGCTATTATACGTTTGATGGATACGTGCTGGACACGGTAGAATTGGCACGCTTTCTGTTTCCAACCCAAGGCAGTTATCGACTGGTAGAGTTAGCCGATGATTTTGATATTCAGCATGATCATCCCCATCAGGCAGACAGCGATGCGTTAGCGACCGCACAGCTGTTTCTGCGAATGCTTCAGTTCCTGCACGAACTGCCGCTGGTTACGATCCAACGGCTGCAGATTCTGGTCACCTCCTTCCGCTCCGATCTCGGCGCACTGCTGCGGTCGATCGAAATGGAAAAACTGTCCGAGAATCCACTTGAACAGGAACCAAACGAACCTGCCTCTCCTGAAGCGGATGGATGGGATATCTACCGTCAGTTTGCCCTGCGCTCACGGTCAAAGCTGGAACGGCAGCCGCAGGCAATTGAGCGGTCAACCTTTGAATTGGACGTCTTCTTGGAACGATTGCTCGCTGAGGATGGTCTGATCGCCCAGATACAGCCTGGTTATGAACGACGCCAAGCACAGGAGGCGATGATCCGGGGAATCTACGAAGCGATGAACGACGGGGAGCACCTGCTTGTCGAAGCGGGTACAGGAACAGGAAAAACAATGGGCTATCTCATACCCGCCATCCTCTGGTCCAAGTGGCACGATCAGCAGGTAGTGATCAGCACTCACACAATCCATCTGCAAGACCAATTGTTCCAAAAGGACCTGCCTGTGCTGCAACAGGCACTGCCATTTTCTTTTACCGCCTCCCTGTTAAAGGGGCGCGGCAATTATCTTTGTCTGCGAAAAATGGAGCAGCAGCTTGCCGAGACGACAGAGGCAGATACGCATGAACTACAGTTGACCAAGGCACAGTTGGTAAGTTGGCTGACCCAGACCGAGACGGGCGATGTGGAAGAACTAAGTCTTTCTCCTGTGGGCAGTATGCTTTGGCAACAGGTAAAGAGCGATGTCCATTCTTGTCTGCATCGCCATTGTCCCTGGTTTAGCCGCTGCTATTATTTCCGGGCCAGGGAACTAGCAAAGGAAGCAGATCTGCTGATTGTCAACCATGCCCTTTTGATCAACGATTTGGAGGCGGAAAACCGCATTCTTCCTACCTATGATGTGGCGATCCTGGATGAGGCTCATCAACTGGAAGAGGTGGCCAGTCAGCATCTGGGGGCACAATACACTACAGCACGCCTATATCAACTATTGGATCGGCTGTCAACAAAAGAGGAGCATGATCTGCTTAATCGATTGGTAGAGGAAGTCGCTCAGTCGACACCGATGCTGGCAACTGAGCTACATAATCATCTCCATTCGTTGGGCCAGCTTTCAGCCAGCAGCCGAGACAGTCTGCAGCAGTGGTCGGGTCGGCTGTACAACTGGGCAGCCCGCCGCAGCGGTGAACAAACGGAAGCAGGCCGGGCCACTGTTCGCTATCGTCAGGATACATTTGTCGGCAAGGGAGAACGTCTGCTTAGCGATACACGTCAACTGGTGCAAGCACTTGTCACGCAGGGACAGGAGCTGGAGCGCTTGCTGACATTAGTGAAAGAGCGTGCAGAGTCAACCCCGTTTGCGCTGAAGAGCTTGCTGACCGATGCGGAAGGTCTGGTGGACGATCTGCGGACTGCTGCTGATACGCTATACTTTTTGCTTTTGGATGGACCGCCAGAGTATGTTTTCTGGATGGAAATCGAAACGCGCTCCCCGCGCAAACATGTCTCTCTGTTTGCCGCGCCGCTAGACGTCTCATCCGTACTAGCTCGCAAACTGTTTGCCGAGAAGCGCAGCATTACACTTACATCCGCTACGTTGACGGTAAAAAACAGCTTTCGCTACTACATCGAACGGCATGGATTGGAGGAGAGCGGGCGCTACCGTACGTTGACGCTTCCCTCGCCTTTTGCCTACGAGCAGCAGGGACTGATCCTCTTGCCGGATGACTTCCCGGCACTGGGCAAAGATTCCGAGGAGACTTATCTCGACGCCGTGATCCAGGGCTGTGTCGATGTGGTGCGCGCTGCCAAAGGACGTACGCTGATCCTCTTTACCTCCTACACCATGCTGCGCTGCGTGTACGATGCGATGAAAGAGGCGCTGGACGGGGAAGGCTATGATTTGCTGGGGCATGGCATCGACAGCAACAACCGCAGCAAGCTGGTTCGCAAGTTTCAGCGTCAGCAAAAATCGGTGCTGCTTGGCACCAGCAGCTTCTGGGAAGGTGTCGACATCCCGGGCGATGTCTTAAGCTGTGTGATCATCGTCCGTCTGCCCTTTCAACCGCCCAATCAACCACTGCTGGAGGGGCGCTCTGAAAAGGCGAAAGAAGAGAAGAAAAATCCGTTTCTCTCCTTGTCGCTGCCTCATGCTGTGATCCGCTTTAAACAAGGCTTGGGGCGCCTAATCCGACATCACACGGACAGAGGGGTGATCGTCGTGTTTGACTCCCGAATTGTTGAGTCGCGTTATGGAAAAGCATTTCTCGCCTCGCTCCCCCCGTATCGTGTCGAAAGCGGGGCCTGGGTCAAACTGCGTGACCGCATTGCTTCGTTTCTGGAGGGTATGCAAGCCGATGAACTTTCATAAAATGAAGCAATAGTCTAGTCAGGATTTAGGTGATACAATAAAATGCGAAAGCGTAGCGTAAAGAATCGTCTGCTGCTCGTCGCATCTCTGTTGTTTTTGATCGTCGGTTGTACGATTGACAGCCATTTATTACAGGCGGTAAAGGTCGATGATCCGATCGTAAGTGAGGATGAGCGGGACTTCGAGGGGATGATAACCTCTTATTTTAACCTGTCTAGCGGTGAAAGTACGCTGGTCCGCTTTCCTAACGGCAAGAAGCTGTTGATCGATACCGGCGGTGTCGATGATGTGAAAAACCTGTTAAAACTTCTGCAAGAACGTCACGTCACCAAGTTGGATTACGTGCTGATCAGCAATGATCTGCCGGCCTACAGCGGAGGGTATCCTTTTTTGGCCAAAAACCTGCAGATCGATACCGTGCTTCTGCCGAAGTTGATTGCTCATGCGATCCACCGGGTGATTCCGATTGATGAGGAGAAAAAAGTGCAACTGCTGTCAGAGGGAGACGTGCTGTCGTTTGATACAAACATCTCCCTGACGGTCTTTCACCCTAGCGAGCACCTTTTTCTCTCTCCACAGGATAATTCATTGGTCGTACAATTGCGGCAGGGTGAACTGCACTTTCTCTATCCGAGCGGGATCGGTGTGAAGGCGGAGGACCGTATGTTGAAGCGTCATGGAACAGAGCTGCGCTCACAGGTGTTGAAAGTTGCCGATCAAGGAAGCAACCAAGCTTCTTCACAGCCGTTTTTGACCAAGATAGACCCACAGGTTGCGGTGATTCAAACAGGCAAATCACGTGACGAGATGACCAGTGGTCAGGCGGAAATCGTGGAGCGGTTGGACGAATCATGGGCTGAGACGTATATCACAGGACAGGACGGAACGATTACGATTCTATCCAATGGGAAGGATTATAAAGTCCTGAAGGAAAAGAAAAAGCAGGACTGAGGAGGGATGCGTATTTGAAAGCCCCCAAAATATCGGAGGCAGTCGTCCGGCGCCTGCCGGTCTATCTCCGATATCTGACCCACTTGCAGCAGATGCAGGTCAAAACCGTTTCATCCCAACAGATGGGCAAGACACTTGACGTCAATCCGGCGCAAATCCGCAAAGACCTGTCCTCATTTGGCGACTTCGGCAAAAAGGGGATAGGTTATGACGTCGATTATCTGATTGAAAAGATCCGACAAATCCTCAAACTGGACCAGGAGATTCATGTAGCGCTGGTTGGAGCGGGCCACCTTGGCCATGCGATCAGCAACTACAATGCGTATTTACGCGACAACATGAGGATCGTCGCCATTTTTGACAACGATCCAGCCAAAAAAGGAAAAAGGATTGCCGGGCTGAGGATACAACCGTTGGGAGAACTGAAAGAGACAGTGAAACGATTGCAGATCCGGCTGGCGATTATTACGGTACCTGCGGCAGCGGCTCAGGTGGTAGCCGACCAGTTGATCGAGGCCGGGATTGAGGGTATTCTCAACTTCGCTCCGGTAACCATCCGGACCGACGCCAATGTGAGAATCCACCACGCTGACGTCACATCCAGCCTGCAAAGTCTGGCATACTACTTGAACCAAGGAATCCCAATCGATAGGAGTAGAAGCGATGGAAACGATTATCACCAACGCGACAGTTTTAACGGTAAATGAACAGAACGAAGTGATTCACGGCGGAGCGGTAGCCTTTGCCGGCGATCGGATTACCTACGTAGGTACCACGCCGGAAGATCTGTCTGGATATGGACAGGTGATCGACGGCAAGGGTAAATACATACTTCCCGGTTTGATCAATACACACGGCCATGCAGCGATGTCTCTTTTGCGCGGATATGCCGATGATCTGCCGCTCAAGGAATGGCTGGAAGACAAAATGTGGCCGATGGAGGCGCAGTTTACGGCGGAACACGTCAAGTGGGGAACCTACCTTACCTTGCTTGAAATGATCCGTACCGGAACCACAACGTTTGTCGATATGTACGATCACATGGGTGAGGTAGCGAAAGCAGCGGAATCTGCCGGTATGCGGGCCAGTCTGTGCCGCGGTGTGATCGGTCTTGGCTCGCCAGAAGAACAGCGACAAAAACTGGAGGAGGCGACCGCTTTTGCCCGGGAGTGGCATAACCAGGCCGATGGTCGCATTACCACGATGATGGCACCGCATGCACCATACACCTGCCCTCCAGATTACATCGCCAAAATTATTGAGCGCTCAGCAGAACTTGATCTTCCGATACATATTCATATGTCGGAGACGGTTTGGGAAGTGGAGCAAAACGTCAAAGACTACGGTGTACGTCCTGTTCAACACCTGGAAAACATTGGGCTGTTTGCAAGGCCTACGCTGGTCGCGCACGCTGTCCATTTGACGGATGAAGAACTAGATATTTTGGCACGCTATCAAGTGAAGGTATCTCATAATGTGGTGAGCAATCTCAAACTGGCAAGCGGCGTGGCCCGTGTGCCGGACATGCTGAAACGAGGGATCAGTGTTTCGCTGGGAACGGACAGTTCCGCGAGCAACAACAATGTTAATCTGTTTGAAGAATTGCGGCTGGCTGCGATTTTGCACAAAGGTGTCACGTATGACCCACTTGTCGTCCCCGCAGAAGAAGCGCTGCGGATGGCAACCCGATACGGTGCCGATTGTGTGTTCCAAGCAGAACAGTTAGGTTCGCTGGAAGTGGGGAAACAAGCTGACCTGATCGTCATTGATGCCCATCAGGCTCATTTCCAACCCGCGCACAATTATCCCGTCTCCCATGTAGTGTACGCGGCGAACGGGCGGGATGTGACCGATACGGTCGTCGCTGGACGGTTTCTGATGCGGAATCGCGAGTTGCAGACGATTGATGAAGAGAAAGTGATCTATGAAGCCAACCGGGTGTTTGCCCAACTGAAACAGTAATCGCCAACCGAGATGAAAGGAAAGATCTCCTGTCGGCACAACAGGAGAGATGTGAAGCAGGGGTGCAGGTAGGGTTAATGTGATGGTACATTCATGATGGGTATGCACGCCACACTTCCGTCAAAGACGTATGTCTGTACGACAAACAGACGGGCGGGGGCAGCGCTCTCAGCGGTGATGACAGATCTGCCCAAGATGCACGGTATTCCTGTTGCCACAGCGCGTAGACGTCAGGAGATGTCGTCCTGTCGGGCAGTTTCACGCGCTCACCTCCTCGGGGTGTATCTGTAGTATGACCGGCACGTTTGCCGCTATGTTCGGTAACTTTTCCGTACGGTTCTAAAACCTTCCCCGGCTGCATATGTTTTAGCCATAAAGGACGGGGAGGGTCATCAATGATTATCCGACCGCGCCAACTCTGGTGGCTGCTGCCGATATTCCTGGCCCTGTTTCTGCTCGGGGCGTTGATCGCCAAGCTAACAGACAAGCCTGCCGTACAAAATCAAGAACAGCAAAGCGGACCGGTTGCACAGGTTGACCCCGCCGAACAAATGCGCAAGCAGCGGCAGGAGATTGCCGAACTGATCGAACGATCCCAGACCAATACGGAGATCCCGTTTCAGGTTGAAGTAAAGGATCGACAGTTCAGTGGGACCTATCAGGGCAAGTCATTTGAGCTTAGCGGCGATGTGGGCGGACAGAAGGTGATGATGGCGAGGACAGGCGATTCGTTTAAACTGACGGTGAACGGAGAACAGAAAGAGCCGCTGATGCTTCCCTATGCGCTTTACACACCATATGATCATCTGATGCTGATCAAAGGTGAACTGCAGTCAATCGTACCGATCCGCCTGACTGGGGAAGGTGCCGACCTAGCCGGATATCAGTTTTCCCTGCCGCCAGAGGATGTGAAATCGATGCTGTCGCTATGGCTTGGCTCGCAATTTCCGACTCAAGACGTGATGGATGAGGCGCTCAAAAGCGTCTCTCTAACGTACCTGATGTGGTACGACCAAAGTTCCATGCGACTGCGCAGAATGCTCGTCACAATCCAGATTGCTTCACCCCAAGGCGAAAAAAAGGACCAACTACTGTTTCGCATGTAAATGAAGTAAGCAGAATCAATCATCAATGAAGAATAGGGGAACGGCATGTGGTTGTTCGAATTGTAGGCTTATTGATAGGGATCGCTTTTATTGGTGCTTCTGCCGTCTATCACCTGGCTTCGTCAGTTGTCGCACAGCAGAACAACTTTGACGAGCAGGCGCGCCAGTGGGCCTTTGAACGTACGACGATTACGCAGATCGATGAGATCAGTGAATACCGCGGCAAGAGCTCCTACGCCGTAGTCATCGGTAAAAATAAAGTCGGAACGCCGGTCATTGCGTGGATGACCAAAGATGATGTGGTCTTTGATGTGCTGCACGGAACTGTACCGAAAAAAAATGTGCAGGAAGCCGTGATGAAAAGTCATCCGAACGCTGTTATCAAGCATATTGTACCCGGAATCGACGGCGAAAAGCGCTTCTGGGAAGTCCTCTACATCGACGAGGAGAAGCGCTACAATTATGTGTATTACGACTTCCACACAGGGGAACTGCTGAGAGCATACCGACTGAACAAAATCGACTCCCCTTGACCAAGGTCGTCTAGCCGCATGGAACTCCTGCGTGCTAGTGACTAGGGGGGTATCATTGGCTGCTACCTCGAACCAAATGTGAAGCGACTGTCCTCTCCCGGACGGTCGTTTTTTTTAGGAGGTTGACGAATCCGAGATGAACGCGTGGATCTGTTTAGGACGTGACAAACGTTTGGAGATCGTGAACCAGTTCGGGTAAACCAGCGTTGAATAGATGCCCGTAGCCATCCATTCCGCGAGCGGTTACACGTGGGAGTCTTTTTGCGTACAGTAAGAAATACGCAAACGGCACCACTTCATCATCCTGACTGTGGTACAGAAAGATGTGCGGGATGCTTGCAAGTTTGGCCGAGAAGTTCTCTTGCAGCGTGAATTCGTCTACTAGCCACTCATCTCCAGTCCCCCAATATGGCACTGCGATCAGAAACAATCCCGCTATCGTTTTTGGGTGTGCTTCCTCAGAGAGGTACTTCAACAAAACGGAGCCGCCCAAGGAATGCCCAATCAATACGATGTCCCCATGCAAAGAATTCAGTTCCTGTTCCAGTTTTTCTTTCCACGCTGTATAAGCCGGTTTTTCTGGATCAGGCATCATGGGATATCGCATCTGGCAGGCAGATCCTAACGCATCTTGCAGATGTGCTGCCAAGTTCGTACTTCCTTGACCGGGCTCCTGAGCACCCGCACAATGGAGTAACAATACATGTTTGTCCATCTACTTCCTCCCGCTTTTTTGGGGTTATCACCATTATTTTCTTTGAAAGATTCCGGTTTGGTTTTCCCTTCTATCCATTGTAACATTCTGGTGTTGACTCATTTCTTATCGATTGCTCACTTAGCTGAATCCCTGCTTTCGCAACTGGCATCCAACATCTGCATGATCGAATTGATAGATATCTATGCTATACTGTAAGTCGACAAAAAGTGATAGAAATAACCGCGCAAGTAACAAGTTTAGATAGATAGGGGGAGCTAAGGTGAAAGTGCGCGCAGTGCCGATATTGCTCTCGATGCTAGCCACGATCACACTCCTGTTTGGCGGATGGTTTCTGTATCAGAAGATGCAGGTGGAAGAACCGCTGCGTAGTGAGATTGCAGAGATGAAGTCGGCCAAGCTGGTCGGGATGCAGGTTAGCCAAGAGCAGCTAAACGTACAACTGGAAGTGACCGATCCAGAAAGCTTTCCAGTGGAATACCGCGAATTGACGACTGAGATCAAACGGCTTGCTCCAGGTAAAGCATGGACGGTAGAGATGACCAACCAAGATCCGGAGCTGACAGCGATTTGGGCAACCGGTATTTTTGATCTGACCGAAGCGATTGAACTGCACCAATACAGCAAGATACCTAGCCTTTTAAACGACTGGAAGCAGACCCACCAATTGGACGAGGCAAAAGCGAGAATGGACGAGCAGCATGTGTTTATCTATTTAAAACGGGGGAACGCCGACTTCTACAAAGTCGTACCTCGGCTTGTAGAAGAGAGAGAGGTGACTGCCCGTGGTTAAGGAGATACTTTACGGTGCCGTGCCTGTTTTGATTCTGTTTTTGGTATTTCTGAAGGTGAATGTAGGTCCCTTCCTTGTCTTTGCTGCAGTACTCGCCGGTATCTATTTCCTGATGTCACGCCAATCGGGTGTCAGTATGGGCGGCCGGAGCAAACGGAGCAAGCATGTCGTTCCCAAGACAAACATCCAGTTTGCAGACATTGGCGGCCAAGAGCGGGCCAAACGGGAATTGAAAGAGGCGCTTGATTTCCTGATCAAGAAAGAAAAGATCAGTCATTATGGAATTCGCCCGATAAAAGGCGTACTGCTGACCGGGCCGCCGGGAACGGGTAAGACGCTGATGGCCAAAGCGGCAGCCAACTACACCAATTCCGCGTTTGTAGCCGCTTCCGGTTCGCAATTCGTAGAGATGTATGTGGGTGTCGGGGCACAACGCGTCCGCGATTTGTTCCGGGATGTGAAACAGATGGCAGAGAAAAACGGTCAGGACAGCGGAATCATCTTTATCGACGAGATTGAGGTGATCGGTGGGAAGCGGGACGGCCAGCAGCAGCGAGAGTACGATCAAACACTCAACCAACTGCTGACCGAGATGGACGGAATCGGAGCCAGTGACACACCGCGAATCCTGCTGATTGCGGCAACGAACCGCAAAGACATGCTTGATCCCGCCTTGTTGCGCCCGGGGCGCTTTGATCGTCATATCGTGGTCGATCTGCCGGACAAAAAAGCCCGTGAGCAGATCCTGCGTATCCATACGGCGGGCAAACCGTTGGCTGATGATGTAGGTCTGGAAAAAATCGCGCAAGAGACATTTGGCTTCTCCGGTGCACAGATGGAAAGCGTGGTCAATGAAGCGGCCATTTACGCCATGCGCGATCATTCGGAAACGATCGAGATCCGTCACTTTGCTCTGGCTGTAGACAAGGTGATGATGGGTGAACAGACGGACCGGGAAGCGACTGTTGAAGAGAAGCGTCGAGTTGCCATACATGAGTTGGGGCACGCGATCATCAGCGAACAGGTGCGGCCCGGGTCGGTTTCTCAAGTTACGCTTACCCCACGTGGACAGGCACTTGGCTATGTACGGCAAAATCCGATGGAAGATCGCTATCTCTACACCAAGGAAGCGTTGGAGCAGCAGATCATGGTTTGCTTGGGCGGGGCCGTAGCCGAAGAGATTTACTATGGTGGACGCAGTACCGGCTCCAAAAACGATTTTGAGCAGGCATTGACGATGGCCCAGGAAATCGTACAGAGCGGAATGTCCCGGCTTGGCATTGTGCACCTCTCGTACATTGCCAAGTCCCAGGTACACGATGAGGTAAACCGGATTTTGGAAGAGTTGCTGGAACAGACACGCCGGGTGCTGCGGCAGTTCGATCCCGTGTTTGTCAACAGCCTGCAGATTTTGCTGGAAAAAGAGGTTCTCGGCGGCGATCTGTTCCGCAGCATGCTCCGTGAGCAGCAGCCGACAGGTGAACTGATAGGATCATAGACGGCTCAAACACATCAACTGTAAATCATACAAGATACAAGAAGGAAGCGGCATTCACGGCCTGCTCACTGCAGAGAGGCCAGGATGCGGACTTCCTTTTTTCTATCTACATCTAAAAAGAGAAAAAACTGGATTCAGCCTGTTCCTCTGCCATGTCCTTCTTCTGTACACATACCTAATTGTTCAGGAATAGTGCCCGCCAATGGGTCAAATGAATATGTTATGAAATGACATAGTACGAAGATTATATAGAAGGAAGGCGAGAGGAATGGCCAAGCAAAACGGAAGCTCTGCCACGAAACGGAAAAAGGCAGTGCGCAAGCCGATCGACCTGGATTGGCTGGAAGACACCGAAGAAAGTTCCGGTTTTGAGTCCTCACAGATGGCCTCATCCCGGCCTGCAGCTTCTCATCAGAAGAGCTACAGCAAAGTGGTAAAAGATCGAAAAGCAGACCAACAAGTGGCTTTTATTTATACGGATGACATCACGGATCAAGCTATCACGACCGAGAAGATCGCCAATCGTGCTATCGATTCCTCCAAACTAAAAACCGCCAGCGTAGATACGGAGGCACTGAAGGACTATGCGGTGAACAGCAACAAGTTGGCCAATCACAGTGTAACTTCCAGCAAACTGGCAGCGATGTCCGTTGAAGAACAGCACATCGCCAACTACGCGATCACCGGAAACAAGATTCAGGATCGGACGATCTCAGGCGAGAAACTGATGAATAACAGTGTGACCTCAGAAAAGCTGGCGGACAAAACGATTGATGCGATGAAAATTGCTGAGGGATCGATTGGCACGAAGCACCTGCATCCACAGTGCATCACAACGGACCTGCTGCAGGAGCAGTCGGTTACCGGGGATAAGATCAAGACCGGCAGTATCCAAACGCATCATCTTGCCAACGGTGTCATCAACAATGCCAAGCTAGCACATGAAGTGGTGACCACCGACAAATTGCGGGATGAAGCGGTCACCGCAAGCAAGCTTGCCCCCGGAGCGATCGGACCCGATCATCTGCGGGGACAGCTTATCCAATCGTCTCATCTATCAGAAAGCATCATTCAACGCGAGCATATCGCAGCAAGGTCAATCTCTGCCGAGCACTTGGTGGAGGATCTGATCGAAGCCCGTCATCTGAAAAACGGGATCGTCACCAGTGACATCCTGGCTAGACAGAGTGTGACCAGCGAACATCTCGCTGATCAGACAGTGACGGCGTCCAAACTGGCACGAGAAGTGATCTCGGATCTCCATTTGCAGCCCTTCTCCATCCAAACCCGCCATTTGCACGATTACCTGATCACTCACAAAAAAATCGGTGATCAACAGGTGATTGGCAGCAAAATCGCCAACAATGCGATCACGTCGGAAAAAATCGCCGAGCAAAGCATCTATTCCGCTCATCTCGCCGACGAGTCGATCATGTCTCGTCATTTGCAGGATGAAGCGGTAACAGCAGAGAAAATCTCCAGGGGAACCGTTACGGGAGCCCACATCAAAGATCGCACGATTGACCGCAATCACCTTGCAGATAGCGCTGTTCATACCTATCAGATCGCGGAGCACGCGGTGACAACCTCCAAGCTGGCATCTGAATCTGTCTCTACAGACAAACTAACTGACTTCTGCGTCACCAGCGGAAAGTTGGCTGATTATGCCGTCACTGCTCAGAAGCTGGCACTGGAGTCGGTGAAGAGCCAGCACCTCACGCATGGATCGGTAACCAAGGAAAAACTGGCGGACAAATCTGTGCACTCACAACATATCGCGTCGGAATCGATTAGTACAGTTCATCTGCAAAACCAGGCGATCTCCAGCAGCAAACTGCAGGATCAGTCGATAGGTCCAGAAAAACTGTCATTTGCTCCGATCCAGACGGTGAAAGGCAAGGAACAGTCTTTCCAACAGTTTGGCATCGTCACCTTTCACCTGCCGGAAAGCGATATGTCCACCGACGTGACGGTTCAATTAGATGAACCGTTTGCCGATGCGGAATACGGCATTGTCGCGATGACCAACGTCTTCCAATGTTTTGTCACGGTCAAGTGGAAGACAAAAGACAGAGCAATGCTTACCGTTGTACGTCACCGAGAGAGCACGCAACAGGATGGAATGCTATACTGGATCGCCTTCGGCCGCCAAAAAGGAGGGCAGCAGCAAGAACATGTCGATCCACCGGAACCAAACACAACTGAAGAGGAACAATGGGAACACTGAGACAATGCCCCCCGCCGCGGATGGGAGGGGGGCATTTGTTATGGCTTCTCCAGATCAGAGGGCATCCCTATACAACCTGCAAAAGGTATGGTAGGCTATGCGTATAATGAACCGAAAGAAAAGTCTACATAACAAAAATTATGTTACCTGTTAGAGGAGGTTCACGTTTTTCATGAAACTAGCCAAACGAGTCACTGTTCTTTCCCCTTCACCAACCTTGGCCATCACAGCGAAGGCAAATGAACTGAAGCGTCAAGGAGTTGACATCGTAGGTTTGGGGGCAGGTGAACCTGACTTCAACACGCCTGAGCATATTATGGAAGCGGCGGAGAAGGCAATGCGCGAGGGCAAGACCAAGTATACCGCAGCAGCCGGTATTCCCGAATTGATTCAAGCCATCCGCGACAAGTTTGAACAGGACAATGGCCTCACCTATAGTGCTAAGCAGATCATTGTTACCAATGGCGGCAAGCACGCTTTGTACAATCTGTTTATGTCCCTGCTCGATCCGGGAGATGAAGTGATTATTCCGATCCCGTACTGGGTCAGCTATCCGGAAATGGTAAAGGTGGCTGACGGCGTTCCCGTATTTGTTGAAGGGGCAGAGTCTAACGGATTTAAGATAACGGCCGATCAGGTAAAAGCAGCCATCACCCCCCGTACAAGGGCGATCGTGATCAACTCGCCAAGCAACCCGACCGGCAGCATCTATTCGCGGCAGGAGCTGGAAGCGATTGTCGACGTCTGCCTGTCAAACAATGTGTTGATGGTCTCTGACGAGATTTACGAAAAGCTGATTTATGACGGGTATCAACATGTCAGTGTTGCTACTTTCAGTAAGGAAGCATACGAAAACACGGTCATCATCAACGGAATGTCCAAGCCTTACTCGATGACTGGCTGGCGGATGGGTTATGCCGCCGGCAATGAACAATTGATTCGGGCGATGGTTGACCTCTCCAGCCATAGCACGTCCAACCCGACTTCTTTTGCCCAGTATGGTGCGCTCGCTGCGCTGACCGGCACACAAGAACCGCTGGAGAAGATGAAGCGGGAATTCGTAAAACGCCGCGACCGTGTTGTTGAACTGTTGAACCAGATCGAAGGCATTACCTGCTTAAAGCCGGAAGGGGCCTTTTACGTATTCCCCAACGTCTCCAAGGCGGTGGAGAAGATGGGTTACGCTGATGTGGATCAGTGGAGTGAAGCCTTGTTGGAGCAAGAAAAGGTAGCTGTCGTACCGGGTAGTGGTTTTGGAGCCAGGGAAAACATTCGCATTTCTTATGCAGCATCGATGGAACAGTTGGAAAAAGGGATCGCTCGCATTAAGCGTTTTGTTGAGGGCGCGTAGAGATTAGTCCCACTCCCTGCTTGTGGTCAGATCCCTCCGAGTGGACAGTAATGAGTAGGCTTTACTGTACCTTGGGGGGATTTTTTGCGGGGAGGAGCAATGCGTTGTATTCCGTTTGAATCGACTGATGGGCGGTAGTATAATGGTATAGGCAATTTTGCAACAGAGATGGAGGCACAAATCAGATGTTGACGACGATCGCCCAAGTAGGGCAGCATGTTGGACAAGAAGTGACGATTGGCTGTTGGCTATTCAACAAGCGCAGCAGCGGCAAAATCCAGTTTCTGCAGCTGCGTGATGGCAGCGGCTTTATCCAGGGAGTCGTGGTAAAAGCGGAAGTAAGCGAGGAAATCTGGGATCTGGCAAGTCAGCTCACTCAGGAGAGTTCTGCTTATATAAAAGGGATTGTACGGGCCGATGAGCGTGCGCCAAGCGGCTATGAGCTAACCGTGACCGGGGTGGAAGTGATCCAAATCGCTCAAGATTACCCGATCTCGCTCAAAGAACACGGGGTGGATTTTTTGATGGATCATCGTCACCTCTGGCTGCGCTCACCGCGTCAGCGTGCGGTGATGGCGATTCGTTCGGAAATCATCCGGGCCATGTACCAGTTCTTTCATGAGAACGGCTTTTACAAGGTGGATGCACCCATTCTGACCCCAACTTCGGCAGAGGGGACCACTAACTTGTTCCACACCAAGTATTTTGATGAAGACGCCTATCTCTCTCAGAGCGGCCAACTGTACATGGAAGCAGCCGCGATGGCATTGGGACGGGTTTTTTCGTTCGGTCCCACGTTTCGGGCGGAAAAATCGAAAACGCGCCGCCACCTGATCGAGTTCTGGATGATAGAGCCGGAGATGGCCTTTGTCGACCATGAGGAGAACCTGCGGATTCAAGAACAGTTTGTCAGCTACGTGGTTCAGTCCGTATTGAAAAACTGTCAGCGCGAATTGAAGACGCTGCAGCGGGATACCAGCAAGCTGGAAAACGTAACGGCTCCTTTCCCGCGCATCAGCTATGACGAAGCGATCCAAATGCTCCAGGAGATGGGACATGAGATTAAATGGGGAGAAGATTTTGGAGCGCCAGATGAGACGGCGATCGCTGAACGATTTGACAAACCGGTCTTTATCACTCACTACCCTACGGAGATCAAGGCTTTTTACATGAAGCCAGACCCTAATCGTCCGGAAGTCGTGCTGTGCGCCGACTTGATCGCACCGGAAGGGTACGGTGAGATCATCGGCGGCAGTCAGCGGATAGACGACCCGGAACTGCTCCAACAGCGTTTTGCCAAACACGATCTCTCAGAGGAAGCATACCAGTGGTACCTGGACCTGCGCAAGTATGGTACGGTACCTCATTCCGGATTTGGCCTTGGGCTGGAGAGAACTGTCGCCTGGATCTGCGGCTTGGACCACGTGCGGGAGACCATACCGTTCCCTCGTCTGCTCTATAGGCTCTATCCGTAACACACCCTGCTTCAGACAGCTCGCCGTGTGTGGGCTGTCTTTTTTAACGGATAACAAAGGTAGCCTCTTGCAGGAGAGATGAGTTGGTAGTTAGATAAGCCATTGTATGGATAAGAGAACAAGATTTAGCGGGTAAAGCAAATGTTACGAGGCGAAAGAGAAAAACAGGTGAGCGAAAGCCTTGTCAGTGCCCACGAACCTGTTTTTCTCTTTCGCCCACCACTATGCTCGTCCATACCGTCAGGCTGACCTCACTTTTCCCCTGACGGTTTTTCTCCCGACCATAGGCTTTTCCAGTAACAGTTGCTATAATGGAAAAGAGGTGAACAGACGTCATGAATCGACAGATTTTTCATGCGCTGCAAGAAGGAGCAACATCTGTCTCCAACCTGCTGCTCAAAACCTACAAGCGCCTTTCGCTGACGGATGAAGAGATGATGCTGATCATCCACCTCTTGTCCTTCCAACAGGTGGGTAACCGGTTTCCAACCATCCAACAGTTGGAGAACCGCCTGTCTATGCCAAGTATGCGCTTGATCCAGCTTCTGCAAAAACTGATCAAAGAAGGCTGGCTTACGATCGATGAAGAAGTGGACAAGCAAACCGGCCTTCGGTATGAAAACTACAATCTGGAACCGCTCTACCAAAAGCTGGCTCAATGTCTGAAAGACGAAGAGTTGGCCGTGATGGAGACGGTTGCCTCCTCTCGGGAAACGGCCGTTGGGACCGCCGAGAGCACTGGACTTTACAATCAGTTTGAACAGGCCTTTGGCCGCCCTCTTTCACCGTTTGAGATCGAAACCCTGCACATCTGGGTAGAACAGGACAAGTACTCGGAAGAGCTGATTGTTGCCGCTTTGCGCGAGGCAGCAGCCGTCGGCAAACTGTACATACGCTACATCGATCGCATACTGTTGGAGTGGCAACGACAAAAGATCAGCAGCGCCGAGGAAGCGCGCAACTACAGCCTCCGCTTTCGGCGCCATTCGACACCTCGCGATCAGCGACAGCCGTTATGACCCTCCTGAGGTCTTGACGGCTTTTTCTTTTTCCATACGCGTACCATTACTCCCAGTCGTAACATAGCATATAGCGAAACGACTGTCAGGGAGGTTAGATGGATGGAAAAGCAAAAACACGGTGATACCCGTTACTGGATAACACCCGGAGTTTTTCGGGGAACATTTCAAGTACAGCATGCGGTGGGACAGACTGCCTATGTAAAAAAAATGCAGGAAGGCGAAGAGACGCAAGAAGAGAAGATTCGCAGCCTGGAAGAACAGCTGCAGCATGTGACAGTGGAACTGGAACGTTACAAACAAGAATGGGAACAGTTCCAGGAAGCCATCGAGAAAGAACGGGAGCATCTGTATAAGGTGGTACTCTCTCTGAAGCAGGAGTGGGAGTCGGGACGGGAGGGATAGATCCGACCAGACAGATGATCGGGTTAGACGACGAATACTGACAAGACGAAACGGCAAGGTCAGGGCAACGTCCGCTATTTCGAGATAGGTACCAGAGGATGGAATAAGCGGACGTTGTTTTGGTTCATGCTGGTACAGCCGCAGGGGCAGGACGGACAAACTGAGCCGTGACACCGGCAGTCCCTTGCTTCTGCCTGCATAGGGTAGGAAGGTAAGAGATGATACGGAGATTGACGGAAGGAAGATTTTGGGTTACGTTTAGTGATGAAAACATATGCAGTGGTTGCGTAAGAATGGAACCGCTTTTACTTAATCGGTAAAAAGGAGTGTGTGCATCATTGAAGAAAAGCAAAACACTGCCGAGGCGCTCTGAGATCCCAGCTGAATACAAGTGGAAACTGGAGGATATTTATCCTAGTGATGCCGAATGGGAGAAAGATGTAGCCAAGGTAAAAGAGCTGATCGAAGAAATAAAGGCAAAGCAGGGGAGTTTGGCGCAGTCCGGAAAACAACTGCTGGATGCCTTGACGCTGCAGGATGAAATATCCAAGGTATTCGAGCAGATATACGTCTATGCCCGGATGCGCCGTGATGAAGACAACACCAACGCCACCTACCAAGCGTTGACTGATCGGGCCGCCAGTCTCGGCACACAAGTGTCCAGCGCAACCTCTTACATACAGCCGGAGATCCTGGCCATACCGGACGAACAGCTTCGTCAGCTGCAGGAAAGCGAGCCGGGACTAGATCATTATCGTTTCCTGCTGGAGGAGATTACCCGCCAAAAACCGCACACTTTATCGGCACAGGAAGAAGCGATCCTGGCTGAAGTGAGCGAGGTTTCAAGTGCTCCATCGACGATTTTCGGGATGCTGAACAACGCAGATATCCGGTTCCCGATGATCACAGACGAGCAGGGCGAAGAGGTGGAGTTGACCAAAGGACGCTACATTCAGTTTCTGGAGTCAAAAGACCGCCGTGTTCGCAAAGAAGCGTTTGAGGCTCTGTACAAAACGTACGGCAAACACAAAAACACAATCGCAGCAACCCTTACGTCATCCGTGAAACGGGACGTCTTTTACGCACGAGTGAGAAAGTATCCGTCAGCCCTGCGGGCGGCGTTGTTTGGCGACAATATCGACCCGTCCGTCTATGACAACCTGATCGCTACCATTCGGGAGCATCTGCCTCTGATGCACCGCTATATCAGATTGCGGAAAAAGATGCTGCAGCTCGATGAACTGCATATGTATGACCTATACGTCCCGATTGTAAAAGAGGTAGAGATGACAATCCCTTATGAGGAGGCTGTGGCAACCATAACGGAAGCACTACGTCCGCTCGGCGATGAGTACGGTCAGGTGCTGAAGAAGGGATTCACTTCCGGCTGGATAGACGTCTATGAGAACCAGGGCAAGACCAGCGGAGCCTACTCTTGGGGAGCGTATACCACACATCCCTATGTGTTGATGAACTATCAAGAGAACCTGAACAACATGTTTACGCTGGCGCACGAGATGGGCCATGCCCTGCACAGTTACTTTTCCGATACGACCCAGCCGTATACGTACGCCCAGTATCGAATCTTTGTGGCTGAGGTAGCATCTACGGTAAACGAGTCTCTGCTGATGCACCATCTGTTGGAGACGACGACCGACAAACAGCAGCGGATGTATTTGCTCAATTACTATCTGGAGCGGTTCCGCGGCACGGTGTTCCGTCAGACGATGTTCGCGGAGTTCGAAAAGCTGATTCACGAGCAAGTGGAAGCAGGCGAAGCGCTGACAGCCGAATCGCTCAGCTCGGCCTACCGTGATCTAAATGTAGCCTATCACGGCTCAGATGTACTGGTGGACAGCGAGGTCGATCTGGAATGGGCGCGCATCCCTCATTTCTACAACAATTTTTATGTCTATAAGTATGCGACTGGCTTTTCTGCAGCCACTTCGCTCTATAAACAGATTGTGGAAGAAGGCGCGCCGGCTGTAGAGCGATACCTCGGTTTTCTCAAGAGCGGTGGTTCCGACTATCCGATCAATCTGTTAAAGCGGGCCGGCGTCGATATGACTTCGACGGAGCCGATTCGCGAGGCTCTGGCCGTCTTCGATGATTTGCTTTCCGAAATGGAAACATTGGCTGACGAAAAAGCATAGACAAGCGGTAAAAAGCCCTGATTTTGCAAGCGAAAATCAGGGCTTTTCCATTTGAGCGACAACTCCCTGACCTGTTCTCACACCCCACTTTTTCCCGGGAATTGGGACAAACTACTGGATGAAACAGGCTATAGGGAGGAGGCGGCTAGGAGAATGCTGGAAAAGGCGAAACCAAATCCGTTGGTCATCACTACATTGACATGCCTACTGCTGATCAGCCTGCTTGCCGTGTATCAAGCGACGCGTGAACAGGCCGGGTGGATCTACCTATTGAAACAGTCGGCATGGGCCTTGCTGGGTGGGGGGATGCTGCTGGTGATCCGCCAGATGGAATACCGGCTATTGGTTCAACATGCCGACTGGATTTACCGCTTTGGCGTGCTCGCTCTCGCCAGTCTGTTCTTGTTTGGCAAAGAAATAAACGGTGCACGAAGTTGGATTGATCTGGGCATTCTCAGTATCCAACCGTCGGAGATCGCTCGCATCACCACGCTGCTGATGCTGGCCAAGCTCTACGAACAATTGCAAGGAACGATTGAAAACGTGAAGCAGTTGGGTAGGGTCCTCATGATCTTGATAATTCCGCTATTGCTGATCCTGATCCAGCCCGATCTGGGGATGGCGCTGATCTATCTGACGATGTTCGGCTGTTTTTTGCTGTTGGCCAAGCTTCCAGCCGGTTTCCATCTGGTAACGGGAGTGACGGTGCTGTTGTTGTTTGGCGGGTTGTATCTGCTTCATGCATCCTCGCCATCGCTGTTTTTTGAGATTATCCGCCCCCATCAACTGGAGCGGCTTACTTCTTTTCTCCACCCGGAAGCTGACCCGTTGGGAAGTGGCTATCAGTATCTTCAGGCGCGCAAGGTAGTAGGCAGCGGAGAGCTCTTCGGCATTGGGCTCCTGCAGATAGATCCGGGCACAGGTCCTCATTTGCCTGAACGACACACTGACTTTATCTTTGCTGTCATAGCTCAGCAATGGGGGTTTGTCGGCAGCAGTTTTCTTCTGTTGCTCTATTTTTTGCTCTTTTATCGTTTCGTGCAGTGGGCGATCCGTACCCCGGACCCATTTGCTGCTTTTTTTATCAGCGGCATGGTGACGATGTGGTCTGTCCAGATTTTTGTCAATATCGGCATGAATATCGGGTTGTCGCCGATTACTGGCATTACCCTGCCTTTTATCAGTTACGGCGGCAGTTCGCTGCTCTCCAATCTGATTGGAGTCGGTTTGATCCTCAGCATGAAGGAACCATCCCCCCTCTGGTGGCTGGAGTGACCCTAGATAAATATCCGTCTTTGGTTGGAGTGTATTTCATCCTGCTGGCTGTTATCCCGTCCTCTTCCGCGTGGCACACTGGAAAACGAAACCATACGAAGAGCTGGGGGAATAGGCGTGAACAGAATGACGAAACTGGTTTTGACCGTAACACTGCTGACCATGACCGGTTGTTCTGCCGATGGTGCTGTCGGCAGTGAGCCAGCAGAAGAAAAAGCGAAAATCGTCGCAGGTTTGACAGTGACCAAACAAACCGAGGCGCCACCGATCATCAAGACTGGCATCGTGGAACCTGTCCGCGATCTGTATCTCTCCTTTGGAACAGGCGGGAAAGTGGTGGAGCTCCATGTGGAAAAGGGCAGCGAAGTAAACCAAGGGGACCTGTTGGCGGCGATTGACAGTTCAGCGTATCAGCAGGCGGCAGCGGCAGCCCAGGCGGCGATCCAGGAGGCCTCTGCCCGCCGCCATAAGACCCTGCAGGGAGCCGATGCAGAGGCAATTGCACAGCAACGACTCAGCTTGGAAGGGGCCAAGCAGCGCCTCGAGCAGGCCGACAAGGCATTTCAGCAGGCGGAGACCTTATATGAGGCAGGTGCGATTTCGGAGAGCGAACGGGATGCCGCTCGACACAGCCTGACACAAGCGGAAC
Organism: Brevibacillus humidisoli; assembly: GCF_020923435.1. Classification (NCBI taxonomy): domain Bacteria; kingdom Bacillati; phylum Bacillota; class Bacilli; order Caryophanales; family Paenibacillaceae; genus Brevibacillus; species Brevibacillus humidisoli. Next base: position 1,954,762 of record NZ_CP087263.1, on the reverse strand, counting down.
TTACCTGGCGAAACGAACAGCTGGCACTTGACCAATTGCTCCAAGGAGCAGAACAGGATGAGATCGTGTCCGCGGACGCTTCCCTGGCACAAGCGGCCAGCCAGGCGGCGCAAGCCCGGCAATCACTGCAGGATACCAGGTTGATCGCTCCGTTTGCCGGCACCGTAGTAGACGTTGCCAAGCAAATAGGCGAGATGTCTTCTCCAGGGCAAAACGTGCTTCATCTCGTTGACTTGCGGGAGATGAAGGTGACTCTGGACATCCCCAGCACAGATATCCGTCATTACAAGAGCGGCGCAGACGTCACGGTTACCAACGATAGTGGACTTTCCAGCACAGGAACCATCTCGTTTGTCTCTCCCGTCGCTGACGAAGCTACTGGGAAGTACCGCGTCGAAGTGAAGATTCCCAACAATGACAAAGCGTGGCGGGGCGGTATGATGGCGAACATTTCCGTACCGCGACAGCTGCAGAGCGGTTTGATCATCCCGCTGCAAACAGTTGGGATTAATCAGTCTCAGCATTATGTCCTGCTGGTAGAAAACGGCGTGACCGTGAAGCGGACAGTTGAGGTAGGCCAGGTCATCGGTGAGCAGATTGAGGTATTGTCCGGCCTGCGCCCCGGCGAGACGATCGTGCTCAATGGCATTGGTTCCTTGGTCGAGGGCGAAAAAGTGGCTGTAAAAGGAGAATAGGCATGGAAAAGTGGATTCATTTTTTTCTGCGTCGCAAACTGCTGGTCTATTTGGTTACCGTACTCATTCTCTTTGCCGGGTTTGCTTCGCTGGCCACCTTTAAGGTGGCATTGATGCCCAAAACCAATCTGCCCTGGATCGAGGTAGCCGCATCGGGAGGGTCGCTTCCCCCTGAAGAGATGGAGGAAAAAGTAACAGATCCGATCGAGCAGGAACTGAAGGGGATCTCCGGGATCAAAGAGTATACATCCAATACACGTACCGGTTCATCACGGATCACCGTGGTCGCGGAAAGCGGCAAAGCGTCACAAGTAAAACAAGACGTGCAAAATGCGGTGAATCGACTGCGCAACGTCTTCCCGTCTGAAGTGGATGAAGTAGAAGTGATTCAGGCGAGCTTTGGCGAGGAGTTTTTGATGGGATTGGCTCTCTCCGGCAGCGATTTGCAGACGATGTACAACCTGGCGGAAACATCGATCAAGGAGAAGATTGAAGCGGTACCGGGCGTACAGAAAGTAGAAGTATACGATTCAAACGTAACTAACAAGGTGCGCATCACGTTTCAACCGGATCGACTGCTTGCCTACCGCTTGACACCGCAGGATGCCATGGAGCAGCTGCGAGCGGCCAACTGGCGACAGGCTGTCGGCAAGTTGGAAAACGATGGGTTTAACACCGTGATCGAGTTGGATCAGACGTTTGCCTCCATCCAGCAGATCGGAGAGGTGACGATCCGTTCTGCCGAGGGAGCGGTGCCACTGCGTCAATTGGCTCTAATCGAAGACTTGCGTGGCTACAGTGATGAAGCGCTGTTTACCTACAATGGAGATCACTTCGTTACGATGAATGTTTTCCGCACGGACGAGAGTGACGTGATTCAGACACAGGCGCAAGTACAGGCCGTGATCGATCAGATCAATAAAGAGGCGGCGGGGAATTATCAGATCACTTCGTTTGTGGAGGCGGCCTCATTTGTCAAGCACGCGATCAGCAACCTGAGTCGTGACGTGCTGATCGGTGGTGCATTGGCGGTCATCATCCTGTTTTTCTTCCTCAAAAACTGGCGAGTGACATTGGTAATCGCAACCACTATCCCGCTTTCCGTATTGATGACCTTTATCGCGATGAAGATGGGCGGGTACAATATCGATCTGGTCACATTGATTTCGCTCAGTTTATCTGTAGGCTTAATGGTCGATGCCGCGATTGTCGTGCTGGAGAGTATCTATCAGCAGCGGGAGAGGGGGGAGCCGCTGTTCCAAGCGATCCAAAAAGGGACGGCAGAGGTGTTTACGCCTGTTTTGGCTTCCCAACTGACGATTGTCGTCGTCTTTTTGCCACTCGTGTTTGTCAGTTTGGGTGGAGAAGAGTTACAGCAGGTTTTTGTGACGATTGCGTTTACTGTAACCGTGGCGATCATTTCTTCTACCATCGCGGCCTTTTTGTTCGTTCCTGTCTATTCTGACAGTTTTCTCAAGAATGACAAAAACGTAAATCTGGAGGGTGATGCCAAGGACCGCCCTTCCCTGATCGAGCGGTGGGCTACAGGTGTATTGGAACTTTCCTTGCGTCATCGCTGGAAAACGATTCTACTGGCGGCCCTGCTGCTTGGCAGCGTCTTTTTGCTCGCTCCCTATCTGAAGATGGGCCAAATCTCCAACATCAACGAGAATTATATCCGGGCTGAGCTGATCCTGCCCAAAGGGAGCAGCCTGGATGAGGCGCAAAAGGTGGCGTTGGCCGCTGATAAAACCTTGCAAGAGCTGCACGACGTCCAGGATATCTATCTGGAAGCTTACGAAGAGCGAGCGGTTCTGAACATTTTGATCCTGGGAAAAACGAAACGGGAACTGGACAAAGATGCGATTACGCTGGAGATTAACAGCCGTCTGAAAGCGCTCAATGACCTGGAACGGGTGGAATTGGGATGGGGCGGCGGCCAATCCGAGACGCCGATCGCACTGGATGTGACCGGCAAGGATCTGAACGTCATGAAACAGCTGACAGACCAGGTGGAGCAGATGTTGCTAACGATTCCGGGAGCGCAAAATCCGCGAAGTCAGTTTAGCAGCGGGGAAGAAAAAATCATCCTGGAACCGAAACAGGAGATCATGGAGCGTCTGCAGATTGACAAGCAATCCCTGTTGAGCCAACTTCGCGGTTTCCTGGGTGAACAAACCGTTGCAACGATGACGGTAAATGGTGTCGAAGTTGATGTGACGGCGCGTTATCCGGACGATTGGATGCAGCACCCTGAGCAATTCCGCCAGATCATGATTCAAGCACCGAATGGCCGTCAGGTTCCACTGTTGGATATCGTCGACTGGAAGTACAGCAAATCACCGACCGTATTGTACCATCAAGACGGGACACGGGTGATTCGCGTGACAGCAGAATTGGCCGGAAGCGACCTGGGGACGGTAAACCGGGCGATCCAAGAGAAGCTGCGAGAGATCCCCGTACCAGCCGGATACAGCATCAATATTGCCGGTGATTTGAAACAGCAAAGCGAGAACCTGCTGAACGGACTGCTTGTTTTCATTGGCAGCATCGCCTTGATCTATCTGATCATGGTCGCGCAGTTTGGCCGATTGTCCCACCCGTTTATCATCATGTTGACCATCCCGATGGCAGTGGTTGGGGTTGTCGTTGGACTTGTTTTGACGGGGCGTGAACTGACTGAGATGGCGATGGTCGGCGTAATCATGCTGATCGGGATTGTCGTCTCCAATGCGATTCTGCTCATTGACCGGATGAATCTGCTCCGTGAGCGTGGTTACGAATTGAAACCGGCGATTTTGGAGGCGGCCCGCAATCGTGTCCGTCCGATCCTGATGACCAAGCTGACAGCGATATTGGGCCTTTTGCCGCTGGCACTTGCTTATGCGGAAGGTTCAGATTTTGAAGCACCGTTGGCAACGGTGATCATCTTCGGATTGATTTTTCACACGGTAGTCACACTGGTGCTCGTGCCGGTACTGTATTCACTGTTTGAGGGGTTTTTTGCCTGGCGAAAAAAGCTGTACGAAAAAATGGCGGCCAAACGTCAAAATTGGAGCAGCAGGAAGGCAGAACAACCTGAACTTTAAACGGCCGTTTAAAAAATAGAGATGGTTTTTGACAGGTGGCGGGAACACATAATCTCGTCACCCTTTCTGTTTCCTAACGACTCCGCTAACGAGCAGGCAATCCAAGCTTTGATCGCTATCTCCTTCCCCCTGCTCCTTCGCAACTTTTTTTCAAGATAGCAACCAATCTTTCGTCCATTCGTATTAGAATGGTAACGTGTATGTCGGTGGAGAGGAGGGGAACGGATGCTGCTACAATACAAACAGCTAGATCGCCGACAAGTGGAGGAGTCACCGGTCATTCGCACGGCAGAAGTATCCCTTGAGGAACTGCTTGTCCGCAAACTGGTAGACGCAAGTATGTTTGAGGGCGTACTCTATGAACATACCTCAAACGCCTGGGAAGAGACGGAAGTGGTTTATCTGGAGCCGTCGGAAAAACATCGCAGCTTGCTGCCGCAGCAAACGGTTCGTGCGTATGGCTACACCATCGAGTACTACGATGTCTCCAGCGGCACCTCTCGTTTGGTGACGACGCAGAGCTTTCAGGGGTTTGCCCAGCTGGTGACACGACTGCTTGATCACTATACGGTACTGGTTGGACGAGATTATCGGCTGAATTACACGATTCTCGATGAGGACAGAGGCGTTGTCCTAATTTTTGTCGAACCGGAGTGATGGAATTACGTGAAGAAAGGAGTGAACAACATGGAATGGAAGGAATGGGTCAACCAAACTTTTGCAAAACAGTGTAACCAACTTTCCGCAGAAACAACGGCATCGGAGCAAAAGCTGCAATCCAGCATAAGCAAGGTTCCCTTTCACCGGAAGGCATTGGCTGTCACTGGTGTGATTTCTTTGACGGCTGCACTGGCTGGCTGCGCCGAGGATGAACCAGAGTTGACGACTTACGATGAATGCCAATGGGAGGTGGAAACAAACGGACTGGAGTACGATTGCGATGATGAGGACAGTAGTTTTTACGTAAAAAAAGGCTACAAGAACAAATCGCAGAAGGTATCGGCTTCATCTAGTTTCTATAAATCGCAAGTGAGCAGAAGTGTCTCCTCCAAAGGGGGCATTGGCAGTGGCGGATCACGTAGTTTCGGGGGTTAAACTGGTCCCGATCGGTCTTTCCCACGACGAGGTGTTTGGACCCACACGCGACTGGTGCAGTTGGGATCGCATGTATGGAAAGGAGTATCTCGTCCCGGCATTCACGTTGCTCTCACGCCAGCGTGTGCAGCAGATCGCCGAAGTCACGGAAGAGGCATATCGATTAATACGAAAAGCGGTCCGATTTACTCAGCAAGAAGTACCGGATGAGTATCTGGTGCATCAGTTGGGAATATCTCCAGCCTTGTGTGAGATTGTGCGGGAACATGTGCCGTACGATGGGATCACCCGCTTCGATCTGAGTATCTCAGAGAACGGCGTACAGATCCTCGAATACAATGCCGATACCCCGACCGGAGTCGTTGAAACGGCCTATGTGTCGGAAGCGGTTATCCGTCGCTTTTCAACCTATGCTAACCCTTCGTCCGCGATGAACGAAGCGATTCGCAAAGCGATCCAAGCTCTGTGTGCGTACTACCGTCAGAGAGGTTTTACCGGTCCGTTGGTCTATAGTGCCGCCGGAGAGCACGTGGAAGATCGCGGTACGGTCGAATACACGCGAGCACAGGCCGGCAACCTAGGCAGCTTTGTTCCTCTCGAACAGCTGCGGGTCGAGGCAGACGGGTTGTACGCACTGGACGAGAAGATCTCCATCTGGTATCGCTTGTACCCGTGGGAGCACCTGCCGTACGATCAGGATGAGACAGGGTTTGCGACAGGTGAATATCTGATTCATTTGATTGCCGAACAAAAAGTAGCAGCCATTTCCCCTCCGCAAGCACTGATTCCGCAATCAAAAGGGATGCAGGCACTGATCTGGGAGTTGGCCCAATTGCGCCACCCGCTATTTGACGATACCGAACGTCAGTTTATCCGCCAACATTTTCTACCTAGCGCATTTGAGCCAGATTCTTTTCTGCGTTCCGGGATCGCTTATGTGTCTAAACCGTTTTTTGGCCGGGAAGGGGGCGCAGTTACCCTCTATTCGGCAGTAGGAGAAGTAGAGGAGCGGGACAGGGAGCAAGCGTACTGGGATCAACCTATGCTGTATCAACAGCGGGTAGAATTGCCGGATGTGGTGCTGTCGACCGAAGAAGGCGATTTTGCCGGTCATTTGCTGCTGGGCTCTTTTTGTATCGGCGGCCGCTTCGCCGGTTTGCTTCCGCGTGTAGGTGGCAAAATCACCGGCAACCTGGCCTATTTCACCCCTGCCGCGATGGAGCGATAACGTATTTCTATTTTTGTTTGAGATGATGAAGAGGAGGAGTTTTGCATGGCAGCGTTTTTGCTGTATTCGTTTGTAGGCTTTATTCTGTTGGTTGTCAGCATCTTTCTGATCCCGCTTGTTACTCCGCACAATGAATGGCGATTGATTAAACAGAAAAACCGGGCTTCCGTGATCGTTTTTGGCGGTCAGATATACGCCATCTCCAACAACTTGTATTCAGCGATTGCCAACAGTGTCAGCATCCCCGACTTTCTATTGTTTGGAGCCGTCGCTGTTCTCTGGCAGATCGTCTTGTTTCTGCTGGTAGAGTGGATTGCCGCCAAAGTTTTTTACAAGCAGCGGTTCTCCCGGTTGATTGAAGCAGGTGAGATTGAGCCGGCGCTGCTGTTTGCTGTATTTGCGATTGCCGTCTCCAATGTCATCAGCCCTAGCTTGATTTGGTAAAAGATTCACGTAAAATAGAAGGAAACAGACGGTCAGCCGTTGGGAACGAGGTGTGTGATGAGTAAGGAAAGTTCGTTTGATATTGTATCCAAGGTGGATTTGGCGGAAGTGACCAACGCCATTCACACTGCTACCAAGGAAATCGAGAACCGCTTTGATTTCAAAGGCAGCAAAAGTTCGATCAGTCTGGAAAAAGAAGAAATCGTACTTCTCTCTGACGATGAGTACAAACTGGCACAGCTGAAAGACGTCTTGCTTGGCAAACTGATTAAACGAGACGTCTCCATTAAAAATCTGGAGTACGGCAAAATCGAGCCCGCAGCAGGCGGTACCGTACGCCAAAGGGTGAAGCTGGTTCAGGGGATTGACAAGGAAAATGCCAAGAAGATCAATGCCCTGATCAAGGAGACTGGCTTAAAGGTAAAGTCTCAGATCCAAGATGATCAGCTCCGTGTAACCGGCAAAAACAAGGATGATCTGCAACAGGTGATTACGGCCATCAAACAGGCCGATTTGCCGATCGATGTACAGTTTATCAACTACCGATAACCAGTCCTAACAAGTGCTTCTATCTTTCGCTCTTCCTGCGTAAGCATGTACAAATAGGTATGTAAGGGAGAGTCGAAAGATGAGAGTGATTGTGATCAGCATACGCAATGTAGTGATTGGCGCTGCCGTTTTCCTGTTGGTATTGATCGCCGGGCTCGTGCTGCTGTTCAGCAATTCGCTGGACAGCTCCCAATCCGATCTGCAGGGCCTAGGCAGTGAGGCCGTCCCCGCATCTGCCAACAACGAGTTGTACGGTTCCCCCAAACCGGAGCTGAGCCTCGATGTCACGTTGGAAGGCGACGAGGCATACGTAAAGATGCTGACGGAAAACTTCCGGTTTGTGAGGGAAGACAGTACGGAAAGTGCTGATCCGGTGCATGGAGAGGGGCATGCTCACCTATACTTGGACGGCAGGTTTTGGCAGATGCTCTACGAACCGGAATTCAAAATCAAACAGCTTCCAAAAGGAGAGCATGAGATCCGCGTAGAACTGAATTACAGCAACCACCTCCCGTATAAGGTTGAGGCGATCAAGATCATCAACGTAGAGTAACATGCGACACCATACAGCGTTCCGAACAGGGACGCTTTTTGTTTCCTATAAAAAGCAGGAAAATGAAAACGCTTTAGCGAACCCATTTCCCAAGAATAATCTGAATCATATGAATGATGAAACAAGAGGTGAGCGCAAGCGTGACGATCCGTACGATTACGATTGGTGACCTGCTCGACGAGACAGCCGCCCGGATCCCGGAGCGGGAAGCTGTCGTGTACAAGGAATGTGACCTGCGTTACAGTTATGCCCAGTTTCAACAGATCTGCAATCAGGTGGCAAAAGGACTGATCTCTCTAGGGATTGAGAAAGGAGAGAACATGGCTATCTGGGCGACCAACGTTCCAGAGTGGGTGACTGCCCAGTTTGCTTCAGCCAAGATGGGTGCTGTGCTAGTCACTGTCAATACTAGCTATCGAGTCCATGAGCTGGAGTACCTGCTGCGTCAGTCCGAATCGACCACCTTGATGTTGATTGACTCCTATCGGGGTGCCGACTACCTGGAGATGATTCGGGAGATCTGTCCCGAATTGGCGCACTGTGAGCCTGGGCAGTTGAAATCAGCACGCTTGCCCAATCTGCGCAACGTCATCTACATCGGCAGCGAGCGTCAGCCAGGGATGTTTCTGTGGTCAGATCTGCTCAGACGGGCCGAAATGGTGAGTGATGAGGAACTGCTCATCCGTCAGCGCTCGCTGCAGCCAGATGATGTGATCAACATGCAATATACCTCGGGGACAACCGGGTTTCCGAAAGGTGTCATGCTCTCGCATGTCAATATCGTCAACAACGCGATCAAGGTGGCCGAGTGTATGCGTCTGGAAGAGACAGATCGCGTCTGTATTCCTGTGCCGTTTTTCCACTGCTTTGGTTGTGTGATGGGGACACTGGCTTGTGTCGCTACCGGCGCCACGATGGTACCGTTGATTACGTTTGATCCCCAGAGAGTCCTGCAGGTTGTGGAAGAGGAGCGCTGTTCGGCTTTGTATGGCGTACCGACGATGTTTATCGCGGAACTGAATCATCCGAGCTTCCCCAATCGCGATCTTACTTCGCTGCGAACCGGGATTATGGCCGGCTCTCCTTGCCCAATTGAAGTAATGAAAAAAGTGGTGGAGCAGATGGGAATTCGAGACATCACGATTGCTTACGGACAGACGGAATCCTCCCCGGTTATCACTCAGACCAGACCGGAGGACAGCATTGAGCGACGCGTATCCACTGTTGGCCGCGCGCATGACGGCGTCGAAGTGAAGATTGTCGATCCAGCGACAGGTGAAGAAGTGGAGCCAGGCGTGCAGGGTGAGCTGTGCACCCGCGGCTATCTGGTGATGAAAGGCTACTACAACATGCCTGAACAGACGATGAAGGCCATTGACTCGGATGGATGGTTGCATACAGGGGACTTGGCCACGATGGATGAGGAAGGGTACTTTCGTATCACCGGCCGATTAAAGGACATGATTATCCGAGGAGGAGAAAACATCTACCCAAGAGAGATTGAAGAATTTCTCTACTCCCATCCCAAGATTCTGGACGTCCAAGTGGTTGGGGTGCCGGATGAAAAGTATGGAGAGCAAGTGCTGGCCTGCATTAAGGTAAAAGAAGGGGAAGTGCTGACCGAGGAAGAAGTCAAGCAGTATTGTGAGGGGAAGATTGCTCGTTTCAAGATACCGCACTATATCCAGTTTGTCAGCGACTATCCGATGACGGCATCAGGCAAGATTCAGAAGTACAAACTGCGCGAACAGGCGATTTCCTTTTTGGGATTGCAACCAGCAGCCAACGGCGAGACCGCTTAAATGACGAGGCTGAACCCCAGTCACAAATCGTCCACGTTAAGCTCACAATTTTTTCATCAATATCACGCATTAAGTTTACATTTTCCTGGTAATCTGATGATGTGAAGGATGATAGAAAGTGAAGGTGAGCATACATGGGTTTGTTGTATGAGACTGTCATGAAGATAAAGAACAAGAAGCCAAATGAGACGATTGTGCGGAAACTGTCCCCCTCGTTATCCGAGATGACTTTGCAGCGAATTACCCGTACTGTCGGCAGTCGTACGGCGCCGCTTAACCTACCTGGCTGGTTGGTCAAATAGCGAGGACGGGCGGCCTTCCCAACTCCTGTCGACCATAAAAAGGCAGCCATGCTTCTTCACGAAGCTGGCTGCCCCTTTATTTTTTCGTTGCATTATCTGCGGTTGGCTTCATACGCTGCGATTTTGTCCTCGTATTGCAGGGTAATCCCGATATCGTCGAGTCCATTGAGCAGGCAGTAGCGGCGGTACTCGTCCACCTCGAACGGGTAGGAGAGACCGTGATCATCCAATACAACTTGCTCCTTGAGATCAATCGTCAGTTGATAGTTCTCCTGTTGTTCGGCTCGTTTGAACAGTTCGTCTACCTGTTCTTCCGACAGCTTGATCGGCAGAATGCCGTTTTTAAAGCAGTTGTTGTAGAAGATGTCGGCAAATGACGGTGCGATAATCGTACGGAAACCGTAATCGAGCAGGGCCCACGGCGCGTGTTCGCGTGAAGAGCCGCAGCCAAAGTTGTTGCGGGCAAGCAATATGGAAGCTCCCTGGTAACGAGGGAGATTGAGCAAAAAGGAGTCAATCGGCTCTCCCTCGGGGGTAAATCGCCACTCATAAAACAAAAACTGGCCAAATCCGGTACGCTCGATGCGCTTCAAAAACTGTTTGGGGATAATCGCATCCGTATCGACGTTAACCCGATCGAGCGGAGCTGCAATCCCTTTATGGGTAACAAACGGTTCCATTCACATATTCCTCCTCTACGTGGTCCCTCTCCGTTTCTGTATTAACTAGACCGATGCTGTTTCGCGGAGCCATTCGCGGACATCGACAAAATGTCCGGCGATCGCCGCAGCTGCAGCCATCTCTGGGCTAACCAGATGGGTTCGCCCGCCGCGTCCCTGACGTCCTTCAAAGTTGCGGTTGGAGGTGGAGGCACAGCGCTCACCCGGGCTCAGGATGTCTGGATTCATCGCCAGACACATCGAGCAGCCCGACTCGCGCCATTCAAATCCTGCTTCCACAAAGATCTTGTCCAGACCTTCCCGCTCAGCCAGTTCTTTGACCGCCTGCGAACCCGGCACCACCATGGCGTGCACGTCAGCGGACACCTTGCGTCCTTTTGCTACCGCAGCGGCTTTGCGCAAGTCCTCAATCCGGCCGTTAGTACAGGAACCGATAAAGACGCGGTCGATCTTGATCTCACTAATCGGTGTTCCTGGAGCAAGTCCCATGTATGCGAGGGCGTCTGCAGCAGCCTTGCGCTGTGTAGCCGAAGCAAACGACGCAGGATCCGGTACGACACTCGTAATGTCTGTTCCCATACCAGGGCTGGTACCCCAGGTTACTTGCGGGGCGATTTCGGCGGCATTGATCTCGACACGGTGGTCATAAGTGGCACCAGGATCGGTTACCAACTGCTTCCATTTTCCGACAGCGGCTGCAAAATCTTCCCCTTGTGGGGCGTAGCGGCGCCCTTTTAGATAGGCAAATGTGGTCTCATCGGGTGCGATCAGTCCGGCTCGCGCCCCTGCTTCAATCGACATGTTGCAGACCGTCATCCGTTCTTCCATGGTCAATTGCTTGATCGCTTCGCCAGTGTATTCGATCACGTAGCCGGTGGCAAAATCGGTACCGAACTTGGCGATGATTGCCAAGATTAAATCTTTTGCAGTCACTCCAGGCGGAAGTTGTCCATTTACATGTACTTCCAGTGTTTTCGGTTTGGACTGTTGCAGACACTGGGTGGCGAGGACGTGTTCCACTTCGCTGGTGCCAATCCCAAAAGCCAGAGCGCCAAATGCGCCATGCGTCGAGGTATGGCTGTCGCCGCAAACAATCGTCTTCCCGGGATGAGTGAGTCCCAGTTCCGGTCCGATCACGTGTACGATCCCCTGATCCGGGCTGGACAGGTCAGCCAGCGGGATGCCGAATTCCGCACAATTCTTGGTCAGTGTCTCCATCTGTTGGCGGGAGATGGGGTCAGTGATGTTGTAGCGGTCTTTGGTCGGCACGTTGTGGTCCATCGTGGCAAACGTCAAGTCAGGACGGCGCACCTTTCGTCGAGCTAACCGCAGCCCTTCAAATGCTTGTGGTGACGTCACCTCGTGGACTAGGTGCAGGTCGATGTACAACAGGCTTGGTTTGCCTGTCTCTTCGTGGATGACGTGTTGATCCCAGATCTTTTCAAACAAGGTACGTGGTTTCACGGATATCCCCCTTTTCCAAAAAGGAAGCAGTACGTTGCTTCTCCTATGTAATCGTTGTATCATACAGAATAGAAATAGGTCAAAGATATAATAATTATACGTGTGATAGGAAATCGTTATAGGAAGGGAGAGAGAGATGGAACTGCGGCAAATCCGTTATGTTCTGGCAGTCGCACAGGAAAGAAGTTTTTCCAGGGCTGCGGCCCGGCTGCATCTGGCTCAGCCGTCGCTCAGCCAGCAAATCGCCAAGCTGGAAAAAACTCTGGGTACTCGTTTGTTTCATCGTCTGCCGCAGCAGGTGGATTTGACGGACGCCGGGGAACGGTTTGTTCAGGTGGCGCAGAAGCTGCTGGACCAGGCAGAAGGGCTGGTACGGGAGATGAGGGAGTACGCCTCTGGCCAAGCAGGTAGACTCTTGGTAGGCAGTCTGCCGATTACCGGAGCGTACGTGCTGCCACAGGTGATTCCTTCTTTTACCAGACAGTTTCCCAATGTGGAACTGCAGTTGATCGAAGAGACCTCCAGCCACTTGGAAGAATTGTTGGTCAACGGAAAACTGGACGTCAGTCTGTTGACGATGCCGATCAGTGAGCCGACGATACGATATGAGTCGGCCATTCAGGAAGAGATATACTTGGCGCTGCCGCCGTCGCATCCTTTTGCCGAGCAGGCAGAAGTTGATTTGGCTGAATTGTCCACTCAGCCGTTTATCCTATTAAAGGAAGGGCAGGGCTTTCGCCAGATCTCCCTCTCGCTTTGTGAGCAGGCTGGCTTTCAACCGCGGATCGTCTTTGAGAGCAGCAACATTCAAACCGTTCAGTCATTGGTGGCTGCAGGGATGGGCGTTTCGTTCGCACCGGAGATGATTACGCGCTCCGCCTGGGGAACGACGGCACCTGCCTACGTCCGTCTGCGGACCAGGCCGGAGAGGACACTCGTAGTGGCGTACCGCAAAGATCGCAGGCTCTCTCAACCCGCCCGTGCCTTTATCGACATCCTGCTGGGTAGAGGAGAACACCCTGTCGAAAGTGTCGAGTGAGGGGGACAAAAAAAGCGTCAGCGTGATACACTATACAAAACGTGAGAAGAGGAGGGATCTGCATGAAAGAGATTGCCAACCAAGCGGAGTTTGAGCGGGCGATTCAATCCAACAAACCTGTAGTGGTCAAGTTTTATACTACGTGGTGTCCTGACTGCCATAGAATCGATCCATTCATGCCAGAAGTGGAAGCGGCCTATCAAGAGAAACTGGACATGGTGGCGGTCAACCGCGATCATTTGCCTGAGCTGGCCGAGCAGTTGGACGTGCTGGGCATCCCCAGTTTCATCGCGTTTCAGCAGGGAAAAGAATTGATCCGCTTCGTCAGCAAGCTGGGCAAAAGCAGAGAAGAGATTGAGCATTTTCTCGATCGCACGGTCCAGATCAGTGAGGCTTTAAGCGAGGCTTAACCAACCTTTAACAAACCCTTTACGGGCGGTTCGTAACAACTTAATCAATCCCTTGTACACTTGAGTCATGACAAGTAGATAGCGCGTGACAAGGGTAGAGAGGAATCAGAAACCTATGGAAAACGTAGCAGCGGTGGATTGCACCCGGTTACGTGTTCATAGGTTTTCTTTTTTTGCCGCAGCGCCTCTAAAAAGGAGAGGATGACAGATGGCCACAACGAGACAACTCTTCTATGATCGATTGCATACATGCCCCCTGATTGCCACGGTGAAATCGCCGAAAACGATCGAGAAAGCACTATCAGCAGATGTAGGAGGCGTCTTTTTGCTTACCGGCAACATCAGCGTGGTAAAGCGGTATGTCGATTTGTTCAAGGCGCACGATAAGTTTGTACTGCTCCATGTCGATCTGATCGGGGGACTGAGCCACGACAGGGAGGGATTGGAATTTATTGCCCAAACCGTCAAGCCGACCGGGATTATCTCGACCAAGAGCAGTGTGATCAAGCAGGCGAAAAAACTGAATATGTTGACGGTTCAGCGGATCTTTTGCATAGATAGTGACGCGCTGGACACAGGGGTGGAAGCACTGCGGGATTCCATGCCGGATGCGGCGGAACTGATGCCGGCGAGAATTCCAGAGTTGATCGCACGTATTCGCAGGAATGTCAGCATTCCGATTATTACCGGCGGATTGATCGAGCAGGAAGAGCATCTGCTGGAACCGCTCCGCTGCGGAGCACTGGCAGTATCCACGGGAAACCCGGAACTATGGAGAACGGATGCGATCAGTCGCTGGAGCGCCAATCAAGAGAGGAGGAGCGTGCATGGCTTCCGTTAGACTAAAAGACGTAACCAAATCGTATGATCGTCAGGTGGTCATGGAACATCTATCCATCGAAATAACTGAGGGATCGTTTACTGTACTGCTTGGTCCCTCAGGCTGCGGCAAGTCAACGACGCTGCGGATCATTGCCGGGCTGGAGCAGGTCACATCGGGAGAAGTGTGGATCGGAGAGGAGAATGTGACGGCAAAACCGCCGGGCGATCGCGATCTAGCCATGGTGTTTCAAAACTACGCGCTCTATCCGACGATGAGTGTACGAGAGAACATCGAGTTTGGACTGCGCAACCGGAAAGTCCCGAAGAACGAGCGAAAACAACTGGTGGAGGAGATCGCCCAGGTGGTCGGCCTGGAAGATTATCTGTCCAGAAAACCAGGGACGCTCTCTGGCGGCCAGCGTCAGCGGGTCGCCTTGGCTAGAGCGATGGTGAAGAAGCCAAGTGTATTTCTGATGGACGAACCTCTCTCCAATCTGGATGCCAAACTGCGCCAACAGATGCGGCAGGAGTTGATACAACTGCACAAGCAGTTGGGTACCACGTTCATCTACGTTACCCATGATCAAGCAGAGGCAATGTCAATGGGGGATCAGATTGTGCTGATGAACGAAGGTCAGATCCAGCAGGCAGCGGAACCTCTCACGGTCTATGACACACCCAGCAATCTGTTTGTCGCACAGTTTATCGGTACACCGCCAATGAACCTGTTAAGGGCTGTTGTCGATCCGTCCGGGACGACAATGGGAGTTGGCCGACAGGCGATCCTGCTGACGCTCTCTCAACCACATGGGCAATCGCTCCGCGACTGGCGAGGACAAAGCGTCTATCTGGGGATACGACCGGAGAAAGTAAAGCTCAGCCGTGCTGATCTGGATATCACGGCTCCGCAGACAGCTGCTTACGAGACCAACGGCGTGATTGTCTCTCGGGAGGCGCTCGGTGCGGAAACCATTTATACGGTTGATACACCACTGGGAACCTTGACTGCACGCGATTACCACGATGAACTGTTTCAGCTTGACCAGCGGGTACTGGTTTCCCTGCCGCACATCCATTGTCACTATTTTGACCCCAAAGGGAATCGCATACCGCGCGAAGCCTATTACAGCACTGGCAAGCTCTCCAGCGAGCAGCGGCAATTGCAGATCGGAGGGCAGTAAGGATGCGTACGGCCTTCGGACTGCGCCCTTATCTCTATCTAACGCCATCATTGATAGTATTCGCCCTGTTTTTCTTGTACCCGATCTTGTACCTGGTCTACCTGAGCTTCACCTCGTGGAACCTGATCAATCCGGTCAAAGAATACGTCGGATTGGACAACTACCGGGAACTGCTTGCCGATCCCGAGTTTGTACAGGTGTTGGGAAATACCTTGTTTTACACAGTTGTCACGGTGTCGATTTCCCTGCTGCTCGGTCTGTTGATGGCGCTCTGGCTGAATCGCCGGGGATGGTTTTACAGTCTGATCCAGGGGGCCGTGTTTAGTCCGTACATCATCTCGTTGGTCTCTGTATCCCTGCTCTGGTTGTGGATGATGGACCCGCAGTATGGACTGCTCAATGCGTTGCTGCACATGGTCGGACTGCCGCCGTCACAATGGCTCGCTGACACATCTTCTGCGATCTGGGGGTTGATCTTGGTCAGCGTGTGGAAGATCGTCGGGTACAATACCCTGATTTGTGTTGCAGGTTTGCAAAGCATTCCCAAGGAGCTATACGAAGCCGCGGCATTGGACAAAACCCCTGCCTGGCGTCGATTTGTGGCTATTACGCTGCCAATGCTGTCTCCCACCTTGTTTTTTCTGTTGGTGGTAAACACGATCGCCTCTTTTCAGGTGTTTGACACCGTCAAGATCATGACTCAGGGAGGGCCGGTCAACAGCACCAACATGCTGGTCTTCTTTATCTATGAATACGGGTTTGACTTCTTCAAGATTGGCTACGCGGCGGCCGCCGGCGTGGTACTGCTGATCTTGGTCGGAGTACTGACCGCCGTTCATTTCATGCTGCTGGCCAAACGGGTTCACTACCGGTAGTCCAGGCGGTCTACAGTCAGCGTTGACAGAAGGAGGCGATCTGCTTGTTACACCGATTGTACGCATGGAGCAAGCATTTGGAAAGAGTAGTATTGCTGCTGGTAGCACTCGTCTTTATTTTTCCGTTTGTCTGGATGATGCTTACTTCGCTGAAAGCATTTGACGAGGTGATGATATTCCCTCCAAAGTGGATTCCTGATGTGCCGATCTGGCAGAACTTCGTCCAGGCATGGGAATCAGGCCCCTTTTTTACTTACTTTTTTAACAGTTTGTTTGTCGCTGTGTCGATACTCGTGCTGCAGTTGGCGACCGGAATCCCAGCAGCATATGCGTTTGCCCGCTACCGTTTTCGCGGCTCGAGACTGTTGTTTGGCATTACGCTGATCGCCTTGATGATCCCACCTCAGCTGACATTCTTGCCAGTCTTTATCCAGATGAGCGAGTGGGACGTGATCAACAGCTATTTGCCGCTGATTCTCCCGTATGCGGCCAGTGCCTTCGGTATCTTTCTCCTGCGTCAATCGTTTCTCCAAGTTCCCGAGGAACTGATTGAAGCAGCGAGACTGGATAAAGCAAGCGAGTGGCAGATCATCTGGCGAATCATGGTGCCGATGGCCAAGCCTGTATTGGTTACCTTTAGCTTGTTCAGCTTTATTTATCACTGGAATGACTATTTCTGGCCGTTGGTAATGACCAATCAGGATCAGTTTCGCACGCTGCCTGTCGGAATCGCCATGTTGAAAGAGAACGAGGGGGGTGTTGCCTGGAACGTTGTCATGGCTGGTAACGTGATACTGGTCATTCCGATTCTCATCATCTTTTTTGTCGCACAGCGTCACATCATTCGTGCCTTTATTTACTCTGGAGTGAAATAATCGTGTGGAGGGATTCCATGTATAAGAGACAATCCTGGATCGCCGTTGTACTGGCAGCCGTTACCGTGATCGCCGGCTGCGGCAGTCAGCAGACACAGACTACGGCTAACAGCGGTTCGCAGACAACGACTGCTTCTACGGATAGCAAGGGACCGATTGAGGTGGATTTCTGGTATTCACTCGGCGGGAAAAACGGAGAAGTGATTGAAACGCTGGTGAAACAGTTTAACAGCGAGCAGAACGAAGTGAAGATCAAGGCAGCTTATCAAGGGGACTATTACGAAAATCATGCAAAAGTGATGTCAGCGATCGCTGCTGGCAACCAACCCGATCTGACGATGGTAGAGATCGGTTCTATCGCCGCCTTTGCCGAAAACGGCGCACTAGAGCCGCTGGAATCCTATGTGAACGGCAGCGATGGCGTTGAGTTGAACGATTACATTCCCGGATTGATGGGCAACTCGTATTGGAAAGATACGTTGTATGCTATCCCTTTTAATCGTTCTACGCCACTACTCTACATCAATCGGGATATGCTAAAACAGGCCGATCTGCCGATTGAGGGACCGAAAACCTGGGATGAACTTCGTACGTTTTCCAAGGCGTCGAGCGGTGGAGAGGGAGAGAAGCAGACGTGGGGCTTCTCCACACCGATCGACATCTGGTTCTATGAGGCGCTGGTGTTCGAGAATGGCGGCAACATCCTCAGCGAAGATGGAAAAACCGTGATGTTTAACCAGCCTAAGGGGATCGAGCCGATCCGTTTCTGGAAAGAGATGATTGACGAGGGCATCATGAAGATGCCGCCGGGTGAGAAGTACAACGCCTGGGATGTGGCCAAGAGTGACTTTATCAACCAGAAAGTAGCGATGATCTTTACCTCGACAGGCGACTTGAACGGTCTGCTCGAACAGGCCAAGTTCGATGTTGGTACTGCCTTTTTGCCGGCAAAAGAAAGCTACGGAGTGCCGACTGGCGGAGCCAACCTGGTGGTTTTGGCCAAGTCCAGTGCAGAAGAAAAAGCGGCTGCCTGGAAATTTATCAAGTGGCTCACCAGTCCGGAGAATACGGCAACTTTTAGTAAAAACACCGGATATATGCCGGTTCGGCAGTCTGCGCTGAGCAGCGAAGAGATGAAAAAGCTGTACGCCGAAAAACCACAGTTCCAAGTAGCCGTCAACCAGTTGGAATATGCGAAACCACGTCCGAAGGCACCAGGGTACAAGGAACTGCAGGAGATTATCATGACAGAGATTCAACGTGCCATTCTAGGTCAGGCGTCACCGGAGGAAGCACTGGAAACAGCTGCCGAAAAAGCGCAAAAACTGCTAAAATAAGAGGACAGCAAGGAAAAGGCTGAAACCGATCGGTACAGCCTTTTCCCCTTGTATCATCGAAAGTGGACAGTTGGTCTCGGGCACGCGATAGGGATGGACTGGATATGAAAAACGTCGGCCACGCCGTTGGAATCAGGCGACAAGCCGCGTTTTCTAATGGTGAGGAGGCGAAGGGATGAGAAATCAATGCATGGCCCACCGCGGATGGTCAGGTGCCGCACCGGAAAATACACTGGCTGCCATCGGCATGGCCTTAGACCATCCGGGTGTAGACGCAATCGAGATCGATGTGCAGCTGACAAGAGATGGCGTTCCGGTGGTGATCCACGACTTTACACTGGAGAGGACGACAACCGGCTCCGGTCTGGTAATGCAGCACACGTATGAAGAACTGCGCCAGCTGGATGCAGGAAGTTGGTTCGATCCCAAATACGCTGCGCAACGGATTCCCTCTTTGGAGGAGGTGCTGGTCGTCTCCCGCGGCAAGAAACGCCTTAATATCGAATTGAAACAAGCTGCTAACCGCTACCGTGGATTGGAGGAAAAGGTGGTCTCGTTGATCCGCCGGCGCGGCATGCAGGAACAAGTGGTGGTCACCTCATTTGACCACCTGAGTGTGCAGAAAGTGAAGCAGCTGGCTCCTGAGTTGACAGTTGGCCCGATTATCCACGGGCTGCCGGTGCTGCTCCGTAATCAGGTGGCTGAGCTGGGAGCAGGCATCGTATCGCTTGCCTACCCGTATCTGTCGGCTGAGCTGGCGGAAGAGGTGGTGTCCTGGGGAGTGGAATTGATCGCCTGGACGATCGATCACCCGGATCATATGCGGATGGTAGCGCAATGGCACGAAGCGATCCAGATTTGCACAAACTACCCTGACCGCTGGTTTCAAGTTGCTGGTATCGAAGACTCCGCATGATTCATGGAGCCGTCTGGTAGTGTGGCGCCGATCGCTTCGGGTTACACGAACCTCCCATTGTCAGACGGTTTCATCTTCCTTTGATCTCCGCTGCCATTTACTAGAACCTCATCAATGTAACCCACGACCTTAGCCCGGTGTTTTGGGGCTAAGGTTGTGCTTGTCTAGACCCCGGATGCTTCTCCCATACGACCCCCATCGCCCATCCCATTCTATGAAATCTACATTTGGGCAGTATCTTCCCGTATAGATCATAGTATTGTTGCTCGGACAGGTACTTGTCTGACGCCAAGTGGTCTAGCCATGATTTTGACGTCTGGTGCTTGCAGATCCGTACCGCGTTTTTGATCCCAAATCGGAAGCAGTTTGGGATAAACTCTTGTATCGCTCCATATGAAGGCGGAGTCTCCACCTCAGATACATTATCCAGAATAACGATTTTGCCACCCTCATTTAGCATTTCCTTTATTTGAAAGAGTACGTCTTGCAGATCTTGCAGATGATGGAATGTGGTTCTGCTTACGATGAAATCAAATGAATAGGGGAACGCTAGCTGTTCTGCGTCCATGTTCACATAACGGGTATTTGATCGCTTCGTTTTGTTTTGGCAATGTGAAGCATTTCATTTGAAACATCGTTCCCGATCACCTCATCGAAGTAAGGTGCTAACGCATCAACCAGAATCCCCGAACCGCACCCGATGTCTAACGCTCTTCCTCTCTTGGATGGCAGATTGGAAAGAAAAAAGGTGTTGTCATTCAAGAGACTGGCTACAAAATCGTATTCCTCTGCCACTCTATCAAACTGAACTTCGGTTGTATGCAAGACCTCATCGCCCGTCAAACTTTCTATTGAATCATGCTCTCCAGAAAATGATACCATCCACCAACAAGATTTGCAGGTATACCGAGTCTCACAAATAGCCATGATATAAGTGGAAGTAATGTAAAAGGACGTGAGCGAATGGAAAGTGGTGAAAAGAGCTTCGATTCTTTGATTATCGGCATTGACGTGGGTTCGACGACTGTCAAAGCCACCGTTGTCAATCCAGCAAACAATGAAATCCTTTGGTCCGACTATCAGCGTCACCACACCAAGCAGGCCGAGAAGGTGCTGGAGTTTTTGATTACTATCGGCAATCAGTTCGCCAGTGTTCCGCAAAACCGGATCCGCGTGTTTGTGACCGGTTCCGGAGCTGGACCGATAGCCGAGCATATTGGAGCAAAATTTGTACAAGAGGTAAATGCGGTCACGATGGCGGTTGAGCGGCTGCATCCGGATGTGGGGAGCGTCATTGAACTAGGTGGGCAGGACGCCAAGATCATCATCTTCAAGACTAATCAAGAAACCGGCGACAAACAGGCACTCACTTCCATGAACGATAAGTGTGCGTCCGGTACAGGAGCCACGATTGACAAATGCATGATCAAGGTGGGCATGCCGATCGAAGAGGTAGGACGGCTCCATTTTGACGATTCGAAACTGCACCATGTAGCGGCGAAATGCGGCGTGTTTGCGGAGACGGACATCGTCAACCTGGTCAAAAGCGGCATTCCTTCAGCCGAGATCATGTGTTCGCTCGCAGATGCGATCGTCATGCAAAACCTGTCGGTTCTCACTAGGGGCAACACGCTCCGGCATCGCGTCCTTCTGCTGGGTGGCCCCAATACATACCTACCTTTTCTCCAGGAATGCTGGCGCAAGCGAATTCCTGAATCATGGGAGGAACGGGGATACGCATATCCCAAAGACATACCGCTGGAAGAACTGATCTTCGTGCCGGAAAACTCCCAGTACTATGCGGCTTACGGAGCGGTGATGTACGGGATGCACGAACCAGCCGATGTAGGGATCTACACCGGTCTGGAGGGTTTGAAAAATTTTATTGCTCACGGTCGAAAGGCAAAGTTGGGTGAGAAGGCCGGTCCTCCTCTGGTTGACAATGTGGCCGAACTGGACAAATTCCGACAGACCTACAGCATCCCGAAATTTACACCTGCAGAGTTTAAACCGGGCCAAAAAGTGAAAGCAGTGATTGGTCTCGATGGTGGTTCCACCTCTTCCAAGGCTGTGCTGGTGGATGAAAGCGGTACCATTCTGCTGAAAGAATACCAACTGTCCAAAGGAAACCCCCTCGAAGACACTAGGGAAATGCTGAAGCGAATCCGCGACAAGGTGACAGGAGCGGGAGCGGAATTGGAGATCATCGGCTTCGGGGCTACCGGATATGCCGCTGATGTTTTGGAGAAGACCCTGCAGGCGGATGTGAACATTGTAGAAACCGTCGCCCATATGATGAGTGCCGTCCACCAGTTTGGCGACGTCGATGTGATCTGTGATATCGGCGGTCAGGACATTAAGGTACTCTTCCTAAAAAATAGAGACATCCGCAACTTCCGGCTGTCCAACCAATGTTCGGCCGGGAACGGCATGCTCCTGCAGGCGATGGCCGACCAGTTTGGCATTCCGATTCAAGAATATGCATACACAGCGTTCAAAGCAGATCTCTCTCCCAAGTTTTCCTACGGGTGTGCAGTCTTTCTCGATGCAGATCGGGTCAACTTCCAAAAAGAGGGCTATAGCAAAGAAGAGCTGCTGGCCGGACTTGCTATGGTTCTGCCGAAAAATGTATGGCAGTACGTGGTACAAATCCCGCGGATGGCTGAGCTAGGACGCAAGTTTGTTCTGCAGGGCGGGACGCAGTACAATCTCGCGGCCGTCAAGGCGCAGGTCGACTATATCAAGGAGCGTGTTCCTGATGCAGAGGTCTACGTCCATCCTCATCCGGGTGAGGCTGGAGCGATCGGCGCTGCAATGGAGACACTGCGAGTAGTCAAACGCAGAGGGTACTCCACGTTTTTAGGGTTGGATGCGGCGATCTACTTAAACTACGTCACCCGCAACGATGAATCGACCCGCTGCAACTTTTGTCCCAACCACTGCAGCCGGACGTTTATCGACTCCAAGACGCCCGATGGTCAGGTGGCACGCTACATCTCCGGTTTTAGCTGTGAAAAAGGAACCGTTGAAGACAAGGAAGCGGTTGTTGAACTGACCAAGAAGCGGCAGGCGCTGAAAAAACACTATCCCAACCTGGTCGAATACGAGGCTCAGCGGATGTACCAACATTTCTACGATCCGGAGCCAATGCCTGAGGGAGATGCGCCTGTCGAGGATTTCAAAGTGAAACGCGCTTTGTTCGGGTTGGGCGGGATGCGAAAAACGGCCTACCGTCGCAGTTTTCAGCGCTCCTCCAAGGAAGCGGCAGAACGGCGAAGTCAGCTGCGGATCGGTATTCCGCGCGTGCTCAACATCTGGTCAACAGCACCCTTCTGGCGTACCTACTTTGAGACACTCGGCATCGACAAACGCAACATCGTGTTCAGCGACTTCACCAGTGAAGAGATGTGGCAGGAAGGGGGCAAGTACGGATCGATCGATCCTTGTTATCCGTCCAAAGTGGCACAGGCCCACATCCATAACTTGCTCTTCAAGCACCACGAGCGAAAGGCGCTTAACTACATCTTCTTTCCCTGTATCACCCATATCCCAACACACCTGCAAAACGTGGTGGATTCGGCCAGCTGTCCGATCGTAGCCGGAGCACCCAACGTGATCAAGGCCGCTTTTACGAAAGAGGTAAACTTTTTTGAGACGAGAGGAGTAACCTACCTCGATCCGGCGGTCACCTTCACGGAACTGCACATGATGAAGCAACAGTTGTATCAAGCATTCCAAGACGAGTTGGAAATCACAGAAGATGAGAGTGATTTCGCGGTGGAGCAGGCCTGGCAAGCGATGAACCTGTTTGACGCGGAGATGCAGGAGCGAGGAAAAGTGATTCTGGAACAGGTAGAGGAAGAAAATCGCATCGCGATCCTGATGATTGGACGACCCTATCATTCCGATCCCGGACTGAACCACGGAGTGCTAGAGGAGTTCCAGGTATTGGGCTACCCGATTCTCTCGATGCGTTCCATCCCCAAGGACGAAGCCTGGCTACGCCGCTTCTTCCGCGACGATCTGGAGAACGGACGTGTGGAATACGCTTTGGATGTGACTGATGTTTGGCCGGAGAACTTCAGTTCCAACAGTGTGCAAAAGGTGTGGGCGGCCAAGTTTGCAGCCCGTCACCCCAATGTGGCGGTATTGGACTTGTCCAGCTTCAAGTGTGGACACGATGCTCCTACGTATGGGCTGATCGACTCGATCATCTCCACAGCGGGGACACCGTACTCCGCCCTACATGATATAGATGCAAACAAGCCGAGCGGGTCGATCAAGATCCGGGTTAAAACCTATGCCCATAGCTTGGGGCTGCACGAAGAACGCTTGGAGGATCTGGCCCGTAAAAAAGCGGAGCTGCAGCGGCTTATCGAGGAAAAGAGAATGGAACTGTTTGGGCGATCGACAGCGGAAACACGGGCCGATGAGACGAACCAACCGCAAGCGGAAATGGAAAAAAATCGAGCATCTTCTCAGTAAAAAGGAGTGAAGTACGAGATGTCAACGATCAAAGAAGCGGCCGACGGGCAAAGAATCGAACAGTCTCCGAAGGAGGCTGAACTGGCTCGGTTCCAGGCTGAACAAGAGCTGGCTTTGGGATTGCAGCAGGAAAAAAGAGCGCAGTGGTTTGATCCGGTTCCGCGCCAGTTTTTTGCCAAGGATAAGGAGACGACCACGATCTTGTTTGGCGGATTGACGATGGCGCACGATTACCTGGTGGAAGGGGCACTAGCCGGACTTGGCTACAAGGTACGCCACCTCGATTGTCCGGA
This sequence comes from Brevibacillus humidisoli, assembly GCF_020923435.1. Lineage (NCBI taxonomy): Bacteria > Bacillati > Bacillota > Bacilli > Caryophanales > Paenibacillaceae > Brevibacillus > Brevibacillus humidisoli. The sequence continues at coordinate 1,930,628 of NZ_CP087263.1, read as the reverse complement.
CAACGATTCGCTGCGATTTGGCAAAGAATTTGGCAACCGTGGTCAGTGCAACCCGACCTATTTCACCGTGGGCAACCTGATCAAATACCTGCATCACTTGCGGGATGTTGAAGGGAAATCGAAAGAGGAAATCGTCGGCAACTACCTGTTCATCACCAGCGGTTCCTGTGGTCCCTGCCGCTTTGGCACTTATGTGACCGAATACCGTAAAGCATTGCGCGATGCAGGTTTTGACGGGTTCCGCGTGCTGTTGTTCCAGCAGCAGAGCGGATTAAAACAGGCCACTGGAGACGAATCTGCGTTAAAGTTGGACACCTCGTTCTTCCTCAGCTTTTTAAAAGCGGTACTGCTGGGGGATATTCTCAACGCCGCTGCTTACCGTATTCGCCCTTACGAAGTGGTAGCGGGATCCACCGATGCCGTGATGGAGCGCTGTAAAAAGATGCTGTACGAAACACTAAAACAGGGCAAGTCACTGCTCCCTACTTTGCTCACATGTCGTAAGGAATTAAGCACGATCCAGGTTGATCGGACGCTGGTCAAGCCAAAAGTGAGCATTCTCGGCGAGTTTTGGGCGATGACCACAGAGGGGGACGGAAACTATCAACTGCAGCGTTTTCTGGAAAAGGAAGGGGCCGAAGTAGAAGTACAGTCCCTTACAGCGTGGATCTTGTACCTGATCTGGGAAGGGCGCTACGACACCAAGAAACGAATGAAGCTGCGTGGAGAGGACGGCGGGCGCTACGGATTGGAAGGGAAAAACCCGGTCACCCGTCTGCGGATGCTGTGGCTGGCTGACCGCGTACTGCGCATTATGTTCCAGACCTACGCAAAGGCGATTGGCCTAAAGGACTACCATCTGCCTGATATGGACGAGATCGCAGGCGTAGCCCATGATCACTACAACAACCATCTGCGTGGCGGCGAGGGACATATGGAAGTAGGCAAGCTGATCCTCAATGTGGTCAAGCGGAAAGTAAATATGACGATTTCCGTCAAGCCTTTCGGCTGCATGCCGTCTTCTGGCGTCTCTGATGGGGTGCAGTCCCTGATTACCGAAAAATACCCGGATGCCATCTTCCTGCCGATTGAAACAACGGGTGACGGGGCGATCAATGTATACAGCAGGGTGCAGATGACCTTGTTTAAGGCTAAACAGGCTGCACAGAAGGAGTTTGAGGAGGCGATGGCAGCGAAAAGGCTAACGTTGGAACAGCTGAAGCAGTACAGGCACAGAGCCGAAGTTTCTCATCCCCTTCGCACAAGCCGGCATGTAGCGGCCTGTACAGCAGCAAATGCCATATACGGCATCAGACGAATGTTCTCTCCGCTGTCCTTCTCGCGTGACAAGCAAAGCATGCAGGAGGTATAGGGAGATTGAAAGCTTGACAAGAAGCATCTGCAGTATGATGCATGATGGAAGATAGCTGGATGATTACAGAAGACCGTTCAAATGAACGGTCTTCGTGATGTTTACACGTGAAACCTAGCTGTCTGGACGAGCCTACTCGTTTTCCTCACAAAAAGGTTTTCTCCGTGTTGCTGCATGTGTAGGATCAGCTTATCAATTCAGATAGTTGTACCCAGGTAGGGTAAGGAATTCGACGAACTCGTCAGCAAATGAGAGGGTGGTGAACAAGGAGGTGGCGACTTCGTATTTTCCTTGTTGATAACGGGCTTTTCCCACCGTATCCTTGATCTTGGCCAGTTCTTCGTCCAACAGTTGTCGGACCAGTTCTTCTGTCACCTTTCGGCCATCGTCAAGTAAGCCTTTTGGATGGCGTATCCACTGCCAGACCTGGGCGCGGGAGATCTCCGCCGTCGCGGCGTCCTCCATCAGATGAAAGATCGGGACGGCGCCGGAGCCGTTCAGCCAGGCCTCGATGTACTGGACACCGACACTGATGTTGTTGCGCAGACCCGCTTCGGTTATCGTGCCTTCCGGGACAGCGAGCAGCTCAGCGGCGGTCACGTTGACGTCATCGCGCTTCCGTTCTACTTGATTGGGCGTCGGCATAAGCTGATCAAACACGTCTCGTGCTACCGGGACGAGAGCAGGGTGGGCCACCCATGTCCCGTCGTGCCCGTCACGCGCTTCCCGTTCTTTGTCCGCTCTCACTTTGTCCAGTGCCTCTTGATTGGCTGCCGGATTGTTTTTCACCGGGATTTGCGCTGCCATCCCGCCAATGGCAAGAGCATTTCGTTTGTGGCAAGTCTTGATCGTATGCAGCGTGTACGCTCGCATAAAGGGAACCGTCATCGTAACCTGCGAACGATCGGGGAGAATTACGTCAGGTTGATTGCGCAATTTTTTGATATAGCTGAAGATGTAGTCCCACCGGCCGCAGTTCATTCCGGCGATATGCTCGCGCAGTTCGTAGAGGATCTCGTCGATTTCAAATGTGGCGAGAATGGTCTCGATCAGGACCGTTGCTTTAATCGTCCCCTGGGGGATACCCAGCTCGTTTTGCGCCATCACGAAGATGTCGTTCCAGAGGCGTGCTTCCAGATGGCTTTCCATTTTGGGCAGATAAAAATAGGGCCCAGATCCTTTTTTAATCAGTTCATTCGTGTTGTGGAAAAAGTAGAGAGCAAAGTCAAATATGCTGGCGGAGACCGGTTTCCCGTCGATCAGCACGTGTTTCTCTTCCAGGTGCCATCCGCGTGGACGCACGATCAAGGTAGCGATCTGATCGTGGAGGGCATACTCCTTTCCCTCCGGGCTGACGTAGCGGATCGTTCGATTCACGGCGTCCCGCACATTGATCTGCCCCTGAATGGTGTTTTCCCAGGTAGGGGAGTTGGCATCCTCAAAATCGGCCATGAATACCTTTGCACCAGAGTTGAGCGCATTGATAACCATCTTGCGGTCGCCGGCAGGGCCGGTGATCTCCACTCGCCGATCTTGCAGATCGTCGGGAATGGGTGCTACAGTCCAGTCGCCGTTGCGGATGTCTGCCGTTTCAGGGAGAAAATCGGGTAAGACACCGGCGTCGATTTGTTGCTGACGGGCTGCCCGGTTGGCCAAGAGCTCGTCACGTCGCTCTGCAAAAGAGCGGGAAAGCTTGGTGACAAATGTGAGCGCTTCTGGTGTGAGGATTTCGCGAAAAGAGGGGCTCAGCGAACTAGCGACGGTCACCCCAGAAGGAAAGGACAACTGATCAGTACTCATTCTCTCAACCTCCTTGTTTTTTTGTTGCGTAATAAACAACGTTGTTTCTTATATTGAGTATCATACCACGCCTTTTTTCAGGCGTAAAGAAGAAACAGGCAACCAATCAGCATATTTTTTTAATTCGGAATTGTCGAAAAATGACGCAAATAAAAAATTGAGTTGCAAGCGTTATGATGTTTTAATCGAATTGGTATCAAGTTATGGATATGGCCATATATTTTTTTAGTAGTATTAAGGAACGATGTTTCGTATTAAGCAACAATTAGCATAACGGAGGAGGTTGGTCGGATGAGTGTCGGAATTCTGGCTGTATTGTCACTCCTGCCTATCGCTGCTGTAGCTCTGTTTCTCATTATTTTGCGCTGGCCGGCGAGCAAGGCAATGCCGATTTCGTATCTGGTGGCGGTGGGACTGGCCCTGTTCGTCTGGGGTGTGCCAGGGGCAAAAGTGGCGGCTGCTACGATTAACGGCCTGGTTGTGGCTGCCACACTGTTATTTATCATTTTTGGCTCGATTCTGCTGCTCAATACGCTGCAGGAAAGCGGCGGCCTAAGCGCCATACGGCAGGGGTTCACGAGGATTACACCTGATCGGCGGATTCAGGTGATCATCATTGCCTGGCTGTTCGGATCTTTTATTGAAGGCGCTTCCGGTTTTGGGACCCCAGCCGCCGTAGCGGTGCCACTGCTGGTAGGATTGGGCTTTCCCGCGATGGCTGCGGTGATGGCCGGGATGATCATTCAAAGTACCCCCGTTTCATTTGGTGCTGTCGGCACGCCGATCCTGGTCGGTATCGGCAACGGGCTTGGTACGGATGATACCGTTCAATCGTATGCTGCCAGCATTGGATTTCAGGACTGGACTGCCTTTCTCTCCATGATCGGCACCAAAGTGGCCCTGCTGCATGCGATCACCGGCACGTTGGTGCCATTGTTGGTGGTCTCTTTCATGACGCGGTTTTACGGCAAAAACAAGTCATTCGGTGAGGGACTGCGTGTCTGGAAGTTTGCTCTGTTTGCTGCTTTGGCGATGACCGTTCCCTACCTGATCGTCGCCAATCTGCTTGGACCGGAGTTTCCTTCCATGATCGGCGGGCTGATCGGGCTTGCGATCGTGGTCAGGGTGGCCAAAAGGGGACTCTTCCTGCCGAAACAAGAGGAATATTGGGACTTTGATGAGAAGCACAAGTGGAATCCGGAGTGGAGTGGCCGGATTGAAATCCGGGATGCTGCCGGTGCTTCAAAAGAGATGAGTACCTTCAAGGCATGGACCCCTTATGTACTGGTCGGCCTTTTCTTGGTCATCACTCGTTTGACAGCGCTGCCATTTGGCAGTTGGATGAAAGCCTGGACTGTACAGTTCCCCAACATATTCGGCACGGACATCACTGCCAGCTTTCAACCGCTGTATCTGCCGGGAACCATCTTTATTCTTGTATCTGTGATTACCTATTTCCTCCACAACATGGACGGGTCGTCGTATAAACGAGCCTGGTCCAACTCCGCCAAGACGGCATGGGGGGCCTCGACAGCTCTTCTTTTTACAGTGCCGATGGTCCAGGTGTTTATCAACACAGGCGGTGGGTCTGCCAGCTATGACCAGATGCCGATTGCACTTGCTGAGGGAGTCGCTGCATTGACCGGTTCGGCCTGGCCGATCTTTGCCCCATTCATCGGCGGGCTTGGGGCGTTCGTAGCCGGTTCCAACACGATCAGCAACATGATGTTCTCGCTGTTCCAGTTCGGAGTGGGGGAACGGATCGCCGTCGATCCTACCTGGATCGTCGCCTTGCAGGCGGTTGGCGGTGCTGCCGGGAACATGATCTGTGTCCACAATGTAGTCGCTGCTTCTGCAGTGGTTGGTTTGTTAGGAAAAGAAGGAATTGTCATACGTCAGACCCTGGTTCCGTTTGCCTACTATGCCCTGCTCTCCGGTTCGCTTGGTTATTCTATCGTCTGGGCAGCAGAGAAAGGACTGTTTCACATCGGTTCGCTATTGGTTCTGTTGATCGTCTGTGCGGTTGTCTACCTCATCTACAAACACAACCGTCGTCCATGGGTCCCAGTCGATAAGCGGATTGGATCGTAAAGCAGGCCAGAGTATGACTTAAATCAAATCAACTCCGTCAAATCTGCTTCGCACCTTAGATCTGCAAAGCCAACCAAACTTCGCGACACTGTTCTGCCATACCGAACATAATAGAGCGTATGGCTATGAAAAGAAAGGGGTGCATCCTCATGCTGATAACCGAACTAGCCGATTTGATACCGGATCTACCCGTTACTCGTCACCCTCAGCCCGCTGACACTCTTGGCAACACTGCTGCCTATACCGTATGTCCGCAGACGGAACAAGAGATTGCGACTGTCCTCTCCTACGCGAACAAGCATTCATTGACGGTTATACCCCAGGGAGGGGGTAGCAAAAGGGGCTTTGGTGGTCTAGTAGAACAAGCTGATTTGATTCTCTCGCTCTCTAGGATGACGGGGATTACGGAGCACTCGGTTGGCGATATGACAGTCACAGTCCGAGCGGGTACCACGATGGATCAACTCAACGAGTATCTTTCCCAGTACGGTCAAATGGTACCCTTGGACCCCTTCTGGCCTCAGTATGCGACGATCGGTGGGGTGATAGCAGCTAACGACAGTGGTCCCAAACGCTGTCGGTACGGTTCGGCGCGTGACTGGGTGATCGGATTGCGTCTGGTCTACCCTGACGGACGGATGATTCGAGCAGGGGGAAAAGTGGTGAAAAACGTAGCGGGATATGACATGAACAAGCTGTTCATCGGTTCGATGGGGACGCTGGGCGTGATCAGTGAGCTGACACTGAAGCTGCGTCCCCTCCCGCAGCAGGAGAGCTTGATGGTGATCGGCTTTCCCCCGGATCAACCGGAACACGCGAGGTCCTTTGTCCTTTCCCTGCTCGACTCTCCGCTAGAGCCGACTTCATTGGAGTGGCTAAGTCCGGCTGTGATGATGCGACTGTCAAACCGTGTCGGGCCCGGCCTGGCAGTCGCCTTTGAAGATGTGGCATCATCTGTCGCGTATCAGGAAAAGTGGGTAATCGATCATCTGCCACAGGCAGCCGATTGCGAACGCCTCACTGGGGAAGAGGCGAGGAGTTGGTGGAGGTGTTTGGCCCAACTGCCGCCGATCGCTCAAGATCATCAATCTCACGATCCTGAGAAAACCCGGATCAGTCTAAAGATCGGCAGCAAGAACATGGATGTACTAACGATCGTTGATCAATGTCAGCGGCTGGCGGAAGCCATTGGTTTGGATGTGGAAGCCCACGGTGGACTGGCGCACGGGATTACCAGAGTGCATGCAATAGGAGAAAAGCAACAGCTCTCCTCCTACGTCGCACAGACACGCTCTGTCGTGGAACAACGCGGAGGCTATGCCATCTTGCAGCACGCGCCTTTGGAGATGCGTCAGCAACTGCTGGTCTGGGGAGCTGAGCCTGCCTATTTTCCCGTTTTAAAACGATTGAAAGAAGCGATTGACCCAAAAGGCACGCTTAATGCCAAGCGGTTTGTGGGAGGGATGTAAGTTGAACCTGCCAAAAGAATCAGATTGTATATCGGGCAGCCATTATCTATGGGAGGATCCGCCGGACGAAGAAAAGTATTCACAATGCGTCCACTGCGGTTTGTGTCTGGAATCATGCCCGACGTATCAGGAAATGGGGCAGGAACAGCAATCGCCTCGCGGACGCGTGCACCTGATAAAGGCTGCAGCAGAAGGAAAGATACAGCTAAACGAAGCGTTCTCCAACCCGATCTTCACCTGTTTGGATTGCAGGGCATGTGAAACGGCGTGTCCGGCCGGCGTACAGGTTGGTTTATTGATCGAAGAAGCGAGAGGACAGATCAGGCAGGCGATCCCCTTAAAAGGGTGGCGCAAGTGGATCAGCAGCCTGTTTTTTCGCAAGGTGTTTCCCTATCCATCGAGGTTGCAGTTGTTAGGAAAGTTGCTGCGATTTTATCAAAAGAGCGGCTTGCGCACACTGCTGCATCGAATCGGGCTGCTTCGCGTCGTGCCATCCCATCTGCGGGCGATGGAAGCGATTCTGCCAGAGGCAAAGCCATCGGTGCTGTCCACATACCCCACGACAATAAAGTCGTCACTTGGGGAAACAAAACGACGCGTCGCGCTGTTCACGGGCTGTGTGATGGACGTGATCTTTTCCGACGTTCACGAAGCGACGATTCGCGTGCTTGCCCGCAACGGCAGCGAGGTTGTCATCCCGCGAGAACAACGATGCTGCGGTGCGCTGCACATCCACGCCGGCGACAGGCAGACAGGAAAACGGCTGGCCCGGGAAAATATTGATGCCTTTCTCACAGCCGGTGTCGACACGATCATTGTTAATTCGGCTGGTTGTGGCTGTGCGTTAAAAGAATATCCGGAACTGCTGCACAGCGATCCGGTTTACCGGCAAAAGGCAGAACGCTTTTCTGCAAAAGTGGAGGACATCTCCAAGTTTTTGCACCAGGTTGGTTATGAAAAACCAGAGGCGCACCTTGATACCCAGGTTGCCTACCATGACGCTTGTCATCTCGCGCACGGGCAGGGAATTCGCGAGGAGCCACGACAATTGCTGCAGCAGATACCGGGAGTAAAGCTGTTGGAGCTGCCCGATGCTGACCGCTGCTGCGGCAGCGCCGGGATTTATAACCTGACCAACCCGGAGATGGCGGAGGCACTGCTCGATCGTAAAATGGACGATATTCCGAGGGAAGCAGAGTGGATCACCATGGGCAATCCCGGCTGCATGCTGCAAGTAGCGAAAGGAGTCAAAAAGCATGGCCACAAGGGCAGAGTCGTTCATACTATACAGTTGCTCGATTGGGCGTATGCGCAGGAAACAGACCGCTCGCTCGAACGGGATCAAGTGGCGGGACAACGGAGGTGAGTGACACGATATGGATGCGTTGATTCGCGATCTGGTGAGGTTGGTCGGTACAGATTCCGTCCTGTACCGACCGGAAGATTTGATCGCCTATGAATGTGATGGTTATACAATTCAGCGTGGGATGCCTCGGGCAGTTGTTTTGCCATCGTCCACGGAAGAAGTATCAAACGTAGTCCGGTACCTGTCGCAGAACAACATTCCGTTTATCCCGCGGGGCGCGGGGACGGGATTGAGCGGCGGGGCGATTCCACTCGGCGGAGAAGTGATCATCAGTCTGGTCAGGATGAAGCGACTGCTGCACGTTGATTGGGAAAATCGGCTGGCTGTGGTGCAGCCTGGTTTTGTCAATCTGAAGCTGACCCATGCGATCGCTCACAGAGGATACTACTACGCACCTGATCCATCCAGCCAGTACTGCTGTACGATTGGCGGCAATGTGGCGGAAAACGCTGGTGGCGCGCACTGTCTCAAGTATGGTGTAACGACCAATCACATCCTCGGACTGGAAGTGGTACTGACGGATGGCGAGATCGTGGAACTGGGCGGTATGCCTGACGCACCAGGCTATGATTTGCTGGGACTGTTGACCGGATCGGAGGGTACGATGGCGATCGTGACGAAAATTACGGTGCGGATTTTGAAAAATCCGCAGGCAAAACAGACCGTTCTCGCTTACTTCGACCGGGTAGAAGACGCAAGCTATGCGGTGTCGGATATCATCGCAGCCGGGATTGTGCCGGCAGCACTGGAAATGATGGATCAAACCGCCATTGAGGGTGTGGAAGCGGCGACCTACCCGGTTGGTCATCCAAAAGATCTTGCTGCACTCCTATTGGCGGAAGTAGATGGGATTGCAGCGGGGATCGACGAACAGATTGAGCAGATCGTCGCTGTATGCCGGAAACGGAATGTCAGAGAGGTTAAAGTAGCAGCAGACGATCAGGAGCGGTCACGATGGTGGGCCAATCGCAAAACGGCGTTTGGTGCGATGGGAGCGATCTCCCCTGATTACCTGGTGCAGGACGGGGTGATTCCGCGCTCCCGCCTGCCAGAGGTGCTCCAGCGAATCCGCGAGATCAGCGAACAATCGGGACTGCGGATCGCCAATGTGTTTCACGCCGGAGATGGCAATCTGCATCCGCTGATCCTCTTTGATGCCCGTAACCCCGGAGAGACGGAACTGGCAACCAGAGTAGGTTCAGAAGTACTGAAAGTATGTACCGATGTAGGTGGTTCGATCACGGGTGAGCATGGCGTCGGCCTAGAAAAAAAGGAAGAGATGCGGTTCATCCTGACGGAGGAGGAAATCGAGGCGCAGATCCAGATTCGCAATGTGTTTAACCCGCAGGATTTGCTAAACCCGGGGAAACTGTTCCCTTCTCCCAGCCGATGTGTGGAAATCAAGCAGTCCGCTCTCCATTCCTCCTGAGAACGCCGGAATGGTTGATCCCCATTGAAA